>BLMD01000270.1 GCA_011959925.1 Lachnospiraceae bacterium
TACAGAATTTTTAGTAATCTTTTCTTTGGACTTTGCATTCCTTTCATGCTATAATACAAAGCACACCTCATCGTTCAGCCTGAAAGGAGTGAAGCCCATGGCATTAACACCTGAAGATTTACAGGCAATCAGCAGCCTGATCCAGCCTCTGCGGGACGATATGCAGACGGTAAAAGCGGATATACAAAGTATGAAAACAGACATGAATATCATGAAAGCTGATATTCTAAACATGAAGCAGGATATCCAAAACATGAAACAGGATATCCAAAATATGAAACAGGATATCCAAAATATGAAACAGGATATCCAGCTCTTAAATGACCGTGTTGAAAAACTGGAACAACGCGTCACATCCGTTGAATTAACTCTCGAAAATGTAACTAACCATAACATTCAGCTGCTTGCCGAAAATCACATCAATTTAGTTGACAAGCTTAATCAAGCAATTCGGGTACAGGATAAATCTATTTTATATGAAGTACAGGTATCTGATTTAAGATCAAGAGTCGAATTTCTGGAAAAAGAATTTGCAGAAATGAAAACGAAAATTGCGTAAAAGACAGAGCATTCTAACGCCATTCCTTGTTAAATACAAAACGGCTGACCTGCGGCTAATTAAAGCATATTTTTGCTTAGCCGCAGGTTTCTTAAACCATTTCCATCCTACTCATCTTTATGAATCTCATGAATATCCGCCGCCGGTTCTTTCAATCCTTCCACTTGAATTCCCTGTTTTTGGGCATAATCCCAAAGCGCCGCATGAATCGCCTCTTCTGCCAAAAGCGAACAGTGCACTTTTACCGGAGGAAGACCGTCCAGTGCTTCCATAACCGCCTTGTTTGTGACCAAAAGGGCTTCCTGAACGGTTTTTCCGGTCACAAGCTCCGTTGCCATGCTGCTTGTCGCCACGGCGGCTCCGCAGCCAAACGTTTTAAACTTTGCTTCACGTATTACGCCGTTTTCATCAATATCCAGATACATCCGCATAATATCTCCGCATTTTGCGTTTCCTACTGTTCCGACTCCCTTCGGATGTTCGATTTCTCCCATATTTCTCGGATTTTTAAAATGATCCATAACCTTTTCACTATACATAATGTTCTTCTCCTATCATTCATTTACTTTGCAAAGGATACCTTTATGCCGTTCGGCAGATTTAAGGTAACCCTAAAGGATGCCTTTATGCCGTTCGGCAGATTTAAGGTAATCTTCATACAGCGGGGACATGCTGCGGAGACGTTGGATGGTCTTTTTTAATTCCTCTACCACATAATCCAGCTCTTCCTTTGTCGTCTGCTCCGACAGCGTCAGGCGCAGAGAACCATGCGCAAGTTCATGAGGCCTTCCGATGGCAAGCAGCACGTGCGAAGGGTCTAGGGATCCCGATGTACATGCGGAACCGCTGGAAGCGCAGATCCCCGCTTCATCCAAAAGAATCAGCATGGATTCTCCTTCAATAAATCGAAAACAAAAATGTACATGATGCGGCAGGCGCCGGATCCGGTCTCCGTTTAAGACAGAAAAAGGAATCTCATTCTCAATCCTTTCGATCAGATAATCCCGCAGTCCGCTCTCGTATTCTATCGTCTCTTTCATGTGATCGGCTGCACGTTTTGCCGCTGCAGCAAATCCAACAATACCAGGCACATTATGCGTACCTGCGCGTTTCCCTCTCTCCTGTGCTCCGCCATGAATCAGCGGAGGAAGTTTTACCGATGTTCTCACATATAAAAATCCGACGCCTTTCGGTCCGTGGATTTTATGGGCGCTTGCGCTCATCAGATCAATGTTCATTTCTTCCGCATTAAGAGGAATATGACCGAATGCCTGTACCGCATCCGTATGGAAGAAAACGCCGAATTCCTTTGCGATCTGTCCGATCCCGGCAATGGGCTGAATCGTTCCGATTTCATTATTTGCAGCCATAATCGAAATAAGAATCGTATCCGGACGAATCGATTGTTTCAGCTGATCCAAATCGATGATTCCCTGCTCGTTTACCGAAAGATACGTCACGTCAAATCCCTGCTTTTCCAAATATTGACATGTATGCAAAACGGCATGGTGTTCTATGCTCGAAGTGATGATATGATTTCCCTTTGACCGATACGTCTCTGCAATGATCTTTAACGCCCAGTTATCCGACTCGCTCCCGCCTCCGGTAAAATAGATTTCGGATGGCTTCGCCCCAATCATCGCCGCAATCTCTTCCCTGGCATTCTCGACTGCCTGGCTGCTTGTTTGGGCAAAGCGATAAATACTCGACGGATTTCCATAAAATTCTGTAAAATACGGCGTCATTTCTTTCCATACGTCCGGATGAAGCTGCGTGGTCGCCGCATTGTCCAAATATACCAACTGTCCCATTATAATCCCCTCTTTTCTTTCTCGTTTATATTTATATTTTTCCTATATGTTTAATATGATATATGCTGTAAGAGAAAGTCTGCCTTTTTTCGGCAGACCTTCTTCTGCAAAAACAGTCTAACATCTATTTGCATCCGTGTCAATCATTTTGTGCCGTTAATGTAACCGGAATCTCTTTTTCTTCGTAGGCTCCGTTATTAAATACCTGAACCGTCACTGTTACGGTATCTCCCACTTTAAATGCGCTGAGTGCAGATTTCAGTTCATCCATTGACGTTACTTTTTTATCGTCGATTTTCGTAACGATATTACCCGCGGTAATCCCCGCTGCTTCTGCCCCGCTGCCTTCCACGACCCGCGTCACATAAACGCCTGCGGGCATATTATACTGCCGGAACACTTCTTCTGTCACATCTGCGCCGTAGATTCCGATATACGGACTTCCGGTTGTTGTCGTTTTTCCGTTTGCGATCAAATCTTCCAGAATCGGTCCCGCCGTTGCCATTGGAATCGCAAATCCCATTCCTTCTACACTTGTTTCGGAATACTTGGAAGAATTGATACCGATCAGCTCGCCCTTTGTATTGATCAGGGCACCGCCGCTGTTGCCGGGATTAATCGCCGCATCCGTCTGAATCAGGCGGCTGGAAATAGTTTCTCCCGTTGCTTCGTTTTGAAATGTAACTTCCCTGCCCAAGGCGCTGATGACTCCTGTCGTCACAGACTGCCCGTACCCCAGAGCATTTCCGATCGCTATCGCAGGGTCGCCTACCGAAAGAGCGTCCGAGTCGCCGGTTACGGCTATTTTCACATGGTTCAGCGTCTCTTCCGACAAATCTGACAGTGCAATCTGAATCACTGCCAAGTCATTGGATGGAGCTGTCCCGCGTACCGTTGCGGGAGCAGTCGTCTCATCGGAAAACTGTACGGTCAGTGCATCTGTATTTTCTACAACATGATTATTCGTCGCTACGTAGAGATACTTATCGTCTTTATCGATCAAAATTCCGGAACCGCTGCTCTCACTTTCAATCGTCCTTCCCTGTCCGAAAAAACTCATAATCTCCTGCTGCGTCATACCGGTAATCGCTACGACAGACGGCATCGTTTCTTCTACCACGCCAGATATATCTGTTGTATTTACATTCGCAGACGTGCTGGTCGGCTGGATATTGGAAGAACTGACTGCCTCCTGTTCCCCGTCCGTCTCATTCTTTATCACCCTGCTCCCCAGAAAATAATTTGCTCCGGAAAACGCCGTGCCTCCTACAACACCAAATACAAGCGCCAATGCCGCACATTTCGTCAATTTTGCAAAAAAGCCATGTTTACTCATAAAAATTACTCCTTCCACTTTACTTATTTTCACACATTACATGCTTTTGTTTCGTTTACATGGAGTAGTGTAATCCTTAATTATGTTCTGTTTTTGATTAAAATATGAAAAAAATATGTTCTGACAATTTTTTCCTATTTTTATGCATCGGACCTAAAACAATTCCACGATCTTTCCGGTTGCTGCATAATGCTTACAATCGATTACGCGCTGATTGGCAGATCCTTTAAATTTCAGCATAATACTGTATTCTTCTTCCAGAAACGGTCCGTCAACCAACACATCAATATAAGAAAGTATCTCCTGCGTATACTGCGTTTCACACATTCCTTCCGAAACCAGATCCCGGTCCAATACATATCCCGTATATGCCCAGATATCCTTTTCGGGACACAATTTTTTTACGCGCCGCAAAAACGGCAGAAGCGCCGCCTGATTTTCCGGTTCCATCGGATCGCCGCCCAGCAGCGTAAGTCCCTTGATATAAGAAGGCTGCAAAGACTCGATCAGTACATCTTCCACTTCCCGGGTAAAAGGCTGTCCATAGGAAAAATCCCATGTCTCCGGCTGGAAACAGCCTTTACAGCAGTTTCTGCAGCCCGAGACAAAGAGCACGGTACGAACTCCTGTCCCGTTTGCAATGTCACAATATTTGATCGCAGAATAATTCATAGATGCAGCACCCGGTCTTTGATCTCCTGTGTTCTTCCCTGATTCCAAAACTGCGTCCCGATATAGCCGCAGGTCCGCCTTGCCACGTTCATTTTATCCTGATTCCGGTTGCCGCAGTTCGGACATTCCCATACCAGCTTGCCGTGATCGTCCGTTGCAATTTTAATCTCGCCGTCATATCCGCAGATCTGACAGAAATCGCTTTTTGTGTTTAACTCCGCATACATAATGTTATCATAGATATACTGCATCACAGAAAGAACCGCATCCAGATTCCCCGTCATATTCGGTACTTCCACATAGCTGATCGCCCCGCCGGGGGAAAGCTTCTGAAACTGCGCTTCAAACTTCAGCTTGGCAAACGCGTCGATCTCTTCGCTGACATGCACATGGTAGCTGTTGGTGATATAGTTTTTATCCGTTACTCCCGGAATCATGCCAAACCGCTTCTGCAGGCATTTGGCAAACTTATAAGTCGTAGATTCTAACGGAGTGCCGTATACACTGAAACCGATATTCGTCTCTTCCTTCCACTGTTCGCAGGCATCATTTAAACGCTGCATGACCGCCAGGGCAAACGGTGTCGCTGCCGGATCGGTGTGGGATTTGCCCGTCATATAATACGTACATTCGCTAAGTCCCGCATATCCCAGAGAAATCGAAGAATAGCCGCCGTATAAGAGCGGATCGATCGGCTCTCCCTTTTTCAGCCTGCCTAAAGCTCCGTCCTGCCAGAGAATCGGAGCAACATCCGAAGGCGTTCCTTTCAGCCGGTTATGACGGCACATCAGCGCCCGCTTACAAAGCGCAAGACGTTCGTCCAAAACTTCCCAGAAACGCTCCATATCTCCTCCGCTGCTGCAGGCAGCATCTACCAGATTCAACGTCACGACGCCCTGATTAAATCGTCCGTAAAATTGGTATTTGCCCGTTTCGTTTTTATATAAATTTAGAAACGAACGGCATCCCATACAGGGATAGCAGTTCCCGTCTTTTAATTCCCGCATGACTTTTTCGGAAATATAATCGGGCACCATTCTCCTTGCCGTACATTCCGCCGCAAGTTTTGTCAGCTTCCAGTATTTGCTGCCCTCTGTAATATTGTCTTCTTCCAGCACATAGATCAGTTTCGGAAATGCCGGCGTAATATAGACGCCCGCCTCATTTTTCACGCCGTTGATCCGCTGTTTTAAGACTTCCTCGATCACAAGGGCAAGATCGTCTCTTGTCCTGCCTTCCGGCACCTCGTTGAGATACATAAATACCGTAACAAACGGGGCCTGTCCGTTCGTCGTCATCAGTGTAATGACCTGATACTGGATCATCTGCACGCCGCGGTTGATCTCTTCCAATACCCTGGACTCTGCAACGCTGTTTAACTGCTCTTCATTCAAAGTAATTCCCGCAGATTCAAATTCTTTCCGGACCTCCCTGCGGAACCGGTGGCGGCTGACATCTACAAACGGCGCCAAATGAGACAGCGAAATACTCTGTCCGCCGTACTGGGAACTTGCAATCTGTGCAATAATCTGCGTTGCAATATTGCACGCCGTAGAAAAACTATGCGGCTTTTCGATCATCGTACCGCTGATCACCGTTCCGTTCTGCAGCATATTTTCCAGATTGACCAGACAGCAGTTATGCATATGCTGCGCAAAATAATCCGAATCATGGAAATGGATGATTCCGTTTTCATGCGCTTCCACAATATCCTGCGGCAGTAAAAACCGCCGGGTGATATCCTTGCTGACTTCGCCTGCCATATAATCCCGCTGTACACTGTTGACCGTCGGGTTTTTATTGGAATTTTCCTGTTTTACTTCTTCATTGTCGCATTCCAGCAGCGTCATAATCTGCTTATCCGTAGAGTTGGCTTTCCGGACCAACGCCCTTTTATACCGGTAAGTAATATAATTGCGGGCAACCGCAAATGCCTGCTGCTGCATAATTTCATTTTCCACTAGATCCTGGATTTCTTCCACATTCAAAGCCCGTCCCATGTTGCCGCAGATGTCTTCTATCTCCCGGCAGATCTTTTGCACCTGCCCGCCGGTCAGGCGGTCCTGCTCCATCACAGACTGATTGGCTTTTAACACGGCTGTCTCTATTTTTGAAATATCAAAATCTTCTTCCGTACCGCTCCGCTTGATAATTTTCATAACCAATTCTCCTTTACATTCTTCCATATTATGCTTTTTCCTAACGAAAGTAAGACGATTTTACCATATCTAGTATGTTCCGTCAACAAAAAATCAATATATAGTATTCTCTATGTTTCTACAAAAAATTATTGGTCAATTAGAATTATTATATAAATTATAGGGATAACTGGAAAAATTTTCTGATTTCTCCGATAAAATACAGCGAACCAAACGCTACCGTCTTCTCCTGACTGTTCTCACTTCCCAAACCGGACAAAAACGGAGCAAACACTTCCCTCCAATTCTCCTTCTGCTCCGCCCGGATCTTGCGGGCGTTCATATAATCCAAAAGATGTTCCGCCTTAAGCGCCCGGTCCGATTCGGGCGTGACCGCGGTAACTTTATCTGCCAAAGGGAGCATTTCTTCCAGCATCTCGTCATAATCTTTATCTGCCAAAACCCCTATGACAAAATGAAATTTTTCCCCGGGATACAAAGTCATCAAGCTCTGTTTCAATGCACGGGTTCCGTCCGTATTATGTGCGCCGTCAATCATCAAAAACGGCTGTTCGCTCAGCAGTTCCATTCTGCCCGCCCAGATAGTGTCTGCAATCCCGCCGTGCAGATCTTCTTCCGTAATGGAATATCCAAGCTCCTGTAACTGCCTTGCCGCCAAAACGGCTGTCATCGCATTTTCCCGCTGATGCACTCCAAGCATCTGCATTTGATAGGGTTCCTCTCCCGGATAGCAGAAACCTCCCGGAACCGAAGTAATCCGATCTGTTTCTACACACCGATACGGAATCGACAGTTCGTGTAAACGCTCCTTTAACACTTCCATAGCTTCCGCCGTCTGACCCCCAAGAACCGCCCGCGTTCCCCGTTTCAAAATCCCGGCTTTTTCTGCGGCGATTTTCCCAAGCGTTTCTCCTAAAAGATCCGTATGATCATATCCGATCCTGGTAATGACGCTGACAAGCGGAGCCTCAATCACATTCGTGGAATCCAGCCGTCCCCCCAGCCCTGTTTCCAGGATGACAAGACCGCAATTTTGTTCTTTAAAATAAAGCAGGGCGATCGCCAGACAGTAGTCAAACATGGATGCTCCAAACTCCTTGGGCAGCGCTAACAGCCGCCTGCCGAGCCTGGCAGCGTCGGAAAGGGGAATCTGATGTTTATCTACCTGAATCCGTTCCGTAAAATCGATCAGATGCGGCGATGTAAATAATCCCGTCCGAATCCCCGCCCGGGTACAGATTTCGCGCAGAAAGGCTGCGGTAGAGCCTTTCCCGTTCGTTCCTGCGATATGGATAAACGCAGCGCCCTTCTGGGGATTGCCTACTGCAGCCAATAATGTTTCACTCAATTTTATGCCCGGCAGCCTGCCGAACCTCCGCTTATGTTCCATGGTACGTATCACATTTTGATCATCCATCTTAAACCGCCATAATCACGCCGCCGTCATTGGCATACATACTGCTGATCCCTGCCGTATCCACAACGACGATCTTTTGAAACCGAACCGAACGTTCCACTTCTTCTTTTACCTCGTGTGCACGTTCCGGACAATTGCAGTGGGAAATCGCAAGTACCTTTCGTTCCGGCTCTTTGAGTCCGGATAACATCTCTTCCACCATCTTTTTAAGCGCCTTATGCATCCCCCTTGCCTGCCCAAGCTGACAGATCAGGCCGTCCGGCGTAGCTCCCATAACAGGCTTGATATTTAACGCATTCGCTACAAATGCTTTTAAATTGCTGAGCCTGCCGTTCTTGCGCAGCGTTTCTAACGTTTCCAATACAAAATACGTATTCTGTCCCGCAATGTATGCTTCCGTCTGTTCCACCGTCTCTTCAAAACTCATGCCGGCGGTTTCACATTCCTGCACTTTCATACCGATCAACGTTTCCCCCACAGAGGCGGATCTGGAATTAAAAATATAAATCTGCTTCGTTCCTTCGCCGTATTCTTCTTCAAACAGCTGCTTTGCAAGCTGCGCGCTGTTATAAGAACCGCTGAGTTCTTTTGATAACGTTACGATATAAATCCGTTTTGCATCTCCCAAAAACTGCTCCTTATAACATTCCGGAGACGGGCAGGAAGATTTGGGTCCGACGGGACTCTCCTTCACACGTTTTAAAAAATCTTTCTGGTTAAACGTTTCGTCGTCAACTACACGATAACCGTTCACTTCCATCTCCAACGCGACATTTACAAAATGTCCGTCTGCTTTTAATTCTTCCGTTAATTCCCCGCAGCTGTCAATGATAATTTTATACATGAATGTCCCTCCAAATTTAATCTCTATGTTTTGTGTCAATCTTTTCTATTTTATGTAGTTTTTATTACTAGATGCATCATACCACAAAACCCACCTCTTGTATAGACTGATTTTATATGGAACTTCCGCTTTTATTGTCTGAATTTTTTGATATTTATGAATATTATTTCAGTTATAAATATTTCTTATTAATAATTTTCGATTTTTGCATTGACAAATAGGCATTTTTCAGATACAATAAATTTATCAAAAACAAGAAACACAAATCCAAAGACGGAGGTACAGTCCAGTGAAAACATAACGAACTACCCCAAAAAATCCTGAACAAAGGTACATAATTCCAAAGCAATATTCCAGAAATGAACGCAGAAACAGGAAACCATGAAAGATAAAAAGACAAAAAGGACAGAGGATCAGTTGCTATATTCAGATATGGTTCCAGTTCAAAAGGTTCATGGAGAACAGAGGATCAAAATTCATTTTCAGAATTTCGCTTAAGGAAAGAAAATCGGAGGTAAAATCCCATGGACAGCATAATTTAAAAGCGGCGTCGAATCAGATATTCGGACGCCGCTTTTTCTATGTGTTCAATACAGTATCTTCAAAACTCTCCTTCCCACTCCCTTACTTTCCGGTAAAACGTAGCCCTTGCAACATTGCACAGCTGCGCCGCTTCTTCTCCGGTAATCTCCTTTCCTATCCACCGATCGTAAATATGCCTGAAATTTTCCGGCATCGGCTTTAGGGGTCTGCCGAACTGCACGCCTCTTAATTTGGCGGCTTCGATTCCTTCTTTCTGCCTTTGACGGATATTTTTCCGTTCATTTTCGGCGACAAACGAAAGTACCTGAAGAACGATATCACTCAAAAATGTCCCCATCAGATCCTTGCCCCTTCTGGTATCCAAAAGCGGCATATCGATGACCACAATATCAATTTTCTTCTCTTTTGTCAGTATCCTCCACTGCTCCAGTATTTCGGCGTAATCCCTGCCCAGACGATCGATACTTTTGACAAAGAGCACGTCGTCCACTTTCAGGCGTCTCAAAAGTCTCCGATATTTCGGCCGGTTAAAGTCTTTTCCGGACTGTTTGTCCACAAAGATATTTTCCTTCGGCACATTCGCTTCATCAAACGCAATCATCTGCCTGTCCTCATTTTGTTCTCTTGAACTTACGCGTGCATAACCATAGGTAATACTCATTTTTATCCATCCTTTCTCTTTTGTGTGTCCAACCGGCGCCAGCGGCTGCCCAAACTGCAGTCTGCCCCAGAGCGAACACGCAATTTGATGGATTTTATTTTACTGGTTTCCCTGCAATATTTCTTTTCTTATTGAAATCAGAAGACAATTCCTTTATACTGAAAAATATAGAAAAACAGGAGGACTATGTTCAAATGGATAACAGAATCATAGATTTACACGTACACTCTGCCGCTTCAGACGGCACGCTCACGCCGACCGAACTGGTATCGGAGGCAAAACAGGCATCCCTTTCTGCATTTGCCCTGACTGACCATGATACGGTAGACGGAATCGCCGAAGCAAAAGCTGCGGCAGATGACGCCGGTATGGAATTGATCCCGGGCGTTGAACTTTCTACGGAATATAAAGAAAAAGAAGTCCATATGGTAGGGCTTTTTCTGGATGAAACGAACCCGAAACTTCTGGAACATCTGGCCCGCTTTCGGGACAACCGGGACAACCGCAACAAAAAAATGTACCAGAAATTAAACGAATTCGGATTTGATATTTCAGAAGAGGCTCTGCGGGTGATGTTTCCGGATGCAGTCTTAACAAGAGCGCACGTTGCCAGATTTTTATTGGACAAAGGCTATATCAAATCCATCTCGGAAGCATTTGAAAAATACATCGGAGACGGCTGCCCCTGCTGCATCCCAAGAGAAAAAATTTCTCCGCAGAAAGCCGTTGAGCTGATCCATCATGCCGGCGGAAAAGCCATTCTGGCACACCCCGTCCTTTACCATATGAGCGACCAAAGGTTAAGAGAACTCATCGAGGATTGCGTGGCATGCGGCTTAGACGGCATCGAAGCCCTTTATTCCTCGTATCAGCCGGAAGACGAACGCTATATCAAGCGTCTGGCTGCCGAATACGGCTTAAAGCTCTCCGGCGGCTCCGATTTTCACGGAAGCAACAAACCCCATATCCGTCTGGGCAGCGGTATGGGATCGTTACGCGTTCCTTACGAATTTTTAGAAAATCTGCGGTAACCGTTCCCATCATTGACAAAACGGTCCGGCAATGTGTCATGCACCATTGCCGGACCGTTTTGTCAATTTTAATTTTATATATAGAAGGACTATATACAGAAGAAATGAACCATGCTTGTTTCTGTCCGCTTCGGGTATTCCAAGTATTTTTACAGCAAAAACCGATCGATCACTTCCGCAACCGCATCCAGGTTATGGTCGCGCTGCGTCACATAGTCTGCGGCTTCTTTGACCGCATCCACCGCATTCTTTACGGCTGCGCCGATCCCCGCTGCCTGTATCATGGAAATATCGTTCCATTCATCTCCGACTGCAACCGCATGTTCCAGCGGAATACCAAGATACTGGCAGAGATTGCGTACGGCAGATCCTTTACTGACGCCTGCCGGCGTATATTCCAAAAACTCGCTGCTGGAAAAAAAGCTGTTCAGCCGTTCTTTTGCCCAGTGTTCATTCTCTTTCTGAAATGCCTCCAAGACTTCTCTGCCGTTTTGGTAAATCAGAAGAACTTTATAAGCCTCTTTTAACGTCTCATGGCCAAGATCCGGCATAAGCCGGTAAGTTAATCCCGACATTTCGGCATAATAGTCCAGTTCTTTTGTCTTACGTTCCGTCAATATCTCGTTTCTATTATATGTCTGGATATAAATACCGGCATGATGCGCCGCTTCAAACAATCTGCACACATCGGGAACGGGTATGGTCTCCTGCTGCAGAATCCGCTTCTCATAACAGTCATATAAAACAGACCCGTTAAACGCAATCATATAACAGCCCGGCAGCGTCAGCCCAAGCTCTTCCATAATCATCTTGGCACTGTTTACTGCCCTTCCGGTCGCTGCCGCAATATAATTTCCCCGTTCCAAAGCGTCTGCAATCGCCCGCCGGTTTCCCTCCGAAACCATCCGGTCATCCGTCAGCAGCGTTCCGTCCAAATCCGTAAACAAGATCCTTCCGTCTGGCATACGTCATGTTCTCCTTTCACCTGTACTAGACCGGTTCGACGGGAATAAATACCCGCTCTTTATATTTCCCTTTATCTTTTGCCTTTTTTACTTTCGCTTCTTTGCAGAACTGATCCTGGGAATCGACCAGAACTTTTCCGCGTTTGTCTATTTTTTCATATTCTCCGTCCTGACCGAGAATATGCGCTTTCACATTATCCATAAGTTCGACTTCCAGGATATGATAGACGCTTTTTTGTATTTCCTCATCTTCGACCGGAAAGAGAATCTCCACACGGCGGTCTAAATTACGCGGCATCCAATCGGCGCTTCCCATATAAAACTCCGGCTGTCCGTCGTTGTAAAAATAGAAAATCCGGCTGTGTTCTAAAAAATTTCCCACGATGGACCGCACCCGGATCTGCTCGCTGATGCCCGGTATCCCGGTTCGAAGACAGCAGATACCGCGGATTATCAGATCGATTTTTACTCCCGCCGCGGAAGCTTCATACAAAGCCGCAATGATCTCTTTATCGCAAAGAGAATTCATTTTTGCAACTATCTTCCCTTCTTTTCCTTCTTTTGCATTTTTTGTCTCCCTGCCGATCAATTTTAAAAACTTTTTGCGCAGCCAGATCGGCGCTACTACCAGCCGGTTCCAGCTCGGCGGTTCCGAATAGCCAGAAAGCATATTAAACACTGCGGTGGCGTCCTCGCCGATCGCTTCCGAACAGGTAAAAATACCGCAGTCGGTATACAGTTTTGCCGTCGAATCGTTATAATTTCCCGTCCCAAGGTGAACATACCTGCGGATGCCGTCTTCTTCCCTGCGGACGACAAGCGCAATTTTACTATGTGTTTTTAGTCCCATCAGGCCGTATATGACATGACATCCCGCCTGCTCTAGTTTCTTTGCCCAGACAATATTATGTTCCTCGTCAAAACGCGCTTTTAATTCCACCAGCACGGTAACCTGTTTGCCGTTTTCCGCTGCCTGCGCTAAAGAAGCGATAATCGGGGAATTCCCGCTCACACGGTAAAGCGTCTGTTTAATGGCAAGTACCTCGGGATCCGCAGATGCCTGACGGATAAAATCCACAACCGGGTCAAACGTCTGATACGGATGATGCATCAGGATATCGCCTGCCCGGATCGCGGCAAAAATATCTTCTCCCGGTTCGATCTTGGGAACGCGCTGCGGCTGGTACTTCTTATATCTTAAATCATCGCAGCCGGCAAGATCATACAATTTCATCACAAACGTAAGGTCGATCGGTCCGTTGATCTCGTAAATATCTTCTTCTTTTACATGCAGCTCCTTTTTTAAAATGGAAAGCAGCTTCTCGTCAGTCCCCTCTTCGACCTCTAATCGGATCACTTCCCCCCACTGCCTTTTCTTTAATTGCTTCTGAATTTCTTTTAACAAATCCTCCGCTTCTTCTTCGTCAATCGGTAGGTCGGCATTCCGCATGATCCGGTAAGGAAACGCGCACACAACTTTAAAATTTAAAAACAATTTGGAAATGTGACGCTTGATCATCTGCTCGAGCAGTAAAAACGTACGTCCGCCCTCCTCTCTGGAAGGAATTTCCACAATCCTGGGCAGTACGGACGGCACCTGTACCGTTGCAAATTCAATCTCTTTTCCGTCGTTTCCTTTCCGCTTAATTAATGCTGCAAGATTTAAACTTTTATTGAGAATCAGCGGAAACGGACGGGAAGCGTCCACCGCCATCGGCGTTAAAACCGGATACACCGTTTCTTCAAAATATGCGTCGGCAAACGCCGTCTGCTCTTCGTTTAAAGTCTCATAATCATTGACGATCTCAATATTTCTCGCTTTCAAAAGAGGAATCAGAGAACGGTTGTACGTTGCGTACTGTGTGTCAACCAACGCCCTCGTTTTTATATTGATCGCTTCAAGCTGCTCGAACGCCGTCATCCCGGCAATATCTTTTTTCTTATACCCAGCATGTACCATGTCCTTTAACGACGCCACACGTACCATAAAAAACTCATCCAGGTTAGAAGAAGTAATACCGATAAATTTCAGCCGTTCCAGTAGCGGAATATTTTTATCACGCGCCTCGTTTAATACGCGTCCGTTAAATTTCAGCCAGCTTAATTCCCTGTTTTCATAATGCTCCGGATTTGTAAACGTTTTTTCTTTTTCCATTTGTTCCACCTCTAATTATAGATTCTTTTTTCTTTTATCACAGGCTTCATGCCGAATACACGTTCAAAAAACTCGGATTTCACGGCAAAGAGCCCCTTTTCCAGAATAATGTTATCCATGGACTCGATCGTAATGACAAGCTGTTTTCCCCGGACGGAAGCCTTTACATTTTTGAATTTCTGTTTATGACTGCGGTCCATCGCATTGGACACCCGTAAAATAGCGGAAAGCTTTGCCACCGTCATATAACTGTTTTGATCGAGCCTGTCTGCCAATTCCTCGTAATCCTCCAGCGGATATGTATTATAAAAGACCGCGCAGGCAACGATCTGCCTTTCTAAATGCGTCAAACCGATGATTTCGGATTCCATAATGATATGGTACGCGCATTCCGGACCGTGCGCCAGACTGACATATTTTCCGCAGTCATGCAGAATCGCCGCCGTCTGCAAAAGAATGCGCTCACGCCTGCCCATGCCGTGCACCTTTTTCATGGCGTCAAATACCAGAACCGACATACTCGTCAATGCGTCGATATGGGGAGAAAATCCCTCGTAGCGTTTGGATAACTGCTTGGCTGCCGAAAGAATATCTTCGTCAAAATTGTGCGTCGAACGGATAATCTTATGGCGCTCTGCATAATCATACGCCATACCGTCGCTGACATTGACCCCCGGCGCCCAGATTTCTTCTGCGTTGAGTTCTTCGGTAATTCTGGTGTAGAGCACAATATAAAGAATCAAAAGCGGATCGTTTTCATGGGAGAGATCCAGTTCGGATGCGATCTGCTCGGCATTTTTCTTATATAATTTGCGCATCGCCTTGACAAATTTTTCAGCCGCCATAATCTTATTGCCCTTTTTCTCCACTTTTTTCATCAGATCCATAATGTAATCCCCCATGAAAATCACGGATTTTATTTTATTATCTTTTAAATACAGGGATTTAAATACTTCCAGGTCTTTGTTCACCAGCTCTTCGATCTGATTCTCATAATGAGCGACCGCCTGCCGGATTCCGGATAACTGTTCCCTAAGACGCATCGTCCCCAGTACCATATGCTGCGTCGTAACGACTCTCCCGTCCGCAAACAGCGTTACCTGCAGATTGCCGCCCCCGATATCGACAACCGCCGTCCCCTGCTTGGTCATCTCGTCAAATTCTTCCCGAAACGCTACAGATTTATAGCCGATAAAACGATGTTCCGAATTGCTTGGCACCTGAATACGGATGCCGGTCCGAATATACAGCTGGTCCAATACAAACAGCTCGTTTTTCACATCGCGGAATACGCCGCTGGCATACGCCGTATAGGCGTCTGCCCGGTACCCCTCCATGATCTTTTTGTATCCGGTCAGAATGCTGCCAAGCTCCTCTACCAGTTCCGAACCGATATATCCTTTCTGGTAAGAATCTTTTCCGCTCTCTACTCTTGCCCGGATATAATCGATTTCACGAATCGGTTTCCTTGCGGCGAGTTCAAAAATTTTTAAACTCACCTCATGAGAACCGATATATATTGCTGCAAAAATTTTCATGTTCTCTCCTCCTTCCCCAATAGATCGTCGATAAACTGCTGCGCCGTTCTTCCGGAACGCCCTCCGTGGCTAATCTCCCATTGGTTTGCCTTCTGCAAAAGTGTCTCCTGTTCCATGCAGATCCCGTGCCTGTCTGCAAGCGATGCAACAATCGTCTGAAATTCTTTTTTATCCGGCGCCCCAAAATAAATCTGCACGCCGAATCTTGCCGCCAAGGACAGTTTTTCCTGAACCGTATCGTTATTGTGCAGATCATCGGAGAGTTCCGCCTTATCGGAAAATTTTTCCCGGATCAGATGTCTGCGGTTTGACGTCGCATAGATTAAAATATTATCCGGTTTTTTCTCCAGACCGCCCTCGATTACGGCTTTTAAATATTTATATTCCGTTTCAAAATCTTCAAACGAAAGGTCGTCCATATAGATAATAAATTTATAATTCCGCGTTTTGATCTGAGAAATCACCGCGTTCAAATCCTGAAACTGATGCTTGTAAAGTTCGATCAATCGAAGTCCTCTATCGTAATATCGGTTGGCAATCGCTTTGATGCTGGAAGATTTTCCGGTTCCGGCATCCCCGTACAGCAGACAGTTATTTGCCTCTCTGCCGGATACGAATGCTTCCGTATTATCCGTCAGTTTTTTCTTGGCAATCTCATAGCCGATCAGATCTTCCAGCGTCACATGGGCGATATTGGAAATCGGTACGATCTTCGCCCCGTTTTTCTTATGCACAATACGAAATGCTTTATGCAGTCCAAGTTTTCCGACGCCGTAATCCCGGTAAAATTCCGTGACTGCCCGCTGAAATGCCCCCACGTCCTCTGCAGCTTCCAGATGGCGCGCCAGTTCACAGATCCGGTCCCGGATCCTGCGGTTAAACATGTTTCCCTCGTGCTCCGTGCGGGTGTAAGATACGATCATCTCAATGCCGAAGACTTCCAGCTCTTCCTCCAGTTTATGGAGATCAAAATCAAATAATGCCTGAAACACGGCAAAATCATGACGCGCCGCCTGCGCAAGCGTTCCCGAAACTTCCCCGCGCATTTCGCACGATCTGCTGTAGGCATTTTCATTGTTTACCAATACAAGCGCCAGAAAATCGTGCCAGAGATTTCCCGTAAACCCATGTCTTGCCGAAAGCTCGATCAGGTCATGGAGACAGTCGTAATATTTCGCCGCCATGTCCTCCTTTTCGCACATACACAAACTGCAGCATTCGATTAATTCCGTAAACCCGTAAAACAACTTTCCGTATTCCAAATCCCTGTATAAAATCAATTCTTCCGTACCTGCCATATCCTGCTCCTTTGCCTTCCGTTTCTTTTTTAATAATTTCCCAAAACTTTTAACCGTTCCGTTTCTTTTTGTAATCCGCGCAGCGCACACTGCACATTTACATCCGAAAGATTTCCTTCCAGATCGATAAAAAAACGATACTCCCATGTCCTGCCCTGAATCGGCCGCGACTCAATTTTATTCATATTCAAATTGTTATAAATAAAATGGGAAAGCGCCTGATAAAGCGAGCCGCTTTTATGTGGAAGTTCAAAACAGATGCTGATCTTTGCAGCGTCTGCCCGAAACGCCTTTTTGCCGGAAACAATGATAAACCTGGTCGAATTGGATGTATTGTTTTCAATCCCTTCCGCCAAAATTTTCAATCCGTAAATTTCGGCTGCAACGCCCGATGCGATCGCGGCTTTGTTTTTCTTTTGGTCTTCTTTTACTTTTTTTGCGGCGCCCGCCGTATTTTTCACGCTGTGCTTTTCCCATCTCCCGTTTGCATCCAGATATCTAGAACACTGCATCAATGCCTGCGGATGCGAATAAACGTCTGTGATATCCGAATGTACGGCTTCTTTCATACCCAGTAAACAGTGATTGGTCTTTATGATCTGTTCTCCGATAATATAATGGTCATATTCCACAAGCAGGTCAAAATTTTCCGATACGATGCCTGCAGAAGAATTTTCAATCGGCAGTACCGCATAATCCGCCGTCCCTGCGGCAATCGCATCCATCGCCTCCCGCCACGTATCCACATGAAAATTTTCAGTCTGCCTGCCGAAAAATTCCCGCATCGCCTGCTGGCTGTATGCGCCTTCTTCTCCCTGAAATACCACCTTTGCCTGCTGAAATAAAAATGCTTCCACCTGGGAAAAATCAAACGCCTCCCGATCTGCCGGAGGTTTTTCTGCCGCTTCTTTCGTAAGCTGTATGCGCTTTTGGTATAAACCGGCAAGCGTTTCGTCAATCGCGGCAATATCCGCCCAAATTTCCTGTAATTCTCTCATAATTCCCTCCGCATAAGACAAATTTCCTATTTATTCTATCATATAACAATCATCATCAGATAGCAAGATAGCCTTGCAACTTCCGTGCCAAAAAGTTATAATAAAACCAAAAGAAAAACCAGATCATATTTTAGTTTTTCCGGAAACGATTGATCATGAACAAAATGGGAGTGAGAATTATGAGAAATATCAGACGATACCTGATTTTGGCTGTTATCATCCTGATCATTGCCGGCTACGCTGTATTTTATTATCTTTCCAACAAAACACAATGGAACGATACTTATGTCAACGGCAATACAGCAGGAAACCTTTACAACAACGGTTTATTCTGCGAACGTGACGGCATGGTTTATTTCAGCAACCCAAACGACAGCCATTACCTCTATTCTATGGATCTGCAGACGGGAGAAACCGAAAAACTGTACGAAGATATTGCTTCTTTTATCAATGCAGACGACCGTTATGTCTATTATGTCCGAAACAATGTTGCCAAGGATTTTCAGTTTTCCTTTCTGCATTTTAACACGAACAGCCTGTGCCGCTACGATTTAAAGACGGGAAAGGTCAAAATTCTGGATTCGGCTCCGTCGATTTATGCGTCGCTGATCGGCAATTACATATACTATATCCATTATACGACAGAAACAGCGTCCACGCTCTATCGGATGAAGATCGACGGCAGCGAAGCCGAACAGGTTGATACGAACCCATATTTTACCTGCTCTGCAAACGGACAGTATTTATATTATAACGGCATTGAAAAAGACCATAATATTTACCAGATGGATACGGCGACCGGCACGTCCCAGACGATCTGCAGCGGCAATTACTGGATGCCTTCTGCGGACAATGAAAATATTTATTTTATGGACTGCGAACAAAATTATGCCTTAGTAAGACTGGGGCGTTCCCAGAAAGATCCCGTCACTGTCGTAAAGGACAGAATCGAATACTATAATGTCTATGGAGATACGATTTATTTCCAGAGAAACAACTTAGACGGCGACGCCGCGTTCTGCAGCGTATCCACCGACGGCAGCAATTACCGCGTGATTCGTGAGGGAAATTACACCAATATCAACGTCACTTCCCAAAACGTCTATTTCAGTGAAGTCGGCAAAGAAGATACGATTTACCAAATGCCGGTCAACGGAAGCGGAACGATTTCGGTATTCGACCCGAAATAATAGAAATTTTCTTAACTTATAAAGATAACAGATGGGAAACAGAAAAAGAGACTGCAGATCATTTTTTTACAGCAGTCTCTTTTCATTTCTTTTAAATGATCAATATTATCTTTTTTCTGTTTATTTTATACATTTTTTTCGTTGGAAATAACTGAGATTGAAGATATCACCAAATCCTTATAACATCTCCCACCACTTTCTATCATCTCTTATGTATGTCTTTTGAAAGAATTCAAATTTCTTTAAAAAATAGGAGCAATCTGTCTGGTCACAACCAATAAGATACTTTTTTGCAAAACCATCCAAGCAAAAAACTTCTATCGTTCCGTTACTCTCATCAAAACTATGAAACGGGACATCCGAACACCATTTTTGATTACCATATCCAACTTCTACATATCCTTGTTCAGAACTCATCTGCTTACGTTCTTTATAAAAAAATGAAAAATCTTTTGGTGGAGCCGTATTAAAATCTGTCATACGGGTAATGCCTCTTTGCCATGCCTGCCATTGCCAGACGGAATGATAGTCAAAACCGCCATCTAAGACTTGCTTAGAATTTTTTTCTATCTGTTCAAAATCCAAAGATGTAACATTCCATTCATTTGCCATTTCACTGATTGCCTGTCGGATACATTCTTTCATATCTTCCGACTTATTATAATCATTTGCATCATAATACATCCAGTCATTTAAATCGGCATGTTCAAACTGCTCTGCAAGCTCCTTTCCCTTTTTCAAACTGAATCCTACTGCTTTGCGTACATTGGCTTTTTGTACCACTTCATAAATATCTTGTAATATCTGCTGATTATCCCGAGCATTATATCCGTCTGTATGACGTTCCTGGATAAGGTAAACCCGCATATCCATACAGATATTTTTTACCTTTTGCTTAATTTCTTCTCTCGTATAATCTCCCTGATAATACTCTTCCATGATATTATGTATCTGGTTCTGCTGCTGGTATCCATATACAGATCCAAAACAACTACCTGGCATACCTTTTATTTTCATAATATCATTATAGTTTTCGCTGGTAATCCTCTCAATCTTTGAAGTCCATTCTTTCTGCCTCGGATCGTTTAAAACAGAGATGGTTTCAGAACCAAAACACTCCTCCAGCTTCATTCCTGGCTGATATTTTAAAGATTTTAATTGTTCTCGAAAACGTTCATTTGCCTCTTCTGAAGCTCCAACGATGTAACTTTTATTTGGATCTTTCAAACACACCTGATACATACCAATATCATTAAAAATCTTCATAAATCATTCTCCTCAACACATAATATGTATTGGTATGGACAGATATCCTCTCCCCACACCAATACACAAACTCTTAATCACCTAATTCATATTTGGATGATTTACAGTCCCAATAAACCCAATACAACAGATTGCAAAGATAAATATTACCAATAGTAAATATAAATTTTCTGACAAAATAGGACTGATACTTACTATAATTATATAAGCCACTACTGTCGCCAGGTAACATTTTGCATATGTACGAAAGTGGAGTCCTCCAGTTCGTTTTCTCAATGATAAAAAAAATAATAAAAATAAGATGGAAGGGATAGACTTTCGTATTACAATACTGATGATCAAAATACTTCCTATCGTAATAAATTTTTCTAAAATAGAAATTAACGCATAAGTATAATCCTCCTTTAAATTTTCTTTTATCATTTTTTCTTCCATCATATACCTAATCAAGTCATCTGCCATTTTTTCAATCATAGCAACACACTCTGCCTCCCGATTCCATTATCGAACAAAACAAAAAATACAACAAGATAATAAGCAGAAAATGACATTATTAAGCAGAAAATGATTGATAAGTATTTATAATATGCAAGATATACAGGTTTTGTTCAAATTTTTAATTCTAAAGTTCATTTCTATATAATGGTATCATGATTGAAAATTGAAATTCAGACCCATATTCTCTCATAGCATAATATCCATTGTATTTTTTTACGGTCTCAATTATATTCTTTATCCCTAATCCATGTTCCAGCAAATTATTCTGTTTTGATGTTTGAATTTGATTATTTTTATAAATAATTTCGTGTTCATAAGTGTTTTTGCAAGAAATAATAGCAACCTCTTCTTCTCGAACAAACTTCAATTTTATTACCTTTTTACATTGACATTGCCCACATGCTTCAATTGCATTGTTCAGTAAATTTGAAAGAATAATAATCAGATCTTCGTCATCCATATTCAAATCAGATAAATCATTTAATTGAAATATAAAAATTATATCATGTAAGAACATTTCTTGATATTTCGTATTTAATATCGCGTCTACAATTACATGACTCGTTTGAATAATATCTATTTTTTCCCTAAATTTCCCCCTAATTTTTTGAACATATTCTCTTAATTCCTTATATCTATTCCTTTTAAGCAATGCATCTATACATTCTATTTGATTTTTATATTCATGCATTTGTTTTCTTTGCTGATCATAACTTTCCGATACAGAATTAAACAAATTCATTTGATTTTCGATTTGTAACCGAAAAAGTTCATTTTTATGTATGTTTACTTCATGCTTTAGAATATCATGTATCAAATAGAATACTACGATATTGATTCCAGCCAACCCAAAAGCAGTTATTATATAGATTTCCTTTCGTTTTTGAATGTGAATTAGTTCAGATGTTGAAATCATATATGCTATAATACAAATTGTAAAAATCGGAAAAATTATAAAACGAGACCACTCCATATCTATCATCAAAACAGGAGTAGTTACTTTTATAAGCTTTCTTACTAGTAAAACCACTAACATCAGAATACATTTTCCAAATATTACGATTAATGAAGCTTGAATAAAATAGAACACTAAAAGCTCAGAACTTTCAAAAAAAATATGTGTGCAAATTAAATAAATAAAATAATCAACTACAAGCAGTAACCCCTGAAATAAAAATGAAAAAACTAAAGACTTAAGAAAACTGATTTTTATATGAGTAGACATGATTACTGCAGTAATAAAAACGATTATGATTTCTTTCATCATAAACAATTCTTTTAAACAGATTGAAATCAAAAGCACGACAAAAATCAGCATACCAATTATCCTGAAATTTTTCCATAAACTTGTTTCTTTTCTTTCTCCAAATGACTCAAAAAATTTTACGCAACACAAAACTTCTAATAAAACCAGAAAAAAGCTATTAAATATATAAAGCATTTACAATCCTCCCTTATATATGACGAAAAGCTCTTCCACATTTTTATAACGCGCTCTAGGTATATCCAAAATCATACCATTCATTAATGTTAAGTTATATTTTTTTATACTTCTAATATGTTTCATATTTACTAGATAACTTTGATGAATTCTAACAAACTGATCTTCTAAAAGTTGCTCTTCTAATTTATCTAAAGTTCCGTATAAAGTATAGCTATTTATTTTTTCTTCGAGTATATTAAAGTGTAATTTATGTAATTTACTTTCTATATACAATATACGGTTTGTATGGATTGCTTTACGCCCTTCCATAAAATTAAATATTTTTTTGCTATATTTATAATTCATTTTTTCTAATATTGCATCCATACTTTCAAAAACAGTATAATAGAAACTTTCATTATTTTTTAAAATATATCGTATTGCATCTACTTTATAGCCTTCGAGTGAATAATCCACAAACGCAGTAATAAATACTATGAATATATCCTTATTAACATCCCGTATCGTTTGAGCCGTCAATATCCCGTCAATCTCATCCATTTTTATATCTAAAAACACTATATTATAACGAACTAATCCCATTTCAAGTTTTAAAAGTTCTTTTCCTGATTCAAATATATCAATTGATAATGGTATGTTTTTCTGTTCTTGATAGTTTATCAATATCTCTTTTATTATTGTTTGAAAATACCTTTCATCATCACATATCGCTATTTTTAACATAAATTCTCCTACTTTCTTCGATTATTATTTCTTTATCAAATATTTCGGTATAAATTCATTATTTATTATGGCCCCATTATATTTTTTTATTTTTTTCATAAATAATTTTCGAATCAAATCTATTTATTAGTCAAAAAATGCATCTTCCTCATTTTTGCACAAATCTTTTTTTCTTTCCAATTTCCTATTGACATTTTTCTAATTTTCGATAAAATATTTCTTGTTTGTTTATAATTAGTAAACTTTGAATCTACTATTAAAATTACAAAGGAGCCGTTCGTATGGACATTGGAAAGAGGATGAAAGAGCTTCGCATCTTCTACGGGCTGACGCAACAGGAACTGGCGGACCGGGCGGAATTGACAAAAGGATTTATCTCACAATTGGAACGCAACCAGAACACACCTTCCATCAGTACGCTTTTGGATATTATCCAGTGCCTTGGCACAACTCCGGCGGAATTTTTTGCCGAATCCGGACCGGAACAGATCGTATTCAAAAAAGAAGATTATTTTGAAAAAATTAATGAAGAGACCAACGCCGTAATTGAATGGATCATTCCGAACGCACAGAAAAATTCCATGGAACCGATCCGGCTGACGTTAAAGCCCGGCGGCGTATCCGAAGAGCTCCTTCCTCATGAAGGAGAAGAATTCGGCTATGTATTAAAAGGTACGGTAAAGCTCGTATTCGGGACGCAGAAGTATACGCTGCATACCGGAGAATCGTTCGCCTTTCCCTCTACCAAAAAACATCGTCTGGAAAATCCGGGCAAATATGACGCCGTCGTTCTCTGGGTTACGACGCCGCCCAGTTTTTAACTATTTCTTTTACATTAGGAGGATTACAAATGGAAAAAGAATTCATCCATCTGTCCCATATTTCAAAATCTTTTGACAATACCCTGGTATTAGATGACTTGAGTTTAAAAATACAGGAAAACGAATTTTTAACGCTGCTGGGTCCTTCCGGATGCGGCAAAACGACAACGCTTCGTCTCTTAGGCGGTTTTGAAATGCCGGATCAGGGGCAGATTTTTTTTGACGGAACCGACATTACTTCTCTTCCCCCGAACGAGAGAAAATTAAACACGGTTTTTCAGAAATATGCATTATTTCCCCATATGTCCATTGCGGAAAACATTGCATTCGGCTTAAAAATCAGTAAGAAAAGCAAATCCTATATTCAGGATAAAATCAAATATGCCTTAAAATTAGTGAACCTAGACGGTTTTGAGCACAGAAATGTCGACTCATTAAGCGGCGGCCAGCAGCAGCGAATCGCCATTGCACGGGCAATCGTCAATGAACCGAAGCTGCTTCTTTTGGATGAACCTCTGGGCGCGCTTGATCTAAAACTCCGGCAAGATATGCAGTATGAGCTGATCCGGTTAAAAGAAGAACTCGGCATCACATTTGTCTATGTAACCCACGACCAGGAAGAAGCGCTGACAATGTCGGATACGATTGTTGTTATGAACCAGGGCTATATCCAGCAGATCGGTTCGCCGGAAGATATTTACAATGAACCCTGCAATGCGTTTGTCGCCGATTTCATCGGCGACAGCAATATCATTGACGGTACGATGATCGAAGATAAGCTGGTTGAGATTTTAGGCGTAAAAATCCCCTGTGTCGACACCGGTTTCGGCAGGCAAAAACCCGTGGACGTCGTGATTCGTCCGGAAGATGTGGAATTATCCGATCCTGCCGACGGTTTTTTAGAAGGAGACGTCGTCTCCATTATCTTTAAAGGCGTGCATTATGAAATTGAAGTTCAGGCAGGAGGTTACGATTGGCTGGTGCATACGACAAAAATGTATCCTGTGGGAACGCATGTGGGAATTTCGGTCATCCCGTTTAATATCCAGATCATGAACAAACCGGAATCCAGTGACGAAAAGGCGGTGGAACTTGATGTCTAAATTAAAACGGCAGTTTCTGTCAGGTCCTTATGTGATCTGGGTAATCGGCTTTGTCTTACTGCCGATCCTCATGATCGTTTATTACGGCATTACGGATGCATCCGGTGCTTTTACGCTTCAAAATATTACCGCCATTGCAGAACCGATCCATATCAAAGCCCTGCTTCTTTCTCTGAAACTGGCGTTATTGTGTACGATATTCTGCTTGATTTTGGCTTATCCGCTGGCTATGATCTTAAACAGCCTGCATTTAAAACGCCAGAGCTTTGTTGTATTTATATTTGTTCTTCCGATGTGGATGAATTTTATGCTCCGTATTCTGGCATGGCAGCTTTTACTCTCCAACAACGGCATTTTAAACACAATTTTAGAGAGTATCGGTCTTCCGAAGCTTTCCCTTTTAAACACACCCTCCGCCGTTGTATTCGGCATGGTATACGATTTTCTGCCTTTTATGATCCTGCCGATCTATAACGCAATGGGACGCATTGGAGACGATATTATAAACGCCGCCAGAGACTTAGGTGCAAACCAGTTTTACGTATTTATAAAAATCATTCTTCCGTTAACGCTTTCGGGCGTTTTAAGCGGAATCATCATGGTCTTTGTGCCCGCACTGACCTCCTTTGTCATTTCAAACCTCTTAGGCGGCGGCAAAGTCCTTTTGATCGGAAACGTGATTGAACAGGAATTTATGCAGAGTATGGACTGGAATATGGGAAGCGGACTCTCCATCGTCCTGATGGTATTTGTCGTCGCCAGTATGGCGTTTATGAATTCCCACAATAAAGAAGGGGAGGGAACTGCGGTATGGTAAAAAAATGTTCCGGCAGGCTGTATATGGCGGTGATATTTTTGTTTTTATACCTTCCCATCCTGGTTTTGATCGTACTTTCTTTTAACAATTCCAAATCCAGGGTGAAGTGGGGAGGATTTACCGGCAAATGGTATCTTGCCATGTTCCAAAATGAAACGATCATGGAAGCGTTTGTTATGACGCTTGAAATTACGCTGACGGCATCTGTCTGCGCAACCATCATCGGAACTCTGGCGGCAATCGGCATTCACGCCATGAAAAGCAGGGGAAAAGCCATCCTCTTAGGCGCCACAAACATTCCCCTCTTAAACGCCGATATTGTCACAGGCATCTCAATGATGCTGTTGTTTGTAAGGTTTACAAAACTGGGTTTTTCTACGGTACTGATCGCGCATCTGACGTTTGACATTCCCTATGTCATATTAAATGTACTTCCCAAATTAAACCAGACCAGCCGTTCGGCATATGAAGCGGCTCTGGATTTGGGAGCAACGCCTTTATACGCCTTTTATAAAATCGTATGGCCCGATATCCGTCCCGGCGTATTTTCCGGCTTTCTGATGGCAGTTACCATGTCTTTAGACGATTTCTCCATCACCTATTTTACGAAAGGCGCCGGAGTCAATACACTCTCTACGATGCTGTATACGGAATTACGGAAAGGAATCAAACCGGAAATGTATGCGCTTTCTACGCTTTTGTTCGGGATCGCGCTGCTGCTGCTTTTGGTCATGAATTTCGGCACTTCCCGAAAACAAGAAAAATTAATAAATGAAAAAGGAGACTAAAGACCATGAAAAAATTTTATTTGCTTTTATGTTCCGTTCTATTCGCCGCCGTTTCATTTACAGGCTGTGGTAATTCATCGGACGGAAAAGAAACCTTAACCGTATTAAATTACGGTAAATATTTCGACCCGGACGCCTTAAAACAATTTGAGGAAGAAACCGGAATCCGGGTAGAATACGAAGAGTATGAAAGTCCGGAAGAAATGTATACCAAATACAAAGCCGGATCGATCGACTATGACCTGTTATGCACTTCCGATTATATGATTCAGAAACTGATCGAAGAAGAAGAAGTTTTGGAAATGAACCATGATAACATTCCCTCTTATCAAAACATTGACCAGAATATTATCGACGCATCCGCTTCCTTTGATCCGACGCATCAATATACCCTTCCCTATTTTTACGGCACGGTCGGAATCCTGTATAATACCGACGAAGTGGACGCGTCCAAAACAAATTCCTGGGACATTCTCTGGGATTCTGAGTACGAAGGACGAATTATTATGGAAAACAGCGTCCGGGACTGCTTTTTGGTTCCGTTAAAGCGGCTTGGCTACTCGTTAAATACAACAAACGAACAGGAACTTAATGAAGCGCTTACCATGCTGATGGATCAAAAACCCCTGATTTATGCTTATTTTGTCGATGAAACAGGAGACGAAATGGCGGCGGGAAATGCCTCTCTTGCCGTGGTATATTCCGGTGAAGCCGCCTATGCCAAATCCCTCTCAGATAATCTTGCCTACAGCGTGCCAAAGGAAGGTTCCAATCTCTGGATCGATTCCTGGTTTATACCGAAAACCTGCAAAAATATGGAAAACGCAGAAAAATTTCTGGATTTCCTCTGTCAGGAAGACATCGCCAGAAAAAATTTCGACTACGTTTACTATGCAACGCCGAATACAGCCGTGTATAACAATCTGGACGATGCAATAAAAAAAGATACGATCATTTTCCCCGATCAGTCCGTCCTGGAGAATTGTGAAGTTTACACGAGCCTCAACGAAGAAGGAACCAATTTATATAACCGTTTATGGAAAGAACTGAAATCCGATTAATGTCGGTATTGCCGCAATCGATCTGCAGTATTACATATCTTTTTTCATAAACGAAAATAACACATGCAGGACAGAAAACTTTTTCTGTCTTGCATTTTATATCTAACCTGTGTTATACTCCCGTTCAAAGGAGGTGAACACATGAATAACGAACAATTGTTATCCGCCATATCAAATATCTTAGACCAGAAGCTCGACCAAAAACTCGATCAGAAATTTGATGAAAAATTGGAACCCGTCTATCATCGGCTCGACGATCTGGATGCCAAATTTGTTTCCACTAATGTCCGGCTCGACGATTTGGATGCCAAACTTGTTTCCACTAATATTCGGCTGGATGACGCAGACGCGAACTTTTGCTCTATCCATAACCGGCTGGACAGAATTGATTCCGAAGTATCCGCCCTGCGGGTCAATCAACGGGAAATGAGAAAAGACTTAAAGGAAATCAACTCCAAAGTCAGCGAAACATACCTGATTGCACTGGAAGCCTGGGGTACCAGTACGGAAAACAGAAACCGGCTCGAAAAAAGCAAGCTTCCCATGTAATCCTGACTCGATTATCTTTCAGAATTTATCGAAGAAACGCTTGCTTTTTTTCCGCTAAAATGCTATAGTATCTCCACGCAGAATATCTGCGTACCTTTCTTTTATCTTTTCCCCTTTGACAGAAAAACAGGGGACGCATCTGGCAGATTCATGCATATAATTCCGATTTTATAATAAAGGAGTTATCACATGAACTATGAAACATTCAAATCCTCTACAGTAGCTTCCATCCAGAAGCATTTTGGAGACGACGCCACGGTATCATTACATCCGATCATGAAAAATAACAATATCCGATTGGACGGTTTGACAATCCAGGATGCCTCGGTCAATATCACACCTACCATCTATCTAAACCGTTATTATGACGACTATCTTGCAGGAAAAGCATTATCCTCTATTTGTGAAGAAATTATTGCCTCTTACCGGGAACATCTTCCCAAACAAAACATCGATCTTTCCTTTTTTACCGACTATCAAAAAGTAAAATATCAGATTATCTTCAAACTGATCCATTTTGAACACAACCAGGCGCTTTTACGGGAGATTCCGCATTTCCGCTTTTTAGACCTCGCCGTCGTATTTTGCTGTTACCTTCCGGATATGCCGGACGGAACCGCTACCATTTTAATTCACAACCGCCACCTGGATATCTGGGATATTACGGCAGATACACTTTACGATCTGGCAATAAAAAACACCCCCATACTGCTTCCTTACGAAATTACAAGTATGGAGGATGCTTTAAACGCTCTATGCCGGGATATGACGACACCATGCGACGGCTCCGGCAAATTTTCTTATGACGAACATCCCGGCCGGTCTTCTGAATGCAGCAGAACAGACTCGGGAAAGTTCTTTGAAATGTATGTCCTCTCCAATACGGAAAGATTCTACGGCGCATCTGCAATCCTATATCCCAAAATACTGCTTCAGTTTGCCCGTTCTATCGGACAGGATTTTTATATCCTGCCCAGCAGCGTCCATGAAGTTCTGCTTCTGTCCAAAGAATCCGGCGCCCGCAGATCCGATTTAAACCGTATGATTCAGGATATTAATGCTTCACAAGTCGCCGAAGAAGAAATCCTTTCTGACCACGTATATATCTTGGATCGGGATTTAGGCTTTATTACCCAGTAAAGCCGCAGACACTCTCGTAGAGCCTTTCATATTCTTCCACGGAACTTCTCCAGGAAAAATCCTGATCCATACCGCGGCGCATCAAATCCTGCCAGTTAGATTTCTGCGTATAATACAACTGCATCGCCGATCGTATCGTATCAAACATTTCCTCCGCATTATAATTTGCAAAAGAAAATCCCGTTCCCTCCTGCGTAAATTTATTGTAAGGCTCTACGGTATCTTTCAAACCGCCCGTTTCACGAACAATCGGAACCGTTCCGTACCGAAGGCTGATCAACTGGCTTAACCCGCAGGGTTCAAACAGAGACGGCATCAAAAACGCATCTGCCCCCGCATAGATCCTGTGCGCCGTCTGTTCCGAATAATAAATATTGGCAGAAAGCTTATCTGGATATTTATCCGCATAATAGCGGAACATATTTTGATAGCGTTCCTCACCGGTTCCCAACACGGCTAACTGTACATTTTCTGCAGCCAAAAAGCGGTCCAGCACCGCATCGATCAGATCAAACCCCTTCTGGTCTGACATTCTGGAGACCATGCCAATCAGAAACGTATCCGCCGATTTCGGCAATCCCAAAAATTTCTGCAGTTTTTCTTTATTTTGAGCTTTTTTCACCACAGCATCCGCCGCATGATAAGGTACGAAAATATAGCTGTCTTTCGCGGGATTATATACGTCGTAATCCAATCCGTTGACGATGCCAAACAGCTTAAACCCAAAACGTCTCAGCACACCGTCCAGTCCTTCTCCGCCTTCCGGCGTCATAATTTCCATCGCATAGGACTTACTGACTGTCGTCACCGCATCTGCATACACAATCCCGCCTTTTAAATAATTCGATTCCCCGTAACTTTCAATTCCTTCCGGCGTAAACACCGTATTCGGCAAGCTTGTCACATCTTTCACTTCAGGAATTTTCCATCTACCCTGAAAACGGATATTATGTATGGAAAATACCGTACGGATCTTCTGATATCGTTCTCTTGATCGATAAAAATGTTCCAAAAATACCGGAATCAAACCGGTCTGCCAGTCGTTGCAGTGGATCACATCCGGACAAAAATCTATATGTTCTACTGCATCCAGCACTGCTCTGGAAAAAAATGCAAATTTTTCTACATCCTGATATATTTCGCCATACGGATGGTCTCCTGCAAAATAAAACTCATTATCGACAAAATAGTATTGGATGCCGTTTGCATTTGCTTTTAAAATACCGGCATATTGTTTCCGCCAGCCCAATTGTACATAAAATTCCGTAACCGCCTGCAGCTTCCCTAAAAAACGCTCTTCCATACACGCATATTTCGGCAGGATTACTCTTACGTCATATTTCTTACGATCGAAATACTTCGGCAGTGAACCCACGACATCTGCCAGTCCTCCCGTTTTGATAAAAGGCGCCGCTTCCGAAGAGGCAAACAGTATTTTTTTCATAACCAGACCTCCCATATTTATGTTAGATCTATTATACTCTATTTTTCAGGGAATAAAAAGCAAAAAACTAAGCGTTATGTTTATAATCCAACCGAATTTTATCTGCAATCAACGCCACAAATTCCGAATTGGTCGGTTTTCCTTTTCCGTTATTGATCGTATAGCCAAACAGAGAATCAATCGTATCCATTTTCCCCCTGCTCCATGCCACTTCGATTGCATGACGGATCGCGCGTTCCACTCTGCTTGGGGTCGTCTGATATTTTTTCGCAATCGTAGGATACAGGATTTTGGTAATGGAATTGAGCATTTCGATGTCATTGACAGACATCATGATTGCTTCTCTCAAATACTGGTATCCTTTGATATGCGCAGGTACTCCAATCTCATGGATAATATTAGTTACATTTTTCTCCAAATCCTGGGAGGGCTCAATCTCCTGCGTTTCAAACTTTTCATAAGCCCCTATTTTTCTGGCCTCTGCCGCTTTTGCAGATTCCGCCGCTTTTTTCGCCTGTTTGATTTGTTTGATTACCATATCGTTGTCAAATGGTTTCATAATATAATAATTTGCGCCGTAAGAAAAAGCATCTTCTGTCACTTTTTCATTTCCGATCGCGCTGATCATAATAAACGACGGATGCTTTTTGATTGACATATCATGATTTACTTTATCCAAAACGCCCAATCCATCTAATTTTGGCATAACAATATCCAAAAGAACGACATCCGGTTCTTTCTCTTTTATCATTTTCCAGGCTTCTTCTCCATCTTTCGCCGTACCGACAACCTCCAATTCATCGTCCGTACGGATAATATCCCCTAATAACCGCAGCATTCTTTCATTATCGTCCGCAATTGCCACATTTAATTTACCCATTCCAATTTCTCCTCCTGAAACATTTTATTCAGCCAAATTTCACAAGTCTTTTGAAAGCTTATTGATAAAATTGAGACTATTTGTATTATAAACATCTCACCCTGCCGAATCAATTACATTTCATCGCAGTATTCGACACTTAAAGTCAGACCAGATCAATTGGTGTCGATAAAGAAAGGTTTGTCTGCCGTATTATCTGTTATTATCAGCTTTTCTGTCGATTCCTGTCACAAACTTCCCTGTGTTTTCAGATTTCCGTCCTTTTCATTTATAAACTTGTCCGAACCTGTTTCGGTTTATATTGCGCCTTCTCGAGCGCTTTCATGATCTGCCGTTTGTGTTCCGTCCCGAAACATTCCAAGGTTATGCGCAGTTCTACCGCTGCATTCCGGTTAATGCTTACAAACTGATTATGCTCTAACTTGATTACATTCCCCTGCTCTTTTGCGATCGTATCCGCCACTTTGGAAAGCTCGCCCGGTTTATCCGGCAAAAGTATCGACACGGTAAAAATTCTGTCCCGTAAAATAAGTCCCTGCTGTACAACGGAAGACATCGTAATGACATCCATGTTTCCACCGCTTAAAATGGAGACGATTCGTTTTCCTGTCACATTCAGGTGTTTCAGTGCGGCAACGGTAAGCAGTCCGGAATTTTCCACAACGATCTTATGATTTTCTACCATATCCAAAAATGCGACGACAAGTTCATTATCTTCTATCGTAAGAATATCGTCTAAGTTTTTGCGGATATACGGAAAAATCGTCTCTCCCGGAGTCTTCACTGCCGTACCGTCTGCAATCGTGTTTACCGTCGGAAGTGAAGCCACCTTTCCCGCTTCAAAAGACGCTTTCATACATCCCGCCCCCGCCGGCTCTACGCCGATCACTTTAATTTTGGGATTCAGCAGCTTTGCCAGTGCAGAAACCCCGGTTGCAAGACCGCCGCCCCCGATCGGCACTAAGATATACTCTACCAGAGGAAGCTCCTTGAAAATTTCCATCGCAATCGTACCCTGTCCAGTCGCAACCGCAAGATCGTCAAACGGATGGATGAACGTATATTCGTTTTTTTCTGCCAATTCATAGGCATAAGCGCACGCCTCGTCATACACATCTCCAAATAACACGACTTCCGCCCCATAACTTTTCGTCCGGTTTACTTTGATCAAAGGCGTTGTCGTAGGCATAACAATCACTGCCTTTGCACCGTAACATTTAGCGGCATAGGCAACCCCCTGCGCATGATTTCCAGCAGATGCAGTAATCAGCCCGCGCTCCCGTTCTTCGTCCGAGAGCGTACTGATCTTATAATAAGCCCCACGAACCTTATACGCTCCGGTAAACTGCATATTTTCCGGCTTTAAATAGACTTTGTTGCCGGTCTGCATACTTAAATAGTCACTGTATATTAATTTTGTCTCAAGCGTGACCTCCCGGACTTTCTCACTCGCTTCTTCAAATTTATCCAATGTCAGCATAGGATCCCTCCTCGTCTTTCGTTGTAAACAAAGCGTCTACAAACGCATCCGCGTCAAATTTCTGCAAATCGTCAATCGTCTCTCCCACGCCGATATATTTTACGGGGATATGAAGCTCCGACTGGATTGCAACTGCAATACCGCCTTTTGCCGTACCGTCCATTTTAGTCAGAACGATTCCCGTAATATCTGCCGTTTCTCCAAACTGCCTTGCCTGGGAAAGCGCGTTCTGTCCGGTTGTAGCATCCAAAACCACAAGCGTCTCCCGGTAAGCATCCGGAAACTCCCGGTCGATAATCCGGTTAATCTTTTTTAATTCTTCCATCAGATTTTTTTTGTTATGAAGCCTGCCTGCCGTATCGCACAGCAAAACGTCTGCGCCTTTGGATTTTGCGGAAGCTGCAGCGTCAAAAATAACAGAAGCCGGATCGGTGCCTTCTTGTCCCCCGATCATTTCAACTCCGGCGCGGTTCGCCCATTCAAACAACTGATCTCCTGCCGCCGCACGGAACGTATCGGCTGCCGCGATCACGACTTTTTTCTTCTGGTTTTTTAATTTGCCCGCAAGTTTGCCGACTGTCGTCGTCTTTCCCACGCCGTTGACGCCGATCACCAGTACGACGGACGTTTCTTCTTCAAAACGGTACGCCGTCTCTTCCACCCGCATCTGCTCTTTGATACTCTCGATCAATAGCTGCCTGCAGGATGCGGGTTCTTTGATTTTTTGTTCTTTTACTTTTACCTTGAGATTCTCTATAATTTCTTCTGTTGCAGATACGCCGAGATCTCCCATAATTAATATTTCTTCGATTTCCTCATAAAATGCATCGTTAATATCCGAAAACCCGCTGAAAATCAGATCCATACCGGATACGATATGATTTCTTGTTTTCGCAAGGCCTTCCGCCAGCCTGCCAAAAAAACCTTTTTTTTCCTTACTCATAACCGCGTGTCCCTCCTACTTTTACTTTTCCAGATCGTGTTCGATCAAATCCACCGAAACAAGCGTCGATACTCCTTTTTCCTGCATAGTAATCCCATACAAACGATCTGCAGACGCCATTGTCCCTCTTCTGTGAGTAATCACAATAAACTGTGTATTTTCCGTCAGCTTATGCAGATAATCCGCAAAGCGCCCGACGTTTGAATCATCCAGAGCCGCTTCGATCTCATCCAGCAGACAAAACGGTGACGGCTTTAAATTCTGAATTGCAAACAGTAGGGAAATTGCCGTCAGCGATTTTTCACCGCCGGACAACAGAATCATGTTCTGCAGTTTTTTTCCGGGAGGCTGCGCTATGATGCGGACGCCGCATTCCAAAATATCCTCATCCTCCACCAATTCCAGCGTTCCCTTTCCGCCGCCGAATAATTCCTGGAATGCCCGGTCAAATTCCCTCCGGATTTCCGCAAATTTTTCCGTAAACTGCCTGCGCATTCCGCTGTCTAACTCTTCAATAATATTGACCAGCGCTTCTTCTGCCCGAATCAGATCTTCATGCTGGGCGTTCAAAAAATCATAACGTGCAGAAATTTCCTTATATTCTTCGATCGCATTGACATTGACGTCCCCCAGACTGCGGATCTCATCTTTCAAAGATAAAATCTGCTTTTTTAATTCGTCTGCGCTGCGGCATGCTTCCTCCCGGAATGCAAGCGCATTGTGAGGCGTCAGCTCATATTCTTCCCACATATAGTTATTCTGGCGTTCCCTGCTCTCTTCCAGTTTTTCTTTCTGGCTGTTTAATCGGAACATTTCTTTGTCCAGATGACTGATCCTCTCCGTAATTTCTTCCCGTTTTCCGAAAAATTCTTTCTGTCTGGATGCGATCTCGTCTCTTTGCAGTACCTTTTTTTGCAGAATCTCCTCAAAGCGGACAAACTCATCTTCCGAAGAACGGATGGTCTGCCGGATATGATCGATTTGCTGCTCCCGTTGTTTTACATCCTCCTTTGCCAATTCTGCTTCTTCCGACAGCTTTTGTATCTGTATGCCGCATTTCTCAATTTCCTCTTTTACACGTTCGATGTTAGAAGCGGCAAATTCGCTTTTCTGCCGGATATTCGACTCTTCCATCTGTGCCTCGGAAAAACTTCTTCCGGCGCTGCCCTCCAAATATAACTTCTCGTCCAAAATCTCCTGGTACGTTGCCGTCTCCTGTTCCAACTCTTCTTCTTTTTGCTTGACCTGAGCAATTTCTTTTTGCGCCTGCGCTTTTTCTTCCTTCATCTCCCGGATGCGGCTCTCCAGTTTCATTCCCTCAGACTGCAGATTTTTCAGCGCCGCCTCGCTTTGCTCTTTTTGCTGTCTGGCACGTTCTACGTTTAAGCCTGCCGTATTTTCTAAAAGATATTTCTGCTGGAGCTCTTCTCTGACCTTTTCCATGTCGTCCGAATTCAGTGCAATCGCCGTAAGAAGCTCTTCTCTGCACGCTTTCTGTTTCTCGATCAGCTCTTGCGTCTGTTTTGCTTCCGCGGACAATTCTTCCATTTCACGGTTTCTGCCTAAAAGGTTGCCGCTGTTTTTAAATGCGCCGCCCGTCATAGATCCTCCCGGCCGAAGCGACTCCCCTTCTAACGTCACAATAGACAGCGAATACCTGTATTTTTTTGCAAGCGCGGCCGCATGATCGATCGTATCGGCTACTACAACCCTACCCAAAAGCTGCCGCATAATACCGCGGTATGTTTCATCATAAGTTGCAAGCGTGTGTGCAAGCCCGATAACTCCCGGCTCCTGCAGCGCTTCCGGATATTTAATATCTCCGCTGCCTTTCACGGAAGTCAACGGCAGGAAGGTTGCCCTGCCAAAACGATTCTGTTTCAGATACGCAATCATTTTTTTAGCCGTTTCATCGTCTTTTGTCACGATATTTTGGATACTGCCTCCAAGCGCCGTTTCAATAGCCGTTTCGTATTTTTTCTCCACTTTGATCAGATCCGATACGACGCCTAAAAGCCCCGGCTCCCTCTCTTTCTGCGCCATGACTTTACGGATGCTGTTTCCGTATCCGTCGTAACGCTCCGCAATATTTCGTAAAGACTCGAGCCTGGATGACAGTTTATGATATTTGGCAGTCGTTTCTTCCAGTGTACGGTTTAATTCCGCAAGTGTCTGCCTCCGCTGACTCTGACCGTCTTCCAGCTTTTGCTCTTTTTGCCGCAATTGTTCAATCTCGTCCTGCACCTTCTGTAACGTATGCGTTTCTTCTTCCAACAGATGTTCCAATCCGGATTCGCTGCTCTTTTTCTGCAAGAGACGCTGGTTTAACTGAGCTTTTTGAATGCTGATCTGTTCGATCGTCGTATCAAACTTCTGCTGATTTGCCTGAATCAGCGCTTTCTGGTTCAATAGTTCCATCCGCTCATTCTTACCGCTGTCAATCTTCTCATTGCAGTTTTGAATGGACTCCTGCAGATTTTTTAATTCATGTTCTGCTTTTTTAAGACGCTGCTTTGCTTGTTCCAGCTGCATATCCAGCGCAAGTTTTTCTTCTTCATACGCGTTTAACTGGTTTTCTTTTTCCGTCCGCTCGGATTCGAGTTCTTTTCTCCGGTTTCCAAAATGCTCGTCCGACAGTTCCGCAGCCTTGATCTGCTCATTTAAAACGCCGATCTGTCCTTCTAATTTTTCTTTTAAGATCGTCGATTCATTCAGCTTGTTCCGTTCCGACTCAATTTCTGCCGAAACCGCTTCCATGGCGTCTTCCAGCTGTTCGTATTCTGTTTTCATCTTTTCATGAAACGCCGTCGTCTCCTCTAATTGTCCCCGGACCGTTTCATAATTGACCGCCGCTTCTTTTAACTGCGCATCGATCCGCTCCATCTCCATCAAAAAAAGATTGACGTCGTTTTTCTTTAATTCTTCTCTTTTTTTCAAAAAGATTTTTGCTTTTTCCGCCTGGCGCTCCAAAGGTCCCGCCTGACGCTCCAGTTCGCTTAAAATATCGTTGATACGGATCAGATTTTCCCGCTCCGACTCCAGTTTCTTCTGTGCGGTTGCCTTTCTTCTCTTATATTTTACGATTCCCGCAGCTTCATCAAACAGTTCTCGCCGCTCTTCCGGACGTCCGTTTAAAATCTTCTCAATCTGTCCCTGACCAATAATCGAATACCCTTCTTTTCCGATTCCCGTATCATAAAACAGTTCATTGACATCCTTTAAACGGCAGGGGCTTCCGTTTAACAGATATTCACTTTCACCGGAACGATATACCCTTCTTGCAACGGTCACTTCCTCAAAATCAATATCCAGCATATGATCCGAATTGTCCATAGTAATTGCCACATAAGCATAACTCAACGGCTTTCGATTCTCTGTTCCGGAAAAAATAACGTCCTGCATACTCGCGCCCCGAAGCTGTTTTGCGCTCTGTTCCCCCAAAACCCAGCGGACTGCGTCGGATACGTTGCTCTTCCCGCTTCCGTTTGGTCCGACAATACCGGTCATCCCATTGTGGAAATCCAGCACGATCTTATTTGCAAAAGACTTAAATCCATGCATCTCAATACTTTTTAAATACATAGCTCCCCCTGATTCTACTTCTTTAACAGTAAAAGCGCCTGATATGCCGCCTCCTGTTCCGCAGCTTTTTTCGTCCGTCCGCTTCCCGATCCGATCGCCCGATCGCCGATTCTGGCTTCCACGGTAAAGTTTTTATTATGATCCGGACCGCTCTCTTCCAGTAATCTGTAACTTAATGCTTCCTCATAATTTCCCTGAACGAATTCCTGCAGGATAGTCTTGCTATCATAAAAGAGCTTCTTATGCTCAATATCGGTGAGTATAAATTTTAATATAAACTCTTTTGCATTAGTAAAACCACCATCCAGATAAATGGCCCCTATAACTGCTTCCAGAGCGTCGGAAAGAATAGATTTTCTTCTGCGTCCCCCGGTCTGCTCTTCTCCCCTGCCGAGACGGACAAAGTCTCCCAGCTGCATCTGAGCCGTACAAGCCGCCAGTGTCGGTTCGCACACCAGGCTGGCACGCAGTTTTGTCAGATCCCCTTCGGATAATTTCGGATAGTTTAAAAATAAAAACTCGCTGGAAACAAGTTCCAATACTGCATCTCCCAAAAATTCAAGCCTTTCATTATCCTCGCTTTTTCTGTGCCTTTCATTGGCATAAGAACTGTGGGTCAACGCCTGGCGCAGCAATGTTTCATTCTGAAAAGTATAACCGATGATCTTTTCAAATTCTTCCTGTTTTTTCATAATTCTGATTTCTCCTATATGATCTTGTTTCGTCTGTCTCCGGTAAATTTGCTCAAACGTTTGGTATAACAGAAAAAGCCCTCTTACGCAGGGCTTTTCTGTTTGAAGCTATGAATTTTCAGAACCGGCCTAATTCAAAACCGCTTTGATCTGTTCCACTGCATCGGAAACGGATACGATTTTCTCCGCTTCTTCGTTTTGAATTTCAATATCAAATTCTTCCTCGATCCCCATAATAATCTGAAAAACATCCAGCGAATCCGCCCCCAGATCATCTTCAAACTTTGAATCCATTGTGATTTCATCCTCATCCAAATTTAAAACATCTGCTATAATTTTTTTCAGTTTTTCAAACTCCATTTTAATCTCCTTTTCTACTCCTCTTTATTGTCCCCGTCAATCAGGTTCTGTTTTATTTTTTCGTTGATCTTCTGTTCTTTGAAGGTCACACATTGGATAATGGCATTTTTTACTTCCACTGCCTTTGAGCTGCCGTGCGTTTTCACAACAAGCCCTTGTAATCCCAAAAGCGGCGCGCCGCCATAAACGGACGCGTCAAACGACTTCATTGTTTTTTTCAATGCCGGCTTGATCAAAACGGCTCCGAGCTTACTGCGCAGGCTGCTCATCAGCCCTTTCTTTACGACGCCCAGCAGCGTGGAACTCAGCCCTTCATATAATTTTAATATAACGTTTCCGGTAAACGCTTCGCAGACAATGACGTCTGCCGCTCCGCGGGGAATCTCTCTTGCTTCGATACTTCCCGTAAAATTGATATCCCTGCACTCTTTCAGCAGCGGAAAGGTTTCTTTCACAAGCGCATTGCCTTTTTCTTCTTCTGCTCCGATGTTAACGATCGCAACTTTAGGATGTTTGACGCCTGCCACATATTCCATATAGATCGAACCCATTTTGGCAAACTGAACCAGATGCGAAGGTCTCGCATCCACATTGGCACCGCAGTCGATCAACAGGGAAACGCCTCGTTCCGTAGGAATCAGCGGCGCTAACGGCGGCCGCTCCACGCCCTTGATTCTGCCTACGATCACCTGTCCGCCCACCAGAATCGCTCCCGAACTGCCGGCAGAAACAAATGCATCCGCTTCCTTTTGTTTTACCATAGTAAGTCCCGTTACTATGGAGGACTTCTTTTTTTTACGGATCGCCAAAACCGGAGGCTCCGCCGTTTCAATGACTTCCTCCGCATGGACAACGGTAATCTGATCTGTGGGATACGTATACTTTTTCAATTCCCGCTCTACGGCATCCTGCTGCCCTGTCAAAAAGACCTGTATATCTTTTCGCTCGCAGACCGCGTCCACGGCTCCCTTTACGATCTCCCGGGGCGCATGGTCTCCGCCCATAGCGTCTACGGCAACTTTGATCCGATCCCGCATATCTTCCTGCATATCTGTTTCCTCCCCGCATCCAGCGTCTGCGCCCATAATCTTCCTGCGCTTTACATTCTATTAGAATATACTATAAGTCCTTTCAGAAATCAAGACCGTAGTTTTCTCATTCCAGAACGATCTCAAAAACCGTCCCGGAATTTGTCTCTTTACCTCCCGCACGAAAGAACCGGATCTTCACGATCCGGCCCTTAGCTGCATTTCTTCCATATTAATAAAATTGAATAATTTCCGAAACAGACTCATACTGGCTGTCCCAGTCGTCTCCTGCCGGAAGCCCTTTGATCTTTCCGGAAAGCAAGATTGCTCCGTTCTTCTTCGTTTTATTCTTCAGGCCTTTGTTTAAATGGAATACGTGTTGATTCCATACTCTCGACGGATCGTAGGTCTTTCCCATTTTACACTTGATATTTTTAAACTCCGCCTTTACCTGATCGCCGTTTAACCTGCCGCAGCCTTCAATCCGCAGATAAGCCGGTCCTTTTTTCAAACCGGAGTTGGAAAAGCTGCCGATTTTTTTATAATCCAGATAAACGGCTCCTTTTCCCTTTTTATCCACGGTGATCATCATATGATATGTTTTTCCGCGCTTTAACGATTTATTTTTCGGCCTTATATATTTTTGTCCGCCGGGATTATTGGAAGCAACGTTTTCGATCAGCGCCATCGTCTTACCCGTATACGGAGCTACGGCATAAGAATCGTACTGAATACCGAAAGAAACCGCCGAATATTGCGTACCGATCACAAGCTTTGCATGATAACCCGTACCGCTGCCGCTTAATTTAATATCCGCTTCAATCGCTTTATCCGACTTGGTATTGACGATCGTCGAACCTTTTTTTGTCTTTTTCTTCAGGATATTGCTCCAGTCGCTGTAGCTTTCTGTTTCGCTGTGATAACTCCGCATCCTGACATAATTGACTTTGCCGGGTACAAAATCAGTGATCACCGCGCTCGTTCCGCCTTTTTTGACCGGCACAGTCACCGGTTTGCCAAAATTATTTTTCAGAGAATACTGTACTTCATAACTGCTTGCCGAAGCGACTCCGCTGTAAGAAATTTTCAATGCCCCCGGTCCCTTCTCCGCCTTTAAACTTAAAATTTTCGGCGGATTGATCTTCCACTGGGCGTACAGAGTAATTTTCTTCTTCCCCGTTGCCGCAATCAGCTGGGAAACGGACGCCTGATCCGCAATTGCCGTGCCATGTCCGTTCGCTTTCGTATTCCAGCCGGTAAATGTAAAGTCTGTCCGGGCAAACGTATTTTTCGGCAGAGACGACGCTTCGTCCGACATCAGAACCGCCTCTGTCATAACACCGGTTCCTCCGTTTGCCTGAAAAGAAACCGTCATCTGGTATGCAGACGCATAATCGGCTGATGAAATGATTTCCTGTTGTTCAGACGCATACGCGGGCTGAAAACAAAACATCAGTGCCAGCACCGCAATAAGCGATACCATCTTCTTCTTCATCTTCACTTTCCTCCTTAAACATCACTCGCATTATCTTGAAACATAATTATTTTATCATTGCAGGCAAAAGAAGGCAAGCTTCGTTCACATTTTATTCATCTATCTTTCAAAAAGACTTCATTTTATCAACACGTTTTTTTCATTTCTCGTCTGTATACTGAATATATACCAGAAAGCAAGATTACCTTTTTTCATAATTTACTTTTTCATAACCTGCCAGGCGGCATTACCGCCTGGCTTCCTTCCTTTTCAGGAGAAATTCATATCACATTTATCCCTTTATTTTATACTTCAAAGATCAGATCCCCGTAAGAGGGCATCGGCCATATTTCTTTATCGACAATCATTTCAAGCTTATCCACCGGCGCGCGCAGATCCGTCATCGCCGCCATTACGATATCCCGGTAAAATACTGCCTGTTCTCTTCCCTCGTTCATTGCGGCTCCCTGCTCCGTCATCAAAATAAGCTTTGACAGAGCTTTTTTCGTATCGGCAAGCAGTCCGGATACTTCTGTCAAAAGCTCCGTCTGAACGCTCACATCGGCGTCGCATGCTGCGCGGACGGCGGATATGGAAGCTGCAAGCGCCGTCGTATATTTGATCACTGCCGGAATAATCTGCTTTCCGGCAATGTCAATCATGGATTTCGCTTCAATATTGATTTCTTTTGCATAGGTTTCGTATTCGATTTCCACACGGGAATCGAGTTCCGCTTTTGTAAATACTCCGAACGTTTCAAATAATTTTACGGATTTTTTCGTGTTCAGCGAAGGGATCGCATCTACCATTGATTTGATATTCGGCAGCCCGCGCCGTGCCGCTTCTTCTACCCATTCATCAGAATATCCGTTGCCGTTAAAGACGATCCGCTGATGTTCTGTCGCATATTTTTTAATCAGATCATGAACCGCCAGATCAAAATCATCTGCCGCTTCCAATACATCGCAGGCTTCTGCAAAAGCCTCTGCAACAATCGTATTTAATACAATATTCGGCTGTGCAATGGAATCCTGCGAACCGACCATACGAAACTCGAATTTATTTCCGGTAAACGCAAACGGAGACGTCCGATTTCGATCCGTCGCATCTTTCATAAAATCGGGAAGCGTCTTAACACCCGTTTCCAACATACTGCCCATAATACTGTGCGTCGCTTCTCCCGTGCTGACCAGCTGCGTTAATACGTCTTCCAGCTGCTCTCCCAAAAAGACGGAAATAATTGCCGGAGGCGCTTCGTTCGCACCGAGTCTGTGGTCGTTACCTACGTCCGCTGCAGATTCCCGGAGCAGATCGGCATGGGTATCAACGGCTTTTAACATACAGGTTAACACCAAAAGGAACTGGAAATTTTCATGCGGCGTTACGCCCGGTTCTAGCAGATTGATTCCGTCATCCGTCGTGATCGACCAGTTGTTGTGCTTGCCGGATCCGTTTACGCCCGCAAACGGTTTCTCATGGAGCAGGCACTGCAGCCCATGGCGTCCCGCCACTTTTTTTAACGTTTCCATCACAAGCTGATTATGATCTGCAGCCACATTGGCAGACGCATAGATCGGGGCAAGCTCATGCTGCGCGGGAGCCACCTCGTTATGCTGCGTTTTTGCAGATACGCCCAGCTTCCAAAGTTCTTTATTGACGTCCCGCATATACGCGGCAATCCGCTCCCGGATTGCGCCGAAATAATGGTCGTCCATTTCCTGTCCTTTGGGCGGCATTGCCCCGAACAGCGTGCGCCCGGTAAAGATCAGGTCTTTCCGCTTTAAATATTTTTCTCTGTCTACAATAAAGTATTCCTGCTCCGGTCCTACCGAAGCGGTTACCTTTTTGGATGTCGTATTCCCAAACAGTCGGATCAGGCGCAGCGCCTGTTTATTTACGGCTTCCATCGAACGCAGCAGCGGCGTCTTCTGATCCAGCGCTTCTCCCGTATACGAACAAAACGCCGTCGGGATACAGAGCGTAGCTCCCGCCGCATCCTGCCTGACAAACGCCGGAGACGTACAGTCCCATGCCGTATAGCCTCTTGCTTCAAATGTGGCCCGCAGCCCTCCGGAAGGGAAGGAAGATGCATCCGGTTCTCCTTTGATCAGCTCTTTTCCGGAAAAACTCATCAAAACCTTTCCGTTTTCCATCGGCGCAGTGATAAAAGAATCGTGTTTTTCCGCCGTAACGCCGGTCATAGGCTGAAACCAGTGTGTGTAATGCGTGGCGCCTTTTTCAATTGCCCATTCTTTCATTTCATGTGCAATCACATCTGCCGTTTCCAGGTCGAGCTCCCTGCCCTCCCGAAGCGTCTGCTTTAATTTCTGATAGATTTTCTTCGGAAGCCTCTCCCGCATAACCGTATCATTAAAAACGTTTTCTCCAAAAATTTCCGCTGCATTGTAATATTCCATGCATTTTTCCATACCGAACCATCCTTTCTGCGTGAAAAAAGGGTATTCCAGCTAGTGGAACACCCTTGCTCATCTGTAAACTTCTGTCTTGTTTGATAATAACATACCGCAAACAAAACCGAATTACAATAGGAAATTTATACAACTTTCATTTTTTTTATATAAATTTTTTAGTTACTATTACTTAAGCCTTATTTACGGAACCGAACAATTCCATCTTTTCTTTCACGGTTGCTTTGATTGCTTCCGCACCCGGCGCCAGTAATTTACGCGGATCAAAACCTTTGCCTTCCAGATCTTTGCCGGCTTCGATGTATTTACGCGTAGCGTCTGCAAAGGAAAGCTGGCACTCCGTATTTACGTTGATCTTAGCCACTCCAAGAGAAATCGCTTTCTTGATCATATCTTCCGGAATACCCGTGCCGCCGTGAAGAACCAACGGCATATCGCCTGTCAGCTGCTGGATGGCATCTAAAGTCTCAAAGCTGAGTCCTGCCCAGTTTGCCGGATATTTGCCGTGGATATTGCCGATTCCTGCCGCAAGCATATCGATGCCGAGGTCAGCAATGGATTTACATTCGTTTGGATCTGCACATTCACCCATGCCTACAACGCCGTCTTCTTCGCCGCCGATGGAACCTACTTCCGCTTCAATGGAGATTCCCTTGTCATGCGCCAGCTGTACAAGTTCCGTTGTCTTTGCAACGTTCTCGTCGATCGGATAATGGGAACCGTCAAACATAATGGAAGAAAATCCTGCTTCCACGCATTTTAAGCATCCTTCATAGGAACCATGATCTAAGTGAAGGGCAACCGGAACCGTGATATTCAACTCTTCGATCATTGCCTTTACCATAGCTGCAACTGTCTTAAAGCCTGTCATATACTTTCCGGCTCCCTCAGATACGCCGAGGATTACCGGTGAATTTAACTCCTGAGCAGTCAATAAAATGGATTTTGTCCACTCCAGGTTGTTGATGTTGAACTGTCCTACTGCATAGTGGCCAGCTTTTGCTTTGTCAAGCATTTCTTTTGCTGATACTAACATTGCTTCATCTCTCCTTTTCTATTGTTTATTGTTTAAGTATAGCTTACTTCTTTCCAAAAATAAAGCCCTAATTACCACATTCTTACTTATTCTTTACCATGATCTCCAGTGCCTTTTGAATATTTTTCACCGTAACCTGCCGAACGCTGCCGCCGTATTCTCCGTCTAAGGTCCATGCAATTTCTTCTTTTGAGGAAAAGCAGATCCGATCGCTCTTAAACGAATAAATCAGATCCGTATCGTCAATCAGATTTGTTAAAGACGCCAGGATCGCATTGAGCTCCACGATGTTTTTCGGCTTACGGATCAGCGTGACTTCAAATTTCCCGTCGTCTAACAGAACGTTTTTACCCGTCATATTTTTGAATCCTCCGACAGAATTGGAATTGCTGATCATGCCGTAAATAAATTCATCTTCGATCACCGCATCCTCACACTCTACCCGAAGCCGGTAAGAGGTGATTTCCGTCAGGCTTTTCACTCCCTCTAAAATATACGCCGCATGCCCCAGGATATTTTTCCATTCCTGACTCGTTTTATACGATACTGCGGTAAAAATACCAAATGCCGCAACGTACACAAAGGGTTCTTCATTAAACATTCCCACGTCACAGGCAAACGGCTCGCCGGATATCGCGATTTCGGCAGCTTTTACCATATCTTTTGGTATTTTTAGGGAATTGGCAAAATCATTTGTACTGCCCGCCGGGATATAACCGAGGGGAATCTTATTTCCGGACAGAATCATACCGCTGACAGCCTCATCCAGAGTCCCGTCGCCTCCGCTGCAGACAATCCGGTCAAATTCGGCTGCGCGGTCGTATACCATACGAAACGCGTCTTCTCTTGCCTGCGTCGGGTAAATGGTCACATCATAGCCGCCTTTTACCATAATATCCACAATCTGCAAAAGCTTGTTCTTGATCTGCGCCTTCCCTGCATGCGGATTGAATAGAAACAGTAATTTTTTCATCGTATGCTCACTCTCCCATTTTCTCTGCAATTTCCGAAATCCGTCTTAACCTGTGATTTACGCCCGACTTTCCGACCGGAGGATTCAAATACATGCCAAGCTCTTTTAAAGGCGCGTCGGGATATGCCAGACGCAAAAGAGCAATTTCCTTTAAGTGCTCCGGAAGGCTCTCGATCCCTTTGTTCTTTTGTATCAAACGGATATCTTCGATCTGACGGACCGCAGCGTTTACGATCTTGCTGATATTCGCCGTCTCACAGTTCACTTGCCGATTGACAGAATTGCGCATTTCTTTGACGATTCGTACATTTTCCAGATTCATTAGGGCGGTATGCGCTTCCATAACGTTCAAAAGATCTACGATATGTGCGCCTTCCTTGACATAAACCACCTGATTTTTTTTCCTCGGCACGATTCTGGCGTCTATATCAAAGCTGTTAATGGCATGCTGAAGCTGCGCGGACTGTGCAGCCGTACGGCAGACAATCTCAAAATGGTACGCTTTGCCCGGATCGCTTACGGACCCGGAAGATAAAAAAGCTCCCCGAATATACGCCCGTTTACAGCAGGACTGCTGAATTAAAAGACCGTCCGCCGTTTCCGTGTTCAAAAAACATCCGCGCTGCCGGTCCCATAATTTCACGCCCTCTAAAATCTTAAAGACATCGTCCCCCTGTAACGTTTCCCATTCCCTGTCTATGGAAAACAGCAGAGAGACCAGCCTTGCAAATTTTTCTTTCAACATCGGATTGCCCGATTCCGGACGAAAAGAAATCCCTCCGTTTAACGCGGAAATTTTTCCGGCAAATACGATGATTGCAGAAAGTTCTGCAAGACGGCAGTGCCTGCTTTCTCCGATCCGCCCGGCAAGCTCTTTTTTTATTTCTCCCGAAAACGACATCCTCTCCGTCACCCTTTTTCTATATCTCTGTGCTCAATCTTAAGTCCGTATTCTTTTTTGCGGCAAAGACATTGGTACAATTCGTTTGCCAGCGTTACCGAACGATGTTTGCCTCCCGTACAGCCGATACTGATTACCAGCTGGTTCTTTCCTTCGGCAATATATTTCGGTATTAAAAAATTTACCATATCCGTAAGTTTTGTTAAAAACACATGGGCTTCTTCAAACTGCAGCACATAATCCTGAATTTCTTTATCGTTGCCGCTCTTTGCCCGCAGTCCTTCCACATAGTAGGGATTGGGCAGAAACCGGACGTCAAATACCAGATCCGAGTCTGCCGGAATCCCGTACTTAAATCCGAACGATAAGATCGTAATAAACAGATTTTTGTAATCCTGCTGGCTGACAAAAATCTTCTCCAGTTCCAGTCGAAGCTCCCTGGTTAAAAGCCTGCTGGTGTCTATAATATAATCCGCCTTTTTCCGAAGAAACATAAGGCGCTCCCTCTCCGCCAAAATCCCGGCTTCTACCCTCTTTCCAGCGGATAACGGATGATTTCTTCTGGTCTCTTTATACCGTTTGACCAAAACGGAGTCCTCCGCATCCAAAAACAAAATTTCCGGCGTCCACTCTTTTTCTTCCAGCCGTTCCAATATTCCGTGCAGCCGGGAAAGAGAACTGCCGCTTCTGACGTCGATCCCGACCGCGAACTTCTGAAGTTCTTCGCCGCTCGTCTCCGATAAATCTATAAATGTTTCAACCAGAGGAATCGGCAGGTTATCCACACAGTAAAAACCGATATCCTCCATCATTTTCAGCGCCGTGCTCTTTCCGGCGCCCGACATTCCTGTCAAAATCACTAATTTCACGCTTGCTTTCTCCCCACCTTATCTTTGATCGGAGATTTAAAACTCGCCCAGCAATTTCACTTCCGGCTTCAGTTCCACTCCAAACCGTTCTTTTACCGTCTTTTGTACATGCCGTATCACGGACAGGATATCGGCAGCCGACGCTCCTCCTTTGTTGATCACAAATCCACAGTGCTTTTTGGAAACTTCGGCGCCTCCCACGCAAAATCCGGCAAGCCCGGCGTCCATAATCAGCTTTCCCGCAAAATATCCCTCCGGCCGTTTAAATGTACTGCCCGCGCTGGGATACTCCAAAGGCTGTTTTAACAGGCGCTTTTCTTTTAACTCGTCCATATTCCGGCGAATGTCGTCAGAATCCGCATTCTGCAATAAAAACTCCGCCTCTAAGATCAGATACTCCCGTTCTATGGCGCAGCTATGCCGGTAGGAAAACTCCATCTCATCGTTTGTCAGCTTTCGTATGCCGCCGTCTTTTTCAAGCACGGTCACAACGGATGCGATATCTTTGATCTCTCCGCCGTATGCGCCTGCGTTCATGACAACTGCTCCGCCGACGCTGCCCGGAATCCCCGATGCAAATTCCATGCCGGAAAGCCCGTTTTTGTATGCTTCCTGGGCTGCTTTTGACAAAAGAGCGCCCGCCTGGGCAACCACACGGTCATCCCGCACAAAAACCTCCGACATCTGTCTTCCGATTTCAATCACGACTCCGCGAATGCCCCGGTCTCCCACTAAAAGATTGCTGCCGTTGCCGATGACGGTCACGGCTGCCTTATGCCTGTGCAGGATCTCCATCAGCGCTGAAAGCTGGCTAAATCCCGGCATAAGGTACAGATCTGCCGGACCGCCCACACGAAATGTCGTGTGACGGCCCAGCGGCTCATTCTGCAGTATCTGCCGACTGTCCAATACCTTATCCAATTCCCTCAGTAATCGTTCCACGCCTTTTCTATCCCTTTTCTATTTCTCTTCTATGCCTCTTCGATAAACGCCTGATAGCCCAATAATGCTTCATACAAATCCACTTTACTGATAATCTCCCAGGGAGCGTGCATATTTAAAACGGCAACTCCGCTGTCGATGACCTGCATCCCGTAATTTGCCAGGATATAGGCAATCGTTCCGCCGCCTCCCTGATCTACTTTCCCAAGCTCCGACGTCTGAAACGCAATCTTCCGGTGATCTAATATATTACGGATTTTCGCCATATATTCTGCGTTTGCGTCGTTCGACCCGCTTTTTCCTCTTGAACCCGTATATTTGTTAAATACCAGTCCCTTTCCGAAATATGCGGCGTTTCTTTTTTCCGTTACTTCCGGATAATTCGGATCGTATGCCGCGCTGACATCGGAAGAGAGCATCTTGGAATGACGCATGGCGCGGCGCAGGGATAATTCGGAATACCCTCCGGCAAGATGCAGCAGTTCACATACCGTATCCTCAAAAAATCTCGACTGCATACCGGTAGCTCCGACACTTCCGATCTCTTCTTTATCCACCAAAAGGCATACCGCCGTATATTCCGGCTCTGTAACGTTTAAAAGTGCCTGAAACGACGGATAAGCGCATACTCTGTCGTCATGTCCATACCCCATAATCATACTGCGGTCAAATCCGAAATCCCTTGCCTCTCCCGCCGGAACGGCTTCAATCTCTGCCGAGAGAAAATCATCTTCCTCTACACCGTACGTTTCTTCCAGAATCTTTAAGATATTTGCCTTGACCGTATCCTTTGTCTCTTTCGCATCCGTCTCCTGTTTCAGAGGAATACTGCCGATCAACAGATCCAGTTTTTCCCCTTCGATCACTTTAGACGCCTTTTTCTCCATCTGATCGGACGACAGATGGATCAGCAGATCGCTGATGCCGAACACAGGATCACCCGGACGATCGCCGATATCCACCCGAACCGTTTCTCCGTCTTTTTTCACAAATACGCCGTGCAGCGCCAGGGGCATCGTGACCCACTGATATTTTTTAACGCCGCCGTAATAATGTGTATCAAGCATCGCCATCTGCGTATCTTCATATAACGGAACCTGCTTGAGGTCCAGCCTCGGCGAATCGATATGTGCGCCGAGAATATTCATCCCCGAAGCAAGGTCCTTTTTTCCGATGACAAAAAAAGCCGCCGCCTTTCCCATATTTCCGGCATAAATTTTATCTCCGGGTTTCACTTTGGTTCCTTTTTCGATCATCTGATCGATATCCGCAAATCCGGCTTCTTTTGCCAAAGACACAAACTCCTGCATACATTCCCGCTCTGTCTTGCATTTTGAAATAAATTTCCGATACCCCTCAGCAAAGTCCATAACCTTCCTGCGGGCCTCTCCCTCGGGATACTTCTCCCATGCATTTTTGTTTTCCATATCAGCTACTCTTCTTTCTTTTCCAATTATTTGCCAAAATGGCATTCAGATTCCCTCCGGAATCCCTATCCTATTCTTCTTCGCTCTTTGCGAAATTTGCCTGTACGCGGCGATACAGCTCCTGTGCAGCGTTATAACCCATCTTCTTCTGACGGTGGTTGACCGCAGCCGCTTCACAGATCACGGCAAGGTTTCTGCCCGGACGAATCGGAAGCGAATGGCAGACCACTTTATTGCCTAAAATTTCCGTATACTCCTCTTCCAGGCCGAACCGGTCGTAATTATTTTCTTTCTTCCAGTCGGATAATTTGATCACCAGGTCAATGTTTTGTTTTTCTTTGACGCACTCCACACCGAAAAGCGTTTTTACGTCGATGATACCGATCCCCCGCAGTTCGATAAAATATCTGGTAATGTCCGGCGAAGTTCCGATCAGCGTATGATCGTTGATCTTACGGATTTCCACTACGTCGTCCGTCACAAGGCGGTGCCCCCGCTTTACAAGCTCTAAAGCAGCCTCGCTCTTTCCGATACCGCTCTCGCCCATAATCAAGAGCCCTTCTCCGTATACGTCTACCAAAACCCCGTGAATCGTAATGCAGGGCGCAAGCTCCTCCGTAAGGATATTGATCAGTTCCGCCATAAAGCCGGACGTCGCACGCTCTGTGCCGAGTACGGGAATCCCGTTGCGGTTTGCCGCTTCCAAAAACATATCGTCCGGTTCAAACCCCCGGCAGAATATCACACACGGAATATCAAAAGAAAGAAATGCATCGTATAGTTCTTTCCGTTCCTGCTCTGTTTTTTTCTGCAGGTTTGCGTATTCCACCATTCCGATAATCTCTACGCGGGATTGCTCGAAATGTTCAAAAAAACCGTTTAACTGCAGTGCCGGACGGTTGACATCGGAAAGCAGGATTCTGTGATCCTTTAAATTGATACCGTCGGTAAAATTATTCAGTTCCATCTTCTTTGCAATTTTTGCTACGCTAACACCCTCCATGCCTCTTCTCCTTTACTTTCGATATAGTTTCATAAGTGAGTAAAGTATATCATAATTCAGCGGTTTCATCAACCGAATGGAAGTAATCGTATACGGCATGCGCAGCTTTTGCATTCATCGACGGTGTATCCGCCAGCTCTTTCACATCCGCCTGACGGATAGCGTCCAGAGACGGAAACCGCATCATAAGCGCCTTTCTTCTGGAAGGTCCCACGCCCGGTATTTCATCCAGTACGGAATGCACCTGTCCCTTGCTTCTTAAAGATCTGTGGTATTCAATGGCGAACCTGTGCGCTTCATCCTGAATTCTGGTAATCAGCTTAAATCCCTCGCTGCTTCTTTCAATCGGGATCTCTGCATTATTATAGTATAACCCGCGCGTCCTGTGATTATCATCTTTTACCATACCGCAGACGGGAATCTTTAAATTCAGCTCATCCAATACGCGCAGCGCAATATTCACCTGGCCCTTTCCTCCGTCCATCATGATCAGATCGGGAAACCTGGTAAAACTTCCGTAATCATTTTCAAGACCCTTTTCCTTTAATTCTTCCTGTTCCGCTTTGCCGTGTTCAAACCGTCTCGTCAGTACTTCATGCATCGAAGCGTAGTCATCCGGCCCAGACACAGTCCGCAGGCGGAACTTCCGATAATCGCTGCGGCACGGTTTTCCTTTTTCATACACAACCATAGAACCTACCGACTGAAAGCCGCTGATATTGGAAATATCGTAAGCTTCCACACGTACGGCGTCTGAAAGATTCAGCAGGCGGGCAATCTCTTTCATTGCGCCGATTGTACGTCCCTCTTCTCTTTTTAACTTTTCTCTATCCTGCGAAAGGATCAGCTTTGCATTTTTCCCGGCAAGTTCCACTAATTTTTCTTTCATGCCTTTTTTGGGAATCTTAATATACGCCTTTTGTCCGCGCCGCTTTGTCAGCCATTCCTCAATCACATCTTTTTCTTCAATTGCCAGGGGCAGCATGACCAGTCGGGGGATAAACGGCGTTCCCGCATAATACTGTTTGATAAATACGGTTAAAATCTGTTCTTTTTCTTCCTCCGCCGCAATTTTCATATAAAAATGCTCTCTTCCGATCAGCTTGCCGCCGCGGATAAAAAAGACCTGGATCACCGCATCTTCGCCGTCTTTTGCCAGTCCGACCACATCCCGGTCTTCATCATTGGCATCGGTAATCTTCTGCTTTTGTGCGATCTGTTTTACACTGTTTAACAGATCCCGGTATTCTGCCGCTTTTTCAAACTCCATTTCCATAGAAGCCGCCGTCATTTTTTCTTCCAGTTCTTTCATGATCGGCTGATATTCTCCGTTTAAAAACCGGACCGCCTGTGCAATCCGCGATTCATATTCTTCTTTGGAAATATAGGCCTGACAGGGAGCCGCGCATTGCCGGATGTGGTAATTGAGACAGGGGCGCTCTTTTCCAATATCTTTCGGCAGATTTCTCCTGCAGGTACGCAGCCCGTAGAGTTTATTTAAAAGATCGATCGTATCTTTGACTGCGCCCGAACTGGTATACGGTCCGAAATACCTGGATTTGTCTTTTTTCATCTGACGCGAAAACAAAACTCTCGGATACTCTTCAGACAATGTCACTTTGATATAGGGATACGTCTTATCGTCCCGCAGCATAGTATTATATTTGGGCCTGTGCTCTTTGATCAGATTGCATTCCAATACCAAAGCTTCCAGCTCGGAATCCGTGATAATATATTCAAATCTGGCAATCTGGCGGACCATCCGCTCTTTTTTTACTCCTTCGTTATGGCTCGCCTGAAAATATTGGTGCACGCGTTTCGTCAGAGAAACAGCCTTGCCAATATAAATAATCGTATCGTTCTTGTCATACATAAGATAAACTCCCGGCTGATCCGGGAGTTTTTTTAATTCTTCTTCCAACTGAAATGTCATGATTGCTCATCCTTACTGTCAGCTATGGTAACGTCAATATGCGTTCCTTTTTCCGTTTCTTTCGTTTCCTCTTCCGGCTCCGGCAGTCCTTTTAGCTTACGGAACATCTCCATAAATTCCTTGCCGGTAATCGTTTCGTGCTCAAACAGGTAATCGGAAATCCGGTCCAATACGTCTCTGTTTTCCGTCAGCATATTCACCGCCTCGGCATAACAGGAATTGATGAGTTTTAAAACTTCTTTATCCACCTGCGCCGCCGTCTTTTCCGCGCAGTTCATCGACGCTCTGCCGTCCAAATACTGGCTCTCCACCGTAACCAGGCTCATCATGCCGAATTTCTTGGACATACCAAACCGGGTAATCATAGATTTTGCAATATTCGTTGCCTGTTCGATATCGTTGGCGGCTCCGCTCGTCACGGAATGAAAGACGATTTCTTCTGCGGCTCGCCCTGCCATATACGTCGTAATCTTGGATAACAGCTCCTCCTTGGTATCCAAAAACTTCTCTTCTTCCGGCGTCTGCAGCGTATAACCAAGCGCTCCCATCGTACGCGGAACGATCGTGATCTTTTGAACCGGCTCCGTATTTTTCTGCAGCGCCGTAACCATGGCATGACCGACTTCATGATACGCTACGATCCGCTTTTCTTTTTCGCTCATTACGCGGTCTTTCTTTTCCTTACCGCCGACCGCTACCAGTTCAAACGCCTCGAACAGATCAGACTGATTTACAAATTTACGCCCGTGTTTTACGGCGTTAATCGCCGCTTCATTGATCATATTTGCAAGATCCGACCCTACCAGTCCCGCCGTGGCAAGCGCAAGCGCTTCCAAATCCACCGTTTCATCCATCATAACGTCTTTGGCATGTACTTTTAACGTTTCCAGGCGTCCTTTCTGATCCGGACGATCCACAATAATCCTGCGGTCGAAACGTCCCGGACGCAACAGTGCCTTATCCAATACCTCCGGACGGTTCGTCGCCGCTAAGATCAAAAGCCCTTTGGAAGTATCGAATCCGTCCATCTCGGCAAGGAGCTGGTTCAATGTCTGCTCCCGCTCATCGTTCCCGCCGAATCTTGTATCACGGCTTTTTCCGATGGCATCGATCTCGTCAATAAATATGATACACGGCGCCTGTTTCTGCGCTTCTTTAAACAGATCCCGGACACGGGATGCTCCGACACCGACAAACATCTCCACAAAATCAGAACCTGCCAGTGAAAAAAACGGTACTTTCGCTTCTCCGGCAACTGCTTTTGCTAAAAGCGTCTTACCGGTTCCCGGAGGTCCCACCAATAACGCCCCTTTCGGCAGCTTTGCGCCGATATCGCGGTATTTTTTCGGATTGTGCAGAAAATCCACAACTTCCTGCAGTGATTCCTTTGCTTCATTCTGACCTGCAACGTCTTTAAACGTTACCCCCGTAGATTTCTCTACATAAACTTTTGCCGTACTCTTACCGACGCCCATGACACCGCCGCCGCCCATGCGCCGCATAAAAAATGCAAGCAGTATCCAGATCAGCACGAGCGGAATCACAAAGCTTAAGATATTATAAATCCATGTGGACGTATTGTCCGGAATATAACCGAAAATCTCAACCTTATGCTCCTTTAAGAGCGGAATCAGCTCGCTGTCATTGACCATTCCCGTATAATAGGTCTGCTTAAACCGAGCGTTCTTTTTCGTCTTCTGCACAATATTGATCTGAGAACCGGTGAATTCAATGCTCTCTACTTCTCCGCTTTCCACTTTTTCCAAAAATTCCGAATACGAAATTTCCTGATTAAACTGCTGCGTGACTTTATTTGATATGATGCTCATAATAAACAAGGCAACAAGCGATACCATAATAAAGATCAAGATGACCTGTCCGTTTTTGTTATTGTTATTACGGTTATTTTGGTTATTGGGTTCCTGATTATCCATAATCTCCTCCGCGGGGCAGTCCGCAACTGTGAGACTGCCGCCATTTTTACTGCATATTTACAGCAATCTGCTTATGTAGGATTGACTGCTATTGTTTATTATATGTGTTAGACGGTTTAAAAGCAATACGGAGTTCATGAACTTTTTTTTATTTTTCTTAATTATTTCTAAAAAAGGCTTCCTGCAATATCGGAAATCGTTTCAAAAAAAGGAGAAACAGAAGCTTCTTATCCTCCTGTCTCTCCTCTTTATTCTTTCTTATTTCACTTTCAGGCCTTGTTTCTTTAATGCCTTTTTCAGCTTATTCTTTTCCTTTGCTTTCATGCCTTTGGGCCATTTTACCGTTGCTTTTTTTGCCGTATTCTTAAATGCATTTTTTCCAACGGTCAATTTTTTGCCCTGCAGGGTTACTTTCTTTAACTTTTTGCATTTCAGGAAAGCATTCTTTCCGATCTTCGTCACATTTGCGCAAATGGTAAGTGTCTGCAATTTTTTACTGTTGCTGAATGCACTGTCGCCAATTGCAACTACTTTATAATCCTCCGTACCGACTTTTACAGTTTTGGGAATCGTAACCTTCTTGGCATCTTTTCCTTTTTTCAGCGTTACCGTCTTTCCTGTCACACTTGCCACTGCATATGTTCCGGTTTTATGCGATACGGTATCGCCTACCTTGGGCTGATTGACTGCCGGAGGGTTATCTATTCCTCCTGGAGAGCCGCTTTTTTTCGTCCATTTTGCATACAGAGTGATATCTGCATTTACAGGCTCAGCAAAATTATACTTGATACTTCTGTTTGCATCGCTGTACCAGCCTTCAAACTCAAATCCTTCCTTTACCGGCTTTGCAGGTTCCGAAACAGCGGTTCCTTTCTTAACCGTCACATCAGCAATCTTTGTACCGCCGTCACTGTCAAATGTAATTGTAACGTCATCTTCTACCGGCGGAATGTCGTCATTGCTCACTTTCACAATAATTGTTTTGGTGTAGGTAGATTTGCCGCCGTTTGGAATCGTAACCTCCGCTTTCACTTCTACAAAAACAGTTCCTTCCTCTTCTCCCGCAGAAATGGTTCCCGTATCTGATACGGTACATGCAGTTCCTTCCGTTATCGTATAAGAATAGACGGTTCCTGCTTCTGTCACATGATTCTCATCCAACGCTTCGCAGCCCTCTTTGCTGATCGTCAATTCCGGACTAAGCTGAAGCGTCCCGTTCGGCCGAAGAGACACTTCGGCTGCAATGCCTGTCAGCTCCACTTTACAGGTACATAGAATCTGTCCGTCTGCTCTCTCCATTCCCGCAATCGTAGTCTGCAGCAGATGAATCAGCTGATTCATGCGCGCTTCGGTATAAACGCTTCCTTCCAGTCCTCTTACCGCCTCTAAAACAACCATATAAGATGTCCAGCTTGCTTCTGTATAATCCGCTTCTGTCGTCACCTTATCCGTTTCTTCTTTGATCAGTCTCACAAGCGCGGCATCCAGCGTCTCAAGCGCACTCTCTGCATCGGTCAAACTCTGTATAGTTCCCGAAATCTCATCATCCGATGCGTCCGGTTTCTGTTCCACTTCCTTTGCAGCTTTTATTACGTCCTGTAATCCCTGCCAGCTAGCCTGCGTATATTTCTTTGCGTCTTCGTCGTTATATCTGTTGGAAATCTGAGCAATCGCGTTCGTCAATTCAGCTTTTGCAGAAATATACTCCAGTTTCTGCTCCGCCTGAACCAATTCGTCTATCGCGGCGTTCATCTGCACTTCCGTAAACATATTTTCCGTAAGAAGCCTTTCCGCCTCCTGAATCTTGCTGTTTAACGCCTCCAGCGTTTCCGGTTTGAATAATCCGGCGCCGATTTTCGCCATTTCGGTATACTTTTCAATCTGTTCGTAAAGTACGTCTTCCAATGTCTGTAAATCTCTGCGCGCCGACTGTATCATAGATCTTCCGTCGATCAAACCTTCGCCTGTAATCTCACCCTTGCCAAGTTCTGTTTGCACTGCAATTACGGCATATCTGTATCTTGCCCAGCCGGCGTCGGTATAACGCCCCTGCTCCTTAATTGTTTTTGCAAGAATTGCCGTCATGGCCTCTATATCATTTGCAAGCACGCGTACTTCAAATCGCCTTGTCTGGTCTCCGACTTTTAACATAACCGGATAATTTCCAATCTTTAACCCCGGTTCAATCGTAATCTGGCGTTTGTCCGCATCCCAGTTGATTTTCTGCTCGCTGCTTCTGTCAATGACGCTTACCTCGTTTACATCTCCATGAACTGCAAAGCTGTTGGAGACTGCATCTTGATATCCTTCCACCAGTACTACACTGTCTGGTCCGTCCACAATCTCAGTATCGTACGGCTCTGTTAAAACAATAGACGGCGCCATGATCTCTTCTCCGTTCAGGGCAATCTTGTTCGTTAAATTTGCAGCGCCTTCTTTACTGATAAAAAGTTTCTGGTTACTGTTATTATTCATAATCAACGTCAGTTCATGATTGGACGCATTTTCTTTATATTTTTTCAACGCATCCTGAATAATGTCCGTAATATCGACCTTTACCCTTGTTCCCACACTTTCTGCAAAATTATTGTCCACCCAATTCGGATAAACCATTGTAGCATCCTTGATGCTGTAAATTTTAGAACTCTTGTAACTATCTTCGTTTACAGCAAAGTTATTTTCATCTCTCCAGGCTTTCCATCGATTCCAGGTAACTGCAGGCGCGCTCGGTGAAACCGCAGCAGCCGTCTCTCTTTCCGACCACCGAAAATCATGATCTGTTCCAAACGGAAGAGCCGCCACACGGATTCCGGCCACACCGTCAACCTTTTTAAGATGGTCACTCTGAGTATTCGATCCGACTGCCATATATGTCATGACCAGCTGCGCTCCGGTATTTTCATCCATCTTGCTTGCAAACTGACTCAGATCAAATTTTAAAAAGGAAAGTTTTGCATCTGCATTTTCACCTGCCGTCCCTTCTCCCAGGTAACCGCTGCCTTCTGCAAGATTGGTTCTCAAATAAATTTTGTCTCCATGGTTCTCGTCTCTTTCAGAGTTCCAGGAATGAACGGATGCATCCTCTGTTACAGGAATTACCGTATCCGTTTCCCCCATCTGAGCGCTTGCATCCACCTTGATATTTACCTTATGGCTTACCGGTATTTTGCTGTGATCGTATGCATAGAACGTCAATTCATACGTCTCGTCCCCATTGTCCACTCCGGGCGTCCAGACAAATCTTCCCGTCTTGGAATCGAACTGTGCTCCGTCCATCTCCTGCAGCTCATCTTCGTTGACTCCAAGCGTTACCATGTCTCCAAAATCCTGCGGATTCTCCGCTTTTGCATAAAAAGTCAGCTCTCTTCCGACAAATGCCTGAATCTGTTTCCTTGGACCGGTAAACGTTGGAAGCGTCGTATTGCTTTTAACGTATACCGTATATGCATGCTCTTTTTCGCCCAGCGTTAATTTCATTTCATATGCGCCAGTCGTCAATCCTTCTGAAATCTCTAAGCGCTGTTCCTGTACATTATATGTGATCTTTCCGCCTCCCGTATTGCCGGATAATTTCATATCCTGTACAGAAACGCCTTCTTTTGCGCCTAATACCGCAAAACTATCCGAACCGGTAGCCGCATAATTCTCAGGAAGAACCATATAATTCTGACCGGAAATCCCAAACTCCTGCTGCTGCGCCAAATATGACACTACCAAGGAAGGTGCGGTATTTTTCATATCTGCCACCGCATCAAAAGCTCCATACTGCGTATTAAAGCTCTCATTCAGTCCTGCTCCTTCCCGGCTGACGAAATAGTGCTGTTTACCGCCCGTTTCATGCAGTAAAAACGACACGTCTCCGCTCTTGACGGTTCCGCCGTCTTCCTTCAAAAATTTCATAACATCCGTTTGTATCTGCCGGCCGCTAATCCCGAAAGCCTTTCCGGCGGAAGCCCAGCTTTCCTTAAAAGGCGCCCACGACGCATTCTCTCCGTTCGGATTACTCAAAGAATATTCGGCAAAAGAAATCACTTCCTCTTCCGTATATGTTTTTCCGCTTAACATAGTTTTCAAACTGTTTGCCGTAATGCTGTCTGAAGAAGCCGTTTCCCGCCCCGTTCCTTCTTTCCAGTCATTGCTTGGAAGGAGAGCTACGTTCAACTGATCCGTCTGATTTAAATGTCCTGCATTCTTACAGGTTACGTAAGTGAGCATAAGTGAAGCGCTTGCAATCGTTGAAGTATTGACCGTAACGTCTTCCCCGGTGTCGATATCCTTAAACTGACCGTCCATATGAAACTTCAATACAGACAAATCTCCATCGGAAGCATCCACGCCTTCTCCCATCAAAGACGTCGCACTGCTTTTATCAACTACCAAAATAGGAAGTCCGCCAAAATTCTTTCCGGCATTTCCCGACCATGTCTGTACATACGCATCTTCCGCCACAGGAAGCACTGCCGTTTTATAAATATCTCCGGCACTCCCTACTTGTATCTTCACGTCTTTTACCGCAGTCTCTTCTCCTTTTACCGCAGTAAACCTTACCGTATAATTCTTCGTTAAATCCTCATCCTTTGGGGTCCATATAAATTTGCCGGACGTACCGTCAAATACTTCATCTGCACGTTCTGCACCTAATGCCTCAAATCCCGTAATTGTAAAACTTTCCGCTCCTTTGGCACGCAGATAAAATACCAACGGCTGCCCGACATATGCGTTTACCGTATCGCCGGGATTCGTAATCACAAATTCCGACGTATCTTCCGCCTGTTCTGACACAACAACATAGTCTGCGGCAACCGCATTCATGGGACTTACCGGCAGTACAAGCGCCGCCGAAAGCGTCAATGCTGCCGCGCGTTTAAAAAAACCCTGTTTCATTCTCTTTTACCTCCTCATTTTTTGTTCTGCTAAATCATACCCACAAGTTCCCCATAAAATATGTTCCTACAGGGCAGGTCTCATAAAGTACACTTTTTGAGACAATCAAAAAAACCTGAATTTCTCAAACAAAAAATAACATAAAAAAGATACTTCTTAACTTTTTTACCGAATTACGGGGAAATCCCGTAATTCGGTTTTTTTGTATGGATCTTCGTTCAGCATATTTCTTACCCTATTTTGCGGTCTCAAAAAGTGTAATTTTTAAGATTCCCTCCACTATATATGTTTATATTACTTTTCTATTTTCAGTCTGTCAAGCATTTCCTCACCGTTCTCTCAGTAATTTATACATCAGAATATTCGTTTCCTGAGACGGTAATCACTTTATAGTCTTTCTCTTCCACTGCTTTTTTCAACATGTCGTCCGCTACTTCCCTGTTTAGTACCACGACTGCCGTTCCGCTTTCATGACTGACGACAGCTTCCTGAACGCCCTCCAGCCCTTCCAGCGCCTTCTTTACGCTTGCCTCACAGTGTCCGCACATCATTCCTTCAATTTTTAATGTTTTTTTCATCGTCAAAACCTCCGTTTTCTTAGTTTTATTTTGTTTTATTTTTTTATCTCTCGCTGCACTGTGGATCTGCAGCAGATTTAACCGCAGTGCGTTTGTTACGACGCAGAAACTCGATAAACTCATTGCCGCCGCACCGAACATCGGATTTAACTGCCACCCGAATATCGGAATCCAGACCCCTGCCGCCAGAGGAATTCCTATGATATTATAAATAAATGCCCAAAACAGATTTTCATGGATATTTTTTAACGTCCCGCGGCTCAGCCTGACCGCCGCCGGCACATCGCTCAATCTGCTCTTCATCAGCACAACATCCGCAGCGTCGATGGCTATATCCGTTCCCGCGCCGATCGCAATTCCGATATCCGCCCGCGTCAGCGCCGGAGCGTCGTTGATTCCGTCGCCTACCATGGCAACTTTCCCCTGTTTCTTTAAGGAACGGATCACTCTCTCTTTTCCTTCCGGCAGCACTCCGGCAATCACTTCATCGACACCGGCGCGCGCACCGATCGCCTTTGCCGTCCGTTCGTTGTCCCCGGTGAGCATTACGACACGGATTCCCATGCCTTTCAGTTCACGGATTGCCTGGGGACTCTCGTCTTTTAATACGTCGGCAACGGCAATCATACCTAAAAACCGTCCTTCTTCCGCAAAAAACAGCGGTGTCTTACCTTCCATGGAAAACCTCTTTGCCTGTGTGTCCGCCGACGCGGGAATCGTAATATAAGTTCCGATAAACCGCGCGTTCCCGCCCCACAGCTCTTTTCCGTTCTTCCTGCCTTTTAAGCCGTTTCCTGCAACCGCCGCAAATTCTTCTGCTTCGTCCCATGCCAGGTTCTTTTCTTTTGCATAATTTAACACTGCCAAAGCCAGGGGATGCTCGCTTTTCTGCTCCAGTGAAATTGCCGCCGAAAGCAGCTCTTCTTCCGTAACCCCCTCTGCCGGCAGGATATCCGTCACGGAAGGCTCTCCCGTTGTAATCGTCCCCGTTTTATCCAGAGCAATAATCTGAACTTTTCCGGCTTCCTCCAGGGATGCCGCCGTTTTAAACATGATGCCGCATTTTGCTCCTACGCCGTTTCCGACCATAATGGCAACGGGAGTCGCCAGGCCCAGTGCACACGGACAGCTGATCACCAGTACGGAAATCCCCCTTGCCAGTGCAAACCCGATTCCGTAACCGGCAAGCAGCCATACCAGCACAGCGGCTGCGGCGATGGCAATCACGATCGGCACAAATACACCGGAAACCTTATCCGCCACCTTTGCGATCGGAGCTTTTGTCGCCGCCGCATCACTGACCAGCCGGATAATCTGTGAAAGCGCCGTATCTTCCCCGACGCGGACTGCCTCGCATTTTAAAAAACCGGAACTGTTTACCGTCGCCGCAGAGACCGAATCCCCCGGGCTTTTATCTACCGGAATACTCTCTCCGGTCAGCGCCGATTCATTGACGGCGCTGCCGCCCTCTAACACCACGCCGTCCACCGGAATATGCTCTCCGGGACGCACGATAAAAATATCCCCCTGCTTCACCTGTTCCACGGGAACTTCTTGTTCTGCGCCGCCGCTTACAATTGTCGCCGTTTTAGGCGCCAGCCGGATCAGATGTTTCAAAGCATCCGTCGTCCTGCCTTTTGACAATGCTTCCAGCATCTTTCCCACCGTAATCAACGTCAAAATCATCGCGGCAGACTCAAAATAAAATTCATGCATATAAGACATGACAAGATCCGAATCCCCATGCATCTGAGCGTCTGTCATGGCAAACAACGCATATGTGCTGTAAACGAAAGACGCCGCTGCGCCAAGCGCCACCAGCGTATCCATGTTCGGCGCCAGGTGAAACAGGCTTTTAAATCCGTTGATAAAAAACGATTGGTTGATCACCATAATGGCAACGGTGAAAAGAAGCTGCAAAATCCCGACCGCCACATGGTTGCCTGCCAAAAATTCCGGAAGGGGCCAGTTCCACATCATATGCCCCATAGACAGATACATCAATACCAGAAGAAAACCCGCCGAAGCATACAGTCTTTGTTTTAACGCCGGTGTCACCGTATCTTTTAACAGATCATCGGCATCGGATTCATACGGCTTTGCACCGGATTTCTTTTCTCCTTTGCGGTACGCCTTGTACCCGGCTTTCTCCACGGCTTTTATAATTTCTTCCGGCAAAACCTCCCCTTCCACTCCCATGGAATTTGTCAGAAGGCTCACCGAACAGGACGCAACGCCCGGTACGTTTTCGACCGCCTTTTCCACTCTCGCACTGCAGGCAGCGCAGCTCATTCCGGTTACTGTATATTGTTCCATAATGCTTCACCTCTATTTCATCAATTTCTGCAGCGTGGCAAGCAGCTCGTCCACCGTTTCCTCTTTTCCCTCTTTGATATCCCGGATCACGCAGGTCTTAATATGATTTCCCAAAAGCACGCGGTTAAAACTGTTCAGTGCGGCGGTTACCGCCGCCACCTGTACTAAAATATCCGTACAGTATACATCTTTCTCCACCATCCCCCGGATTCCGCGTACCTGCCCTTCGATGCGGTTTAAACGGTGAACCAGGTCTTTATATTCCTTTTCGGAACGTTCTTTTTTCTTACAGGAACAGCATTCCACTTGTTTTTCCATTATGATCCCTCCGCTGTTTTTTCATTTGTATCTATTATATACCCCATGGGGGTATGTTGTCAATTGAAAAATCAGATTAAAAAATTTTCCTAAAAATTCCAAATAAACTCTTGCAATTTTCTAAATATCATGCTATTATACTTATCGGAATATCATCTTCGGATGTATTATATTAAACCGTTTGGCGTCTCACGATGCCGAGCGGTTTTTTATTTCCAACAGATCGACTGCCCGGCGTATAGACGGATTCTACAAAATAATTATTCCGTCCGGTCCGCCAGGCAGCCGACATGCTAATTAAAGCCTACAACTTTCTGTGAAATTTTATATGCCGCAATCGAAATCTTTCTTCCGCTGCGCCCCGGCAGATTCATTGTCCTTCCCATGATCCCCTTACGGAGATGATGGAACAGGCGCAGATCCTGCTGTTTGATATATCCCCACAATTCCCTCTTTTTCTCAAGATTTTCTTTCGTCCCCGAACGGATCAGCATCACCGTAGAGATCACCGTAATAATTTCCAGATCATTAAACATATAATGCCTGAGCCTTTTATTCGGAATTTTCCAGAGATCATACAGATCAATCATGAGCTTATTGACTTTAATCTGCTGATCAATCCTGCCAATCATCACCTTTTCATTGACCGACTGGTCTGCCCGCCCGATAAAATAACGATAAAAATCCACATCCATATAGTACATATTTTTAACGTACGGCAGCGGCTGGTACACAAAAATGTTATCCACATAAAACGTATGCCGCGGAAGTTTCAGTCCGCAGTCCAAAAGCAGCTGCGTACGGTAGATCACAGAATGCATCAGAATATACTGCCCCTTGCGGAACCGTTTGGTATCTTCCCAGCAAAACAACCGGTTCTGCGGCAGTACGGAAGCATACCGCATCACCTTTTTATGTCTTGCGCCCTGCTTTTCATAAACAAAATTGCTGATCATCATATCTAAAGTTTCGCTGCCGCCCGCAAGTTCTTTTAATTTTGCAAGAATTGCCCGATAGCTTTCCGGATCCACCCAGTCGTCGCTGTCCACTACTTTAAAAAACAGCCCCGTCGCATTTAAAATCCCGGCGTTTACTGCAGCTCCGTGCCCGCCGTTTTCCTGATGAATCGCACGCACGATTCCCGGAAATTTTTTTTCATAGGCATCCGCAATTTCCGGCGTCATATCTTTTGAACCGTCGTCAATCACCAGGATTTCTACGTCTTCCCCGCCGGGAAGCAGGGATTTGATACAGTTTTCCATATATTCTTCCGAATTATAGCATGGTATCGCTATGGATAATAGTTTCATGGCTACCTCCCTATTTCATCCGCCAGCATAAGCGCTTTTTTTACAATGGCGTCTATATTATAGTATTTATATTCTGCAAGCCTTCCCAATAAATATACATGTTCGAAACCGGTAAGTTTCTTTTTATATTTCTGATAAAGAGCAAGATTTTTATCGTTGATAATTGCATAATAGGGAACTTCACCTTCTGCTCCCGTATATGCGAACGGATATTCTTTTACAATCGTCGTACCGGATGCGTCCACCTGGCCGGTCAAATACTTAAACTCCGTAATTCTCGTAAATTTCTCGCTGACGGTATAGTTGACGACGCTCCTTCCCTGATAGCTGTCCTCTTTATAATGTTCAAACACAAAATCCAGGGAACGGTAGGGCAAGCGGCCGTATTCACAGTCAAAGAGCTCATCCAGCGCTCCGGTATAAACTACCTTCCCGTCAAATGCCTTCCCGTCAAAGAGTACCTTCCCGTCGGCAAACTCCATACAATCCTTACAGTCCGCAGATGTTCGGACCGTAATCAGCGGATGGGACAGCATCTTATGAAACATCGCCGTATAGCCGTCTTTGGGCATTCCCTGATATTTATCCTGAAAATACCGGTTATCGCGGGAGATTAAAACCGGAACCCTTGCCGTTACCTCCGCGTCGATTTCTTCCGGCGTCTGCCCCCACTGTTTCATCGTATAATGCAGAAAAATATTTTCATATACATATTCCGCGATCGCCCGAATATTCGGATTCGGATTTTCTCTCAGCCGCATGATCGGCACGCGGCTTCCTTCTCCATATTCACGGATCAAAATTTCCTCCAGCTTGTCTGCCTCCGCAGCATTGTAAACCATATGAAGCGTATTTAAATTAAAAGGAACCGGAAGCAGCGTTCCATGCACGTTCGCGGCTACCTCATGCCCAAAAAAATACCAGTCCGTAAATTCCGATAAAAACCGGAACACATCTTCTTCATTTGTATGAAAGATATGCGGACCGTACTGATGAATCAAAATCCCATACGCATCCGGCACGTCATAACAATTGCCGCCTATATGAGGTCTTTTCTCCAATACCAGAACGCGCTCTCCGGCATCGGCAAGCCTGCGCGCCATAACGCTTCCCGCTGCGCCGGAACCTATTACAATACTATCGTACATAACTGAAAACCTCCATACTCAAGCAAATCAACAACTTGTTCTATTATACACGTTTTAAAAGCCCCGTGCAATAACATCCTGGGAATCCCTGCCATTCATAGATTGTTCACAATTTTCTCATATTATGTAAATATTGACTTCATATCTTACCTTTATACTGAATTTAAATACAAAAACACCTTGCATTCGGCAAGGTTTCCTCCCAGCAGACAGTGAATTGCTTCACTTTTAATAAAATCTTTTTCATATGAAAAGCCGGTGTTCATACACCGGCTCCCTCTTTTTCTATTCGTTTTGATACCCTGACCCGCTTTTTTCTTTTTGAAAACGATCTTTTCCAAATGGAACGTTCAAAAGTTCCATATACGCGCCGAAAGCGGACGGCATGGGATACTTATCTTTAAAATCCGCCGTTTCTGCAAACAGCAGCTTTTGGTTTTCTTCCTCCAGCTCTTCCACACGAATCAAGTATCCCGCCATATGCCACTCGACATGAGAAAAAATATGCTTGGCATCTGCCAGCCGTTCCACATGAAGCGGCGTCAAGTGCATCTCTTTTACATAAGAGACGGCTTCTTCTGCATTCAAATGACCGGTTACATTCGGAAATTCATACATCCCTGCCAAAAGACCGGTTCCGGGACGCCTGCGCAGAATAACTTTTTCTCCGTCCCGAATCATAAATACCGTACGCTTTTGTATCCTGCGCTTTGCCTGCCGGGTTTTTACCGGAAGCAGATTTGTTTTTCCCTCTTTGCCGGCAATGCATACTTCCTGCCATGGACATTCTTTGCATTTTGGCTCTCCGTTTGGCAGACAGACGGTTGCTCCAAGCTCCATCAAAGCCTGATTGTATGCTCCCGCCCGGCCGTTCGGCATAATCTTCTCCAACTGCCGCTCCATATTGGAACGGACAGACGGTTTCATAATGTCTCTTTCGTCTCCCGCCGCTCTTGAAAGCACACGAAGTACGTTCCCGTCAACGGCCGGATGGGGCTTTCCGTATGCAATCGATACAATTGCCCCCGCCGTATAATGACCGATGCCTTTTAGTTTCAATAGCTCCTCATAATCATCCGGAATGACTCCGTGATATTCTTCCATTACCTGTTTTGCGGCAATCTGCATATTGCGCACGCGATTATAATATCCAAGCCCTTCCCATAATTTTAAAAGCTTTTCTTCTTTGCATTCTGCCAGTGCGCCTACGTTTGGCAGCTCGTTTATAAACCTTTCAAAAAATGGTTTGACTGCTTCTACCCTCGTCTGCTGGAGCATAATCTCCGATACCCATACGCGATAAGGAGAAGCGTCCGTTCGCCAGGGCAGCTTCCTCGCATGCTGCGAAAACCAGTCAAGCAGAGGATCTGTCAGCTTCTGTAACCCGTATTCTTCTATCTTCATGACAGCTCCCGTTTCCGTTATTTTGCCTGCCGGATCTCTGCCGTAACCGGTCCGGATTCTACCAAAACGCCGGCGCCGTTTATCTGCACAGCCGTCACTTTATACTGACAGACGCTTCCTGCCGCCTGAACTTTATGGTGATACGTTGTATTTGGCGCCGAAACTTCCGCCAGTTTTTGATATGCCGCTCCCGAAGAAGTTTTAAAATAAACAATGTATTTCTGAGCGCCCCTGCTTGCGTTCCAGGAAAGATCTATTGCACCCGCTTTTTTATTCTTTAACGTCAGTTTTCCCGCTTTCTCCAGTTTCTTGGAATAAGCGGCCGCTTCACTCATTACACCCGTGAGATTCTGCGTCAGATTAACCGCCTTAACGTAATATTTATAGGAAACCCCGGCATCCAGCCCCTGATCGGTCACTGCAGTGCCCGCAGTCTCTCCGACGAGTATCATCGTACGGCCGTTAGAACGGTATACTTGATAACGTTCCGCTCCCATGACACGCTTAAAACTTATTTTCACCTTGTTTCCGGATTTCACCGCTTTTACTTTTTTCACCATGCCAAGCTGAGGCGCCAGTTCAAGCGTACCTCCTTTTTTTACTTTGGTACCTTTTTTCGTGTTCAAATATGCGCTGATACGGTAGGTGATCGTACCGGTTTGAGCGGTTACGGGATTGGAAACCGTATAGGATGTCTTTGAATTTTTCTTAATCTTTGCCACACGCCTGTACTGCTGCAGCGCCTTGTCATACACTTCGATATAATAGCCTTTTGCCCCGTACACACGGTTCCAGGAAAGCTGATCCTTCTGTATCAGAAGATTCTGGCTGCCTTTGCTGAACGAGGTCTTTTTAACCTGAAAACCGGTCGGTGCTGTAAATCCCATTTTTACGGAAACTTCCGCACTGGAGAAATAAGCGCGCCCCTTTCCCTCTTTCCGATAGGCTTTCACCATAAAATAATGCGTGCCGCTCTTTTTTAATTTGACTTTCAAAGATAATTCCTGCGTCTTTGTATAGAGCGCATAAGAATCTCCCTGTGTGTTTGACCTGTAATACACCTCATATCCGTCGGCATTCGCCGTCGGAGTCCACGCTACTTTTACCTGATCTGCCGCTATGGCAACGGCTTCTGCCTCTATCAGTCCTATGGTATTTTTGACTGCTGCAGCATCGGAAAATCTGCCGTTCACTTTCTTTCCGCTGGCCGCATCATAATAATAAGCTTTTACCTTATAACGATATGTCTTTCCGAACGCAAGCCCGTCGTCCAGATAGGAATCCTCCGAAACGGATTTCAGGAATTTGTAGCCGCCGCTTCCGGTTTTTCGATATATATCATAGCCGGAAACAAATTCTTTGGAAGAAGTCATGGTCAATGCAACTTTCCCATTCTCACAAAGCAGCGCTTTCACACCGGGTTTCGGCACAACGGCATGCACGCTTTCCGCATCTGAAAGCGCGGTGTAAAGTTCCTTGTCGATATAGTCGTCTTCTGCGATCTTGCGCCGTACCATGTAATAATACGTTCCGTATCCGGCCTTTTTATCTACATAAGTATACATTCCGTCCTGATCCGCTTTCACAGTCGCAAGATACCGGAACGCGCTTCTTTTATTCTCCTGGGCACGGTAAATTTCATAATATGCCCGTGCCTGCGCCTCCCATTTCACCTGAAGCTCCGGTCTGGAAAATCCGGTATACTCACCGGCAGCATTTTTGATGGGAATACTTGCCAGCTTCGCCGACACTTCATCCGGAACGTCAAAATATCCGAAGGAAACATCCTCTTCTTCCTCTTCACCCGCCTCCTGTTTGTAATTATACGGAAGGATCGTCACCACATAAGTCGCTCCCGGCTGAAGCTCACAGTTGATCACATAGGATTTGCCGGTAAACTTTTCCACAATCGTCTCATCGTTCAGGCAGATTTCCACGTATTCCGTATAGGAATCCTCCCAGCTCATCACTATCTTTCTGGCGCTTTCGACATAATCTACTTTCAGATCCAAAATCGTCGCAACGTAATCGTCAACTTCCAGCAGATAGCTTTTCTCGATACCAGCGTCGCCGTTTTTGTTATACGGAACAACCCTGTACGTATGCTTGCTCTTTGCCTCCAGGTCGATTTCACGAATCAGCCTGGATTCCGTTACATGTTCTTCCAGCAGCTGATCGTCCTGATAAACGTCTGCATAAGCAATATTCTCGCCCCACCAGTCTACGATCAGAACTTTCTTTTCCAGATTGTATTCTGCATCTACCTCAGTCACCGATGCCTGTTTGTACGGAACGGTAAACGACGCTTCCGCAGCCGTTCCTGCTTTATCCTCTGCATTATAAGGCACAATACGGAATACATACGTCTCACCTTCGTCCACATCATCAAAATCAAATGCCGTTCCCGTATAATCATCTTCCAATTCCCTGCCGTTCACATATATGATCACATGATCGCAGCGAACGGTCTCATAGGTCAGCGAGATGATCCCTTTTTCCTCCTTATAAGAGAGCTGTAAATTCTTAACCAGCGCCGCGTTCGTTTCCTCGGATCCACCCGGAGATGTCGCCGGAGTAACCGGGGTGGTACCGGGCGCTTCTGCAGAAATGCCTGCCTGCGTATACGGATTTCCCCACTCTGCCGCACCTGACGCATGCACGAAACCAGAAGGCATCATTGAAAATGCCGTCGCAACTGCCAAAAACAATGATAGACCTCTTTTAAATTTCATAATCTTATATCCTCCCTCACCATAGTTTAAGATATTATACTACGTTTATACTGATAACTCAATCTAAAAAATTGATACTTTTTAACGGAAATTGTCAAAAAATTACAGCCGTTGAAAATCACAGTTTATTTCCCGTTCATTTATTGTCAAAGCTTTCCAATAGGTGTATAATTACTTTGAGAGCAACAAACAGGCAGACGGTAGTTCTTATCGTCTGAAATTAAAAAACAGGAGGAGATTCCAATGAACAATTTAGTATTAGAAGTAGCGGATCAGATCGCCGTATTAAAGATCAGCAGACCGGCAGCATTAAATGCGCTCAATTCCGAAACATTAGACGAATTAAACGAAGTGTTAACCGAGATCGAAGGCAGGGACGATATCAAAGTTGTCATTTTAACCGGCGGCGCCGACAAAAAAGGCAATGAATTCAAATCTTTCGTTGCAGGCGCAGATATTGCCGAAATGGTAAACTTTACTGCAGCAGAAGCAAGAGCGTTCGGCATGAAAGCTTCCGTTCCGTTCTTTAAATTGATGAATATGAGACAGGTAACGATTGCCGCTGTAAACGGATTTGCACTTGGCGGCGGATGTGAAATCGCGATGGCATGCGATATCCGCATCGCTTCCGACAATGCGACATTCGCACAGCCGGAATGCGGACTCGGCATTATCCCGGGATTCGGCGGCACACAGAGGCTTGCACGTTTGGTCGGCATGGGACGCGCCAAAGAAATGATCTTTACCTGCGACAATATCGACGCAAACGAAGCTTACCGCATCGGTCTTGTGAACAAAGTCGTTGCCAAAGAAGAATTGATGGATTCTGCCAAAGCTATGGCAAATAAAATTATTTCCAAGGGAAGCTACGCTGTTTCCATCGCAAAAGCCGCGATCAACAACGGCTACGATATGGATATCCAGAACGCAGTGGAAATGGAAGCAAACTTATTCGGCATTACCTGCTCCACCCATGACAAAGCAGAAGGCATGGGCGCTTTCTTAGAAAGAAGAGCTGCAGATTTGACCGATTTTTAAGAACGGGATACAGGCATGAAAGATCAGACAATTGGATTTATCGGCGGAGGCAATATGGCCTCCGCTATGATTGGCGGGATGTTACACTCCCGCCTTTGTCATAAAGAACAGATCATCGCCACCGCGCGTACGCAGGCCTCGTTAGACCGTCTGTCCGGCGCATACGGCATACGGACAACATTCGACAACCGAAAAGCAGCCGGACAATCGGACATCCTGGTTTTAGCGGTAAAACCTTATTTGTATGAGAATATTATCAAAGAAATCCGAGACGAAACCGACGATACAAAGATCATCGTGGCAATTGCGGCAGGCGTCAGCCTTGCGCAGCTGAACCGGTATTTCGGCAAGCCGATGAAAATCATCCGCGCCATGCCAAATACGCCGGCGATGGTATCGGAAGCCATGTCCGCGCTAACGCCGAACGAATATGTTTCAGAAGACGACCTACAGACGGTTGTTGAAATTTTTAAAAGCTTCGGCGAAGCAGAAGTCGTTCCGGAGTCCTTAATGGACGCCGTCATCGGCGTCAGCGGTTCTTCTCCGGCTTACGTGTACCTGTTCATAGAAGCAATGGCAGACGCCGCCGTCGCGGATGGGATGCCGCGGGCACAGGCTTATAAATTTGCCGCTCAGGCGGTTTCCGGCGCCGCAAAGATGGTACTGGAAACGGAGAAACATCCGGGCGAATTAAAAGACGCCGTGTGTTCTCCCGGAGGCACGACGATCGAAGCGGTCGCCGCGCTGGAAGAAGCAGGCTTCCGCCATGCCGTGATCCGTGCACAGAGGCGCTGCGTTGCAAAATCGAAAGATATGGGAAAAGATCACAGATAAAAGACACCGGATGTCCTGACGCAAATCTCCGTTCAGGCATCCGGCATTTTTTATTCGCTTTCTTCGTATTCTGCCCTGATATAGTCCATATTTACCCATACAGCCGGACGGACGGCACAATCTTTTGAATCCATATAATTTGCGGCGGAGGCAATATCCCCGTTTGGAAGCACAACGGAAATCGACAGATCTTTAAAAACAGGGGCACGCAGCATCCACTTACTATATCCCTCATCGTCCGCATCTGCTCCCTGGCTTTTCGCATACTCTGTCACCTGACATTTCCTATCCCGTACATAAAGATGTTTCATCTCATCTTTGGATAATAAAAAGACTTTGTCCTCCAAGCCTGCGATATCCCCCATCAAATCCTCCGCATCCACTTCATTGATAGGAATCAGGCATTTTTGCTCTGTTTCACTAAACATTTCATTCAAACAATCGGTATTTAACCAAACACGAAGGGAACTATTTTCCCATGCTGCATAGTCTCCCTCCTGGGAATAGGCTTGGCAGTCAAGCCCATAAACACTCAGCAGTAAAACCTGATTCTCTTTTCTGTCTATGATTTGCCATTCGATCGGATCTTTCTGCCGGTCGACAGACTGCATATAGGAACCAAAAAGAATACGCGCGCCTTCTACGAGCTCCAAATGATCCTGCTCTTTGGAAGAATCGAACAGATCCCCGCCTTCCGCCGATACACCGGACCCGTCCGCCTCTTCCACCGATAATCCGACGGGTTTTATTACGGTATACCACAAAAAAGCCAACAAAATACCTGCCAATACAACTGCTGCCGCCGCCACGCCGGCTGTTCTTTTCTTTTTGCCGGAATCTTCCCCCCGTAAGGCCTCTGTCTCTGTCTGATGCTCCTGCGCCGCACGCTCCCTTTCTTCCCGCAATTTTATCTCTTCGATCTTGATACGGCAGAACTGCGCCTTTTCCTCCGCATCTTTCCAGCCGGCAATCGTTTCAAACTGCTCTAAGGCAAATTTGTAATCCTCAAGCGTTATAAAAGACTTTTGCAGGTTCTCGTTTGCGACCAGATAAATATTTTCATTCCGTGCATGCTCTGCATTTGCCCGGCATGTCTCCGCCAGAACGGAAGCATCTTTATAGGGTGAGACTGCCTGAAACAGTTCTGCTGCGCGTCGGTATTCCTGCTCATGTTTCGCCTGCTGCATCAAGTCTGACGCTTTTTGGTAATCCGACTCCATCCGCTCTTTTTCGTTCCGCTCGCGAATAGAAACTATATATCCTTTTAATACAGCCGCAAGTTCCTCATCCGCAAAACGAACCGCCTTTTTATAGCTGTTTCTATCGTCAAACGGCTGGCTGCAGTCGGCAAGCTGTTCCTGTTTGGGCACTTGCATTTCTGCCATCAGCTTTCCAAGATATGCCCTTGCATTTTCGGGAGCCAAATCAAGCACACGCTCGCAGTAACTGTCCGCGCTGTTCCAGTCCTCATCCTCTAAAAAGAGAAATACCCGCTTTAACAGCGGCTCTACGCTTGCACCATCCGTTACGATCACCCGTTCGGTCTCTCTTTTTTCTTCGGTATCGGCAATTTTACGAATTCCGCGGATCAGATCCTGCATAAACCCCAGTTTTCCCATATCCTGTGCCTGCAGATGAGAAAATTCTTCCGGCAGGTCATACGGATCCATATCTTTATACGCCGGGATCAGGACTTTCTTCTCGCCGGCTTTTATCAATGCAAGAAAACGGCTCCACTCGTTTTTTACCCACACAGCCTGAAAATACTCCGGCTTCGTTCCCAACACCACCATTACTTTTGCAGAATGCAAGGCCGCAAAAATATACGGCTCATAGGCAGAACCGATTTTATCTTCCAGCGTGATTCTTGAAAAAAATACCCGGTAGCCTTCCGTTGCCAATTCATGATAAAGATCATTGGCAAGTACGGAATCCTGCGTCCTGCGCCCGGTCGCATCCGCCTCCTTATAGCAGATAAAAACATCAAACGGCTCTTCGTTCGAGGAAATCTCCAAAATACCTTTTTGTATCTGGTCAATTGCTCTTGCTTCTGCTTCGTATAGCTCCCGCTGCCCAAAAGCTGCGTTTTGCAGCGCCATTTTATAATCTTCATCCGCCAATACGGACGCCAGCTGCATCCGGTTGACCGTAGGAACGCGCCGGTGCGTAGCGGGATCCTCCACATACACAATCCCATACCGGCAAAGAACCAGGGACCAATACGCCTCGGCATCTGACGGATCTTCATCCAGGATCTGATTATAAATGCCCATCGCCCGGTCAAATTCGTCATTTCTGCGGAAATGGCCGGCACGGTCATACAAATTTGCCTTTTTCTCGTTGCTAAGCCTTGGAATCGTCTGCTTTGTCCCGCAATATTCGCAAGTTGCAACGCTTTCATTCTCTTGAATTTCCAATGTGCCCCCGCACATTTTACATTGAAAAACCGACATAGTAAATTTCATCCCCCATTTACTTGAATACTCTGCACTTCTGATTTCTGTTTCCGATCAAAATGATCAGGTCGTCTGCCGCTTGTTTCGCCTCATCAGAACGGTTTTTTGCCGCCGCATCGGAAAAGTTTGCAAATTTCCGGGTAATTTCAGACTCGATACCAGCAAGGGCGTCATACGACACAGGATCCGAATAGCGGACTGCTTCGTACACTCTTTTTGCATCTTCTTTGATATCAGCCGCCCGTACGGAAGACAGCAGCTGTTCGGCATCCGCAGACAAAGTTTTTATAAATAACGTTTTTGCACTGACGTTTTCTTCTGTCCGCTCTGCCAGATCTGCTGCCGCCGCTGCCTTGATCACAGAAACAGCCGTAAATCCCAAAACCAAACAGCAGACCAGAATACCGATCCAATTCGGAAGATCCGGTATCATCATAACCGCCGCGCCGGCTGCCAGCATAACGATCAGTCCGGTATAACTGATTGTTATCAGTGGCAGGTTGTAAAACCGTTTCTTTTTCTCCTCTTCTTTTAACGCCAGATAAGCACAAACCAGCTGACCGACAAACGCCAAATCAATAAAAGCAATTCCCGTAAAGAAATTGCTGTCTATCTTTGTCATTCCTGCCATTTCATTTGGCGTAACAAAACAGACAATATGAAACAGCAGAACCAAAACAGCCCAGACCAGGGCATACCGCTTAAAACCTTTACTCATCTTTTACTCACCTTCATCCTCTCTTTGTCCCGCATTTCGGGCAGAACTTTCCGGGGCGTTCAAATTCATATCCACAGTGTGCGCATTTCGTGTGATCTGTGGGAACCGCCGTACCGCATTCGTCACAAAACGCTGCCGACGGCGCAAGCCTTGCTCCGCAGTTTTCGCAAAATACTGTAGCTGCCGGCGGCGTTGTCTGCGGCGGCTGGCTGTTGATCCCGTCCAGCGCTCCGTTTATGCTTCCCGCAACTGCGCCTCCGACCGCGCCTCCGACGCCTGCCATCGTCCCAAGCCCGATGCCCATATTGGTAAACTGGCCGACCGCTTCATTTTGTGCAGCATGCTCTGCCACGTCAAATCCCCGTTCCTGCTGATACGTATATCCCTCCTGCGCTCGTTTTGTCGCCATTGCCTGTGAAGCGATCACGGTTTTCTGCGCTTCCGTCTGTGCATCAATGAGATCCGTCTGCTGGCGGAGCTTGGCTTCTGCAATATCGGCATACTGGCGGAAATGAAGTTCTTTGAACTTCTCGTACTGGCGGTCTCCGTCCGGTTTTACGATATTGGTAACAAAAAAGCGTTCCAGGGATATCCCGTAATCCGAAAAATCAGGAATCAGCATTCGGTGCAGGTTTTCGGAAAATGCTCCCATATGCTCATCGATTTCAAAAACGCTGATCCGGTCGGATTTCATCACCTGCGCTATATAGGATTTTACCCTTGTCATAAGAAACGCCCGAAAATACCCGGCCAGTTTCTGCTGTCCGAGAAAATCCTCCGTACCGACCAATTTTAAAAGCAGCTTCCTGCTATCTTCCACACGAAGGCTCATCTCTCCCGACGCGCCGATCGAAATCGGAAACCCGTACGTCGGTTCCATATACTGTACCTTGGAATCCGTCCCCCATTTCACCGACATCTGTTCCGTCTTATTGATAAAGTAAACCTCACAGTGAAACGGTGAAGGATCACCGGTTATGCGGTTTAACAGCCTGCCGATGATCGGAATATTCTGCGTCTCTAACGTATAACGCCCTGGTCCGAACAAATCAAGCGCCTGACCGTTCATAAAAAATATCGCTTCCTGGCTTTCATGTACGATCAGCTGTGTCAGGCTGTTAAAGTCCTCCGACGGATGCTTCCAGATAAACGTACTGTTATCGCCTTCATACTTAATCACATCTGCAATCATTGCCACACAAATCCCCCCTGTCGTTATTTCTGTTTATTATAAGTCCTTTTTTAGCAAAAGTAAATATTTTACCATAATACATTCATAGGCAAAGAAATGTAGAAAATTCCAAGCAGACAAAGAACAAATCCCCCGACCGTAATGGCGTACAGTCGAGGGGTTCTTCTCTTCTTTTTATAGTGGCAATGCATCCGCTAGGCTATTTGCTGCTTTTGTATTCGATGGTTTCGGAATCATTGATTTTCTTAAATCAAAAATCCAGGTATGCATCATATTCCCTGTAGTAATTCAGCGAATCTATAGTAACTTCTTCTAAATCCTGACCAAATACTTTATCTTCTTCTGAAAATAACAACTTGCTCACTTCGGCTAAATTACTATTGCTTTCATCCGAATATCCCCATTCAGCCGGATTCCATTTTGTGATACTGCAAGAACCTTCCTTTACTTTTTTTAATATACTCTTCTGACAGTTTGTCTTGCAATAATTCTATATATTCATGATCCTTTTTGTTCATATATTCATAAGTATTAATTGCTAAATATAATATAATACAATCACTGTCTGTAACGAAAGCGATCGCACATACTCTTTCTTCTCCAATTTCTTTTAATATTTTATTAATATCTTTTTTAACAGCATTCTCAATTTCTGTACTTATTTTTTCAAAAAATAATTTCATTTCCATTTTGTATGATAGTTTTAATCAACTTAAATTCATACTTCTCCTTCCATTATAAGTAATGAATCATTTCTCAAAATCTTCAATCCTTATTTCACAAAGATTTCACTTATTCTGAAAAAATTTTCAATGCCTTTTCCTGAAATTCTATCCCAATATCTTCTAACTTTCTTAACATCTCTTCTTCAAAACCATTTTTAAAGAAAAAAGCCCCTTGAAGATCTACCATTGCCATTGCTATTTTTTTTGGTACGAATGACTTCCCTTTATAATACTTTATTGCAAAATCCAATGCCTCTCTTACTTGATCAAGCATTCCAAAATCTAAAATCCGAAACGATGCCAATCGGACCGGCACAGACTTCTCACTTACCAAGCCTGTATAAATGATATCAATTGCTTGTTCTATATCCATATATACTCCTATCTAATTTAAATTTAGAATTATTTTAATTTGTAACCTGCAAATGAACTTATAAACTCTAATTTTTGATCTATCCCGGACACACTACTTTCACCTTATTTACGGGTACTCATCCTTCAACCAATACTTCTTCAGATGAAACTGCACGAGTTGGTATTAAATAATCTGAATCATTTCTCGGAGATCCGACGGAATGTAAAATCACTTTTGTAAAATCATTTTTTATATTTTTAAGTTCTTCCATATCGCCGTGATAAACAATCGAATCCAAAAAATAATCTTTTGTATTATACGTTGTAAATACAGAAATCACCATGCCGCTCGGAAAATCAAATGAAAACCTGGAATTCAAAAAATCAGCAGGTATATTTAAAATAAAAGTCAGTTTTTCTTTGTTAGGGTTCCTGGGCCATTTGATATCATTAGGCAAAAGACTGTTACCTCCGATACGCAAAATATTTTTATCGTTATCTGTTTCCTCAAATTGAATCCAGTTTGACATTGTTTTTTCTCCTTTCACTTTCCTTAACCTTTTAGGCGTTTGCGAAACGCCAGAACCCGCATAAATACGGTATTCTCTTTGTTACAAAATAAAACAACTCCTCACTGGTCTGTGGTAT
>BLMD01000271.1 GCA_011959925.1 Lachnospiraceae bacterium
ATAAAGCTGAAGGTATTAGGGTTCTGTGGATAAATCTGCGGAAACTCAAGTATTTTCCTCTTGTATTTTTCCCGTATCCAGTATATGATAGTAAAAATATGCCATTCGGCAACTTTATGTGAAATTCCAAAGGAGGACTTTTATGCGTCATTTAATGAGCCCGTTAGACCTTTCCGTGGAAGAGCTTTACGACCTGCTCTCCCTGGCTAACGACATAGAACAAAATCCCAAGAACTATGCGCACGCATGCGAAGGAAAAAAACTTGCCACCTGCTTTTATGAACCAAGTACGCGGACCAGGCTCAGCTTTGAAGCGGCCATGTTAAATCTCGGCGGTTCCGTTTTAGGTTTCTCCAGCGCCGACAGCAGCTCCGCCGCAAAAGGCGAAAGCGTTTCCGATACGATCCGCGTCATTTCCTGTTATGCAGACATCTGCGCCATACGGCATCCGAAAGAAGGCGCTGCTTTAGTCGCCTCTTTAAAGTCTTCGATTCCTGTGATCAACGCCGGAGACGGCGGGCACCAGCATCCGACCCAGACTCTCACCGACCTGCTTACCATATATTCTCTAAAAAAAGGATTCTCTGACCTTACGATCGGTTTATGCGGCGATTTGAAGTTCGGACGCACCGTTCACTCCCTGATTCATGCGTTAATCCGGTATCCGGGTATAAAATTTGTACTGATCTCTCCGGAAGAACTGAAAATTCCGGATTATATCCGGGAAGATATCTTACGAAAGCATCAGATCCCATTTACGGAACTGGAACGGCTCGAAGACGCTATGCCGACGCTTGATATTTTATATATGACGCGCGTACAAAAGGAACGTTTTTTTAATGAAGAAGATTATGTCCGCATGAAAGATTTTTACATTCTGACAAAAGACAAGCTGACCCTTGCCAAAGAGGACATGCTGATCCTGCATCCGCTGCCCCGCGTCAATGAAATTTCGGTAGAAGTAGACGACGACCCACGGGCAGTGTATTTCAGGCAGGCGCAGTATGGAGTATATGTCCGCATGGCATTGATCCTCACACTATTAAAATGGAGGTAGCAATATGTTAAATATCAGTGGAATTCAGGAAGGATTTGTGCTCGATCATATCCGGGCGGGCATGAGCATGTCTATTTACAAAGATTTAAAATTAGACCGGCTGGACTGCCAGGTAGCCATTATCAAAAATGCCAGAAGCAACAAAATGGGAAAAAAAGACATGATCAAGGTAGAGTGCCCGATCGATATGCTGAATCTTGATATTCTGGGATTTATCGACCACAATATTACGGTCAATGTGATCAAGGACAATAAAATTACAGAGAAAAAAGAACTGCATCTGCCCAAACAGATCGTCAATGTCATCAAATGTAAAAACCCCAGATGCATCACCTCGATCGAACAGGAACTGGATCAGATTTTTATTCTGACGGATGAAGAAAAAGAAATCTACCGTTGTAAATACTGTGAAGAACAACAAAAGAAGAAAAAATATCGCCTGATGCGGTAAAATGTTTCCATGAAGTTTTTGATTGTATGTACCGCTTTGATTTTGCAGGTGTATCCTTATTTTGGATACACCTTTTTTATAAAATCCATCCGGCAAACTGTTTTTCGCTGAAAATTCACAAACACATCCCACAATCCCGCATAAAATCAAACAAATCCGGAAATCCTACATCCAGAATACTTTGTTGCTGCCAGCCTGCAGTAATCCGGGAGGTTTTGTTATGGCTAAAAAAACAATACAGCGCTTTTTTTTCCTGATACTGGCGCCTTTTCTCACATGTTCCCTCTCTTCCTGCGCTTTTACAGAGGATCTCTCCGGCAAAATCGACGTCCGGATCGCCTATTTTCCGAATATCATCCATACACAGGCTCTGATCCTGAAAAATCAAGGTGTGCTGGAAGAAAAATGGAAAGATACCTGCCATGTTACCTGGACATCGTTTAACGCGGGACCTGCGGAAACGGAAGCCATGTTTGCCGGTGAAATCGATATCGGCTATATGGGACCCGTTCCGGCCGTCAACGCCAACGTAAAATCAAACGGGGACGTAAAAATCATTTCAAACGCCACCAACGCCGGAGCCGTTCTGTTGGCGCGCAATGATGCGGGAATCTCCTCTGCAGCTGATCTGGCAGGTAAAACGATTGCCGTTCCACAGCTTGGAAATACGCAGCATCTGTGCCTGTTGAGTCTTTTAACGGAACATAAGATCGCATCATCCGAAGTAACGGTCACCGCAAGCTCCAATGCAGATATTGTAAATCTCATGGACAGCGGACAAATCGACGCCGCCGTCGTACCGGAACCATGGGGAAGCACCATTGAAAAAAACGGAAATGCCCGGGTGATTTTAGACTATGACGAACTGTTCTTACATGGGGACTATCCCTCCGCACTTGTCGTAGCAAGCAATGATTTTATCGAAACACACCCAGACCTTGTTTCCGATTTTTTAGAACTTCACGAAGAAGCTACCCTGTTTATCAATGAAAACCCGGAAGAAATGCAGGAGATTGTAAACACCGAAATCAATGCTGCCACCGGAAAATCTTTAGATACCGACGTGATCCAAAGCGCCTGTTCCAGAATAAAAGCAGACAGCACATTAAATCCCAACGTCATTATGACGTTAGCCGAGATCAGCAAAGAAGAAGGATTTATCCGAAACGTACCGGAGGAAAAAAATGTATTTAACACTGAATTCCGTCCATAAATTTTTCGGCGATACGAAAAAAGAAACATTAAAAGACATCTCCCTTACCGTAAACAAGGGAGAATTTATCTGCATTGTCGGTCCCTCCGGCTGCGGCAAATCCACTCTGCTGCATCTGGTCGCCGGACTTTATGTCCCGACATCCGGAACGATCACGTTAGACGGAGAGCGCGTGAGATCACCCGGCGCGGACCGCGTCGTGATGTTCCAGGAGGCTGCCTTATACCCCTGGCTCTCTGTCATAGAAAATGTCATGTTCGGTTTAAAAGCGGCGGGGCTTCCCAAAGACCGCCGGCGGGAAATTGCAGAATGCTATCTGAAAATGGTGAGGCTCTGGCAGTACAGAGATTACCCCGTCCACCAAATTTCCGGCGGTATGCGGCAGCGCACCGCCCTGGCAAGAGCGCTTGCTTTAGACAGTAAGCTTCTTTTGATGGATGAACCGTTTTCCGCACTGGATAAACAGACGATCCATATTCTGCGGTCGGAACTGGAAGAAATCTGGGAATCGCACAAAAAAACCATTCTTTACGTCACCCACAGTGTAGAAGAAGCCGTTTATTTTGCAGACAGAATTGTCGTCATGGCAGAAAATCCGGGACGCATCAAAGAAATCGTACCCGTTTCATTTCCGCGTCCCCGCAATATAGAGGACGCAGCCTTTGTTTCCCTGCGTAAAGAAATTCTCTCTAAAGTTCAGCTCTCGGCACGGAAAATTGCGGCGGAAGAATTTGATACAACGGAGGATCGGAACATATGAAACGAAACCACTTGTTAGGAAATATTTTATTTTTTGCCGGACTGATTCTGCTCTGGCAGCTTTTTTATATGGCTGCCTGCGACTGGTTCGCCTGGGTAAAACCCTACGCAGTCCCAAATCCCTCCGGCGTACTTTCCTGTTTTTTCTTTTTACTTTCTGACGGAACTTTAGCCGCGGCCATTGGCGGAAGCTTATTTCGGGTCCTGGCGGGATTTTTACTCTCTGTTTTTCTTGGCGTTTTGTTTGGAGTTTGTATCCTGCACTCTGCGTATCTGAATCGAAATTTAAAACCTCTGATTCTTGGAATCCAGACGCTTCCGAGCATCTGCTGGGTTCCGTTTGCGATTCTCTGGTTTGGTTTAACGGAACGCGCCATTATTTTTGTCGTGGTAATGGGTTCTGCGTTCGGCATCGCCCTTTCGATAGAAAGCTGCGTCAAAAACATTCCGCCGATTTATATCCAGGCGGCAAAAACCATGGGCGTGGACGCGTACCATATGTACCTGGACGTGATTTTTCCCGCCGCCCTGCCCTCCTTTGTCGCCGGATTAAAGCAGGGATGGTCGTTTGCCTGGCGGGCGCTCATGTCCGGGGAAGTGATGTCCGCCTCTGCCGGTCTCGGCTATACCCTGATGGTCGGTCGGGATCTGGCGGACATCAACCAGGTGATGACGGTAATGCTTGTAATTATCCTGATCGGGATTTTGATTGACAAAGGGATATTTACTGCGCTCGAATATCGAATCTTAAAAAAACGGGGTTTATAGTATTTTCACCCGTCTATTCCCCTACGAGCACAACCACCGTACGCGGCGGAACTTTCAGTTTGCTGTCAAAAGCAAACGATCCCAGCAAAGCCGTATCCTGACCGTCTTCATACGGTACGAACGTATTCACGCAGATTTTCCACTGCATACCGTTCGGAAGCGTCGGAAGCTGCATATCCAAAGGTTCCCAGTAAGCGTTCATCCCGTAAAAAACGATATCGTCTTTTGTATCCGCCTCATTTCGTCCCGCATACATGACGCCGATCAGCCTGCTGGTATAATCGGTACCGCTGTTCCAGGGATATCCGTTATGGATACTGACCTCCGGAAGGTTGCAGACGGCGGGTTTTGTAGTCTTTCTGACAATCGCATATCTTTTGCGGAACGCAATCATATAGCGGAAAAAGTCGTGTATTTCCCGATATTTTTCCAGCCTATTCCAGTTCAGCCAGGAAATCTCGTTATCCTGGCAATATGCATTGTTATTGCCAAACTGCGTATTACAGAATTCATCTCCGGCATAAAACATCGCCGGACCTCTGCTGCACATTAATGTCGCGCAGGCATTTTTAATCATGCGGCGGCGCAGTTCTTCTACTTCCGGATCGTCGGTTTCCCCTTCCGCGCCGCAGTTCCAGTTATTGCCGTTATTATCTCCGTCCGTATTACTCCATCCGTTTTTCTCATTATGCTTCATATTATAGGAATACATGTCATACAGCGTAAATCCGTCATGGCACGTTAGAAAATTGACCGACGCGCTTTTCCCCCGCTCCGAAGGATCGTATAAATCTTTCGAACCGGTAATCCTGGTGATCGCCGTTCCCGCCATTCCCTCGTCGCCTTTTAAGAACCGACGCATATCGTCCCGGTATTTGCCGTTCCATTCCGACCACCTGCGGTAAGCCGGGAAATTTCCGACCTGATACAGTCCGCCCGCATCCCACGCTTCTGCAATCAGCTTGACTTTCCACAAAACGGAATCACAGGCAATCGCCTGTAAAATCGGCGGTTCCGCCATTGGCGCGCCGTTTAAATCCCGCGTCAGTATAGACGCTAAATCAAACCGAAATCCGTCCACACGGTATTCTGTCACCCAATAACGCAGGCAGTCAATAATAAACCGCCGCGTCATCGGATGGTTGCAGTTGAGCACATTGCCGCAGCCGCTGAAATTATAATACGTTCCGTCCGGCGCCAGTATATAATAAATATTATTATCAATGCCTTTAAAGGAAAAGCAGGGACCATGTTCATTTCCTTCCGCCGTATGGTTAAACACTACGTCCAGAATAACCTCAATCCCGTTTTCCTTTAATTCATAGATCATCCGCTTTAATTCATCCCCCTCGTGGTTATGTTCCACAACGGAAGAGTAGCCGGTATTCGGCGCAAAAAAGCATACTGTATTATAGCCCCAGTAATTGTAGAGCTGCTTTCCGTCCACGACTCTGGCGCTTTCCATTTCATCAAACTCAAAAATCGGCATCAACTCTACCGCGTTGATTCCCAAATCTTTCAGATACGGTATTTTCTGCCGCAGTCCTTCATAGGTTCCTTTTGCGGTTACACCGGAAGAGTCATCCTTTGTAAATCCCCTGACATGCATTTCGTAAATCACCAAATCCTCCAGCGGATATTCCAGCTGTTTTACTTTGCCCCAGTCAAAATTATTTTCGACCACTCTTGCATGGTATACAAAGTCTCCGCCGCCTTCCGGCCGCTCTCCCCAGTTTCTCTGTCCCGTTACCGCTCTGGCATAGGGATCCAGTAAAATATGATCCTTATTAAACAAAAGTCCGTGCTCCGGCTCATAAGGTCCGTCCAACTGAAATGCATATTCAAACTCTTCAATATTCAAACCAAATACCAGCATGGAATAGGTGTTTCCAATGTGATAAGATTCGGGAAATTTCAGTTTTGCGTACGGCTGCTTCTCCTGCGGACGGAACAACAGAAGCGTACAGCCTGTTGCCCCATGAGAATGAATCGTAAAACTGACTCCGTTTGGAGCAACGGCAGCACCGTCTCTGTTATAAAATCCCGGTCGAACTGAAAACCCGTCGATGACATCCAGAGGCTGTAATCCCATCCCCCGTACCGGTCTGTGCCGCATATCATCCGAATCTCCTTCCTTCTGTGAGATTTCTTCTTTTTTTACTTCTTCTTTCTCTTCCTGTCTGTTCACATCCTTCTGTTTATGATGCGCTGTGTTCTGCGGTTCAAAAGAATCTCTCTTCCCGAAAAGATTCCGTAACATTCCTTTTATCATACGTCCACCCCTTGTCCTGGCATTTTGTGCCGCCTGCATTTCACAACCCGGTCAACAGCCGAGTTCCCTAACATGGCCGAAAACAGCAGCAATTACAAAGCATATTTAGAAACAGCATACTAAGGCACCAGCTGCCGCTGCCTGCATACGGCCGTTCATAGCCGCGTCCCATGCTCTGATACCATGTCCCTCCGAAATCCAAATGCTGTTTAAACTGCCGGTATTCCATATTGCTTGGTTCTAAAGCGACTGCCCTATCGATCTGTTCTTTTGCCGTTACGTTATTCCCCATTCCAGCATTTGCCACCGCGCTGAAAAAGTACCATCTTGCTCCCCGTTGTGCCTCTGCAACGGAGTTTAAAACATTGAGCGCTTCCGCATAATGACGGTTGGCAATATAATTGGCTGCCGCCTGCATTTCTATGGAATCGGCTCCCTTGCCGGAAGAATACCCGCCGTACGTACGATTACTCCCATAACCATACGTCCCGCTGCCTGCATTTCCGTAACCGTAGCCTCTTCCCCCATAGCTGTAACCCTGCTGTTTTTCTTTCATGATCTGGTCATACGCCTGCTGCACCTGCTTAAATCGCTCCTCCGCCTGCGCCTTATTCGGATTATTGACATTGGCGTCCGGATGGTATCTCCGGCTCAGCGAACGATACGCTTTTTTGATTTCCTCGTCGCTGGCTCCGGGAGAAACACCCAGAACCTCATACGGATTTAACATTCTGCTTTCCTCTGGCTTTCTTTTCCTGTTGTTTTCTCTTCTTTACCTGGATATATTCATACCTGGACCATACCCCGGAATACAGCACGTTCCGCAGAATATCGGCATGCAGAAGAATCGGAAGCCGCTCAAACGATTTTGCGCTTTCTGACATCATGCTGGTAAGCAGAAGTTTTACAAATGTCTCAAAGTCAGTTTCTCTCTGACAAACCATTTTTAAAAAAGGATTGTACTCCTGCCGTTTTTTATCTTTTTCCAGATCTTCATAGGCATCCATCAGATAAATAAATTTACCCAGGTAAAAACTCAGACATCGAAGCTCTTCCGACCACTCGTCTTCCTTCCAATCAAAAATTTCTCCTGTCATCTCACCCGTCAGCCCGGCGATCAGGTCGATATTCTCCTCCTGCGCCGCTTCTGCCGCTGCCAGCGTCTTCATATACTTCTCCACAGCCGAAGCCTGTCTGGGATACTTTTTTCTGGCTTTCTCATAATCTTTTACAAAAGCCATTGCACAGGCTTTTTTTGCATATGCTTTATTGTCTTTCCAATCGTCCTCAAAATTATGGTACGCCAGCAGAAGATTCATATCCGCAGCATATTCTGTCGCTTCATTGATCCACGCGGTCCGTTTTTTCGTGGGATGGATGGGACAGGTAAATTCCTGTTCCACATGCTCTAATTCATACAATCCGGTCAGAAGCACGATCAAAAATGTCATATCATAATTTAAAAGCATCTGTCCTTTTGTGCCGCAATTGCGTTTTAAAATCCGGCACAAACCGCAGTAATACGCCTGATACGCTCTGTCGCCTTCTTTTGTCAATTCTTTCCGGTTAATGTTGATATACCCAAACATAAGAATTCATCCTAACTGTTTTTTACAAATTCCGCCCGGCATTTGGGGCAGGTGATACAGATTTTGCCTTTTCCTTTCGGAACGCGCACTTTCTGCCTGCACTGCGGACATTTATAAAAACGGTAAATTTTCTTTTGCGCCCGATGATTTTTATACGTATTCCATTTTACAACAGCCCGGTATCTAAGGCTTAAAAATCTCTGGTTTTCCTGGCGGCGTTTTTCTGTTTTTCTGGAAAACGCGCGGATATAGCAATAGACCAGCAGAAGCAGCGCCAGCAGATAGGGAATCTGGTTTCTGACAAACATGGATACGGCCATCAGCGTAATGGTCGCGACCAGACAAACTTTTGATAATTCATCAAATCCATACCGCCCTGTCATAAATCGTTGTACTTTTTCTTTCATGATGATACACCTTCATTCGTTTGATATAGTTTCGCTGTACGAAATATATGGTACAATCTGAATTTCGGGCTGTCAACTGACCTATTGTTTTTTAAGAAACATTTTATATTTCGCTCCTTTTAAAGCGGTCTCATAATGTATACCCACAGGGCATCCCAATATGACGCGCTCCTTTCGGAGCGGTCTCATACTGTATATACCTTCATGCGGTTTTTCATGCGGTCTTGGTCGAGGGCACAGGAAACCGCCGTCTCTGCGGAAATCTCTGACCGCATATACGCGGATAAAATTGCCCCGTCCATCGTCTGCATCCCGCTCTCCTGTTTCTGTTCGATCAAAGCCGTAACCTCTGAGATTCTGCCCGCAGCGACCCGCTCGCGGATCTCTTTATCTGACAGCATAATCTCATACACGGCGATCCTGCCTTTTGTCCCGTTCCTGGGCAGCAGTTTTTTGGTCACCACGCCCTTTAAGATCTCTGCCAGCCGCTTCTGCATCTCCTCCCTCCGATCATGGGGAAAACTGCAGATCAGCCGATGCAGCGCATCCTCCGTACGGCAGGTGTATAAAGACGAAATCACCAGATGCCCGGCTTCTGCCGTCAGGATTGCTTCCATGATCGTTTCCGTATCTGGCAGCTCTCCGATATAGACAACGTCTGCATCCTGCCTGCGCGACGCCCGCACTGCTTCGGCATACCCGGAGGTATCTATCCCGATTTCTCTCTGTGAAATTATACTTTTTCCAGGTGAAAGCAGATATTCAATCGGATTTTCAATCGTAATGATACTTTTTGCTTCTTTCCCCGCCATTTCATTTAACAGGCTGGCGGTCGTCGTACTTTTACCGCTTCCCGCTTCCCCGTTGATCAGCACCAGTCCCTTGCTCTCCTGCACCAGCGTTACAACAGACTCCGGAACCGCAAGTTCTCCCGGGCTTGGGACATCGGGAGCAAGCAGCCGTATCGCAGCCGCATACATCCCCTGCTGACGGTATACATTTACAAAAATACGCGAAAGACCCGGAATGGAAACAGCCGCATCGATCTCCCCGGTCTCTTCCAGTGTTTTCTTTTGATCCTGCGACAGACAAATGGTCATCAGCTCATTCAAATCCATCTGCTGCAGGACTTCCGTTCCATAGGCAGACATCGTTCCGTTGATCCTAAGCATAACGGGACGGCCGAACAACAAATGAACATCTGAGGCGCCAGCCGCATACGCTTTTTTTATGACTTCTGTTATCTCCATGTAAATCCTCCCTGATATCGGAACGTCTGGGCGCAATCTCCTGCCGCGTCTTCCGATAAGATAAAAAAAGAGGAATCGGCATTCCTCTGTCAAACATATATCTGATAAAATAAGCAGGGCGGTAAGCCGGGTTATGTCGTGAATGATCATCTGTCTAGGACGGCTGTCGCCAGCCGCCTCAAGCAACCTACCGAAAGCTGGCGGGCCACGTCATCGCTTACATTTGGTCTTGCTTCGAATGGGGTTTACATATGCCCTCTCTGTTGCCAGAGAGGCGGTAGTCTCTTACACTGCCCTTCCACCCTTACCGGATGAACCTCATCCGGCGGTATATTTCTGTTGCACTATCCTTAGAGTCGCCTCTACCGGACGTTATCCGGCATCCTGCCCTGTGAAGCCCGGACTTTCCTCACCTGCAGTAACTGCAGCCGCGATCATCTGCCCTGCTTATTTTTATCATACTTTATACATGAAACACGCTTCCGCCGATAAATTCCCTTAAAATAGAATTCTTTGCGATTTCCTCCCCCGGAACCGGAAGAAAATAATCCAAAAATTTCAATAGTCTTTTCGCTTCCTGGTATTCCGGCGCGCATGTATCGATGGAAAACAACAACGGCTCCGCATATAATTTTAACACAGCCAGCTCATAAATCAAGGCTGAATTGAACATAATATCCGCGCTGTCCTGAAACGGAAAAATATATTTCTCTTCCCCGCGCCTGACCGAATTCCACATTCCGATCGTCTCGCCCGCCGTCGTATTTCTCGTTCTGGCATCGCGGACAATCCGGCGGATCAGCCTTCCGTCCGTCGTCGGCAGATAATTATGTTCGTCAATATTGATCTGTGTCAGCGCACTGATAAATATCTTAAATTTGCTTTCTTCCGGAAGCGTACAGGTGAGCTTGTCGTTTAAACCATGGATTCCTTCCACAACCAAAATATCGTCCCGCCCCAGCGTCAGCTGCCTTCCTTTGTATTCCCGTTTTCCCGTTTTAAAATTAAAAACGGGAAGATCTACGCTGTCTCCACGCAGTAAAGCCGCCATATCCCGATGGAACAATGCAACATCCAGCGCTTCCAGGCATTCAAAATCAAAGTTTCCGTCCGCATCTTTCGGGGCCTTCTCCCTGTCCAGATAATAATTATCCAAAGACAGCGGATGCGGTTTCAGCCCCAGTGCCGAAAGCTGTATCGAAAGCCGATGGGAAAAAGTCGTTTTTCCGGAAGACGAGGGACCTGCAATCATAATAAATTTACATCCTCTGCGTCCGGCAGCCATTTCTGCCATCTGTCCGATTCTCTGTTCCATCAAAGCTTCCTGCACCATTATGATCTCCTGCATCCTTCCGGATGCGATCGCGTTATTCAGCGCCCCGATCGTATCGACTCCCATGGTACGGCTCCATTCCCTGGAACGGCGCATCGTACCAAAATGCTTCACGGAAGGTTTAAATTCCGCCGTCTCTTTTGTATTTTCATTGGGGAACATCAGCACAAAACCGTTTTCATAGGGCTTAAGGTCAAAATACTTCAAATATCCCGTATGCGCCGCCATATAACCGTAAAAGTAATCCTGATAATTTCCCAGCGAATAAATACTCACTCTGGAACTCCGGCGGTAATGAAACAGGCACTCTTTTTCCGGCATTCCGTAATCACGAAACAGCTCTACGGCATCGTCCGTCTTGATGCTGCTTTTTAAGATCGGCATCTTTTCATCTGCCATCGCAAGCATCTCTTCTTTTACCCGCTTTAAAAAACCGGCGTCCACCTGTTCCCCATGCGCCAGTTCACAGTAATATGCCTGGCTGATGCAGTGCATGATGCGTACCGGCGACCTCTCTTTCCCCAACAGGCGAAACAGCGCTTTCTGCATCAAAAATGTGACGCTTCTGCGATATGTTTTTCTGCCGGCATTGTCTGCCGTTGTCACAAAAGAGAGCACGCCTCCTTTTTTCGCCCTTTTATGCAGTTCATACAGTTTGTTATTGACAGATACCAATATAATATCGTCCTGATACCGTCCCTGGTATTCTTCTGCAATCGTCAGATACTGCGTGCCTTTCTCGTATTCTTTTTCTTCTCCGCAGATCGTTAATAGAACCTTCTCCTCACCCATATGCATCCCCTATACTGTCCAATACGGAAATTCCCGTTTCTGTGCAACAATTTCGATATCCGGACAATGTGCTTCCAGATACCCTTTCATATATCCGACAAAAATCTGCTCCAATCCGTAATGACCGGCATCGATAATACAAAGCCCTTTCGCGACGGCGTCGATGCCGTCATGATGGTCGATATCTCCCGTGATCAGCACGTCCGCCCCGCATGCAATGGCATTACCGATCTCGCTCTTACCGGAACCGGGAGAAACCGCTGCCGTTGTCAGTACGGCATCCGCTTTTCCGAACACCTTCACCTCCGGTAAAGAGAACGCCGCTTTGACAAACCCTGCGCACTCTTTTACGGTCATAGGCGCCATCAGCCTTCCTACTCTTCCGATGCCTTCTTCCGTATCGTCCGTATACGCCGTCACATCCAGTACCTGCGTCTCCTCCAGTCCAAGCATCGCCGCCGCCAGATCTGCCATGCCCTTTACGTCAAAATTGGTATGCATGGCATAACAGGCTACGTCATTTGCGATCAGTCTCATAAGGCGCCTTCCGATAAAATCCTCGGCAACAACGCGCTTCATTCCGCCAAAGATCAGCGGATGGTGCGTCAGCAGCAGATCCGCTTCTTCCAAAACCGCCTCTTCCACCGCTTCATCCGAAGCGTCCAGGGCGATATAAATTTTACGGATATCCTGATTGGACCTGCCCGCCAACAGTCCCGAATTATCCCAGTCGCAGGCATAATATAACGGAGACTGTTCCTCCAGCAGCTCCATTACCTCTTTTAACAGCATCTTGCTACACTTCCTTCCCATAATCCAGAGCCGCTTTTGCGTAACCAAGCTCTGTTTCTATTTCCTTTCTGCGCATTTTTGCAGCCTCCTTCTGCTGCTTTTCCAGGTGTAATAAAACAGATTCATACTGCAGAATCTGATGCTGCAGATACTGCGTCAACACTGTATTCCCGCTGCGCAAAAGCTTCTCCCCGTAACGGCAGTAAAGCGCAAATTCTTCTTTTTTATATCCATGCGCCTGTGCCCTATGACCGACCGAAACATGCATCATCGGATAATATTTCCCGTCTTCTAACACCATATCTTCCCGGTCAATACAATATCCCTTCCGATACAGATATTCCCGGACGTTTTGGATTTCCGACTGCGGCTGCAAAATCCACTCTTTTGCAGATAACAGCGTCTCTTCTCCGGCTTCCAGAATATGGAGCATTACGCCGCCGCCCATTCCGGCGATCAAAACAGAATCCGCTTCGCCGGGATGCAGCGCCGCCGCCCCGTCGGAACGCCTTAAGGTTATGTAATCACCCAATCCATAAGCCTCTATATGCTCTTTCGCATGCATCAGCGGACCGGTTCCGATATCCATGGCAAACGCACGCTTAATTTTTCCCGTCAAAACCAGATAAATCGGAAGATATCCATGGTCTGTCCCGATATCTGCCAGCACACAGCCCTCCGTTACCAGATCCGAAAGAGCCCGCAGCCTTTTTGAAAGTTTTATCATATGTGTTTACTCTAAATAATCTTTTAACTTGCGGCTTCTGCTTGGGTGACGCAGTTTTCGCAGCGCTTTCGCCTCAATCTGGCGGATGCGTTCCCTTGTTACGTTAAATTCCCTTCCCACTTCTTCCAATGTCCTCGCACGCCCGTCCTCTAATCCGAAGCGAAGCGTTAAGACTTTCTGCTCCCGTTCCGTCAGCGTTCCAAGCACTTCCTGGAGCTGTTCTTTCAACAGCGTAAAAGCGGCGGCGTCTGCCGGAACCGGAACATTATCATCCTGGATAAAATCGCCCAAATGACTGTCTTCTTCCTCACCGATCGGCGTCTCTAGGGAAACCGGTTCCTGAGAAATCTTTAAAATTTCACGCACACGTTCTACCGGCATATTCATCTCTTCCGAAATTTCTTCCGGAGTCGGCTCACGTCCCAGCTCCTGCAGCAGCTGCCTGCTGACGCGAATCAATTTATTGATCGTTTCTACCATATGCACGGGAATCCGTATGGTCCTAGCCTGATCTGCAATCGCCCTCGTAATTGCCTGACGGATCCACCAGGTTGCATACGTAGAAAACTTATATCCTTTCCGGTAATCAAACTTTTCTACCGCCTTGATCAGCCCCAGATTTCCCTCCTGAATCAGATCCAAAAAGAGCATACCCCTGCCGACATACCGTTTGGCAATCGATACCACAAGACGAAGATTTGCCTCGGCAAGGCGTTTTTTCGCCTGCTGGTCTCCAAGCTCCATCCGTTTTGCCAGATCGATCTCTTCTTCGGCGCTTAAGAGCGGAACCTTGCCGATTTCTTTTAAATACATGCGGACCGGATCTTCGATACTGATACCGTCCGGAACGGAAAGATCGATTTTCTCCACCTCGATCTCTTCTTCCTCGGTAATTAAAACATCATCGTCGTCGGTGATACGAAGCACGTCGATATTATTCGTTTCCAGGCAGTCTAAGATCTTTTCAAATTCTTCCGCATTCAGCTCCATTTTCTGGAAAAAATCATTGATTTCCTGATATTCCAGAATATTTTTCTTCTTTTTGGCAAATTCGACAAGTTCCCTTAATTTTGCATTTAATTTTTCTGCCCTTACCGCCGGATCTGTGGAAAGCATCTCCTCTCCCTGGGTCTTCGCGGCTTTATTTTTCTTCTCTTCCATGTTTCCTTCCTCTCATAGTTCGTTACTATTCTGTCCTTATTCGATAGAAATATGCAATTTTTCCAGTTGTTCTAACTGCCGTTTGTCTTCTACAAGCCGCTGTAAGCCTGCAATATCGGTCGGTGCCAGATCGTTTGATCGAACGTCTATGCTGTTTCGCTTGATTCGGACAATCGTTTCTTTCAGTGCTTTCTCCTTTTCTGCTTTTGTCTCAATATTCGGGATATATGCATTGAACAATGCCGCAATCTCCCGTTTGTCTTCCTCCTCTTCAAACATTGCCGCAATCTTCGCCGGATGCACTTCACCCGTCTCATTCAGCTGCCTGTAGGAAACTTCTGCGGCTTTTCGGTAAATTTCCTCGGTAAAATCCGACGGCTTTATAAACTCTTTTATGACAGGAAACAATCTGGTATCTTCAATGAGCCATGTCAAAAGCAGTTTCTGAGACTGCTTCATACCGTCTTCTTTTTTCTTCTCATGGATACCGGATTTTAACCTTCGCCCCGGCGGAGCCATACCGCTTTTTGTCCCTGCCGAGATCACAAGTTTTCTTAAGTTTTGAAAGCCGATCTGATATCTCCCCGCAACTGCCTCAATATAATTATCGCGTTCCAGCTCTTCGGTAAATTCCAGCAGCCGTTTTGCGATTTCATTGTAAAACGCCGTCTTACTCTCCGGGTCTTTCATATCGAATTCCCGTTCTAAGAGACGCAGTTCAAACAAAAAACTATTCTCCGCCTGATCGATCCTTTCCTGATACGCCTCTGCCCCCAGGGCTTTGAGAAACTCATCCGGATCTTTATAAGGCGTCATATCGACGACTTTTGTCAGTATACCGACATCCCTTAAGATCGGTATGGCGCGCAGCGCCGCTTTCACCCCCGCCCCGTCGCTGTCATAGGTCAGATAGACCTCTTTTGTATATCGTTTCAGAAGGCTTGCATGTCCGCTGGTCAGCGATGTGCCCAGAGAAGCCACCGCATTGTCAAAGCCCGCCTGATGCAGGGCAATGACATCCATATAACCTTCACACAGCAGAAGCTGCGGCTTTTTCGTCGTTCTTGCAATATGCAGGCCGTATAAATTTCTGCTTTTATCAAAGATCACAGTCTCCGGAGAGTTTAAATATTTCGGCTCGCCGTCCCCCATCACGCGTCCGCCGAAACCGATCACCTTCCCTCTTACGTCCATGATCGGAAACATCGCCCGGTTCCAAAATTTATCGCGTCCTCCTCCCCTTTCGCTGTAAGAAACCAGGCCGCTGTCTTTTAACACTTCGTCTTCATATCCCTGTTTCTTCAAATAACGGTATAAATCGTCGCTGAACTTGTCCGAATACCCAAGCCCAAACCGGCGCATCGTCTCATCGCTTAATCCCCGCTTTTTAAAGTATGCCAGCGCCGCCGCTCCGTGTTCGCTGCGCAGCAGCATATAAAAATATTTTCCCGCTTCTTTGTTGGCCTCAAGCAGCCGTTGTCTTTTATCCGATTCCCGCTTCGCCCGTGAAGAAAATTCCTTCACCGGCAGCGTAACGCCCGCCTGTTTTGCCAGCGTTTCCACTGCCTCTCCAAACGTGAAATTCTCGTACTTCATCAGAAAGGAAAACACATCCCCTCCCGCTCCGCAGCCATAACAATAATACATTTCTTTTCCCGGCGTCACCGAAAATGACGGCGTCTTTTCATTGTGGAACGGACAGAGACCAAAATAAGAGTTCCCCTTTTTCTGCAGTTTTACATATCCGGAAACTACGTCGGCAATATTGCTTTTTGAGCGGACTTCTTCAATTAGATTCTCCGAATATAAGGGCATCGTCCTTCCCCCTTTTCTAATATCCGTCTACCTGCCATGCCAGGGGCAGAAAATATTCTTCAAATTTCGTGATCGCATACTGATCTGTCATGCCGGAAATATAATCACTGACGACACGATCCTTCTTCTCGCCCGCACCAAGCATTCGGATATATTTTTCCGGAAGCAGACCGATATGCTCCATATAGTAATAAAACAGTTGTTTTAACAGCTCCCTTGCCTTATGTTCTTCTCCTTTTGCCACCGGATTTTTATACACATGTTCAAACATAAAGCGGCGCAGCCGATGCATGGCTGTCTCCACGTCTTTTGACATTACGATATCGTCTTTGCCAATGCTGTTATTGATGATATTATGTATCAGCGTATCCAGTCGTTCTCTTGTCGTATGGCCCAAAATATCACACAGTTCTCTCGGAATATCTTCCTTCACCATGATATGCGCCCTTATGGCATCGTCGATGTCGTGGTTGATATATGCAATCTTATCCGAAAGCCGAACAATCTTTCCTTCTAACGTATGCGGCATCGTACCGGTCTGATGATTTAAAATCCCGTCTCTGACTTCCCAGGTCAGATTCAGCCCTTCACCGTTTTTTTCCAGCTTCTCCACGATCCTGACGCTCTGCTCATTGTGCTTAAACCCGTCTTCACACAGGGAATTTAATTCATATTCTCCCGCGTGTCCAAACGGCGTATGCCCCAGATCGTGTCCCAATGCGATTGCCTCCACCAAATCTTCATTCAGGCGCAACGCTTTTGCGATTGTCCTCGCATTCTGCGATACTTCCAGAGTATGGGAAAGCCTCGTACGGTAATGGTCCCCTTTCGGCGTCAAGAATACCTGCGTTTTATTTTTTAAGCGCCGAAACGCTTTGCTGTGAAGAATCCTGTCGCGGTCCCGCTGAAACACGGGTCGAATGTCACAGGCAGGCTCTTCTTTTTCCCGTCCCTTCGACCGGATACTAAGCGTTGCATACGGGCTTAAGGTTTCCTGCTCCATCTTTTCTATCTTTTCACGGATTGTCACGCCTGACACCTCCTAAATCTCTATCTTATACTTTCTGTACAAATTTCCTGTTTCCTTTTTTTTTACAATTTTTTTATCCGCCGTAAGAAACCGCGGGCTTTAAAAAGCAAAAAGCGCCCGTCCTGCGTTTGAAAAAGGGAGCCGGATGCGTTCCGGTTCCCCTCTTTCCTTTCTTTTCTATTTATTCGCTTTTTTCTGCCGTCACAAACCGGCTGGTACGCTCCCGGACTTTTTGTACGGCACTTTCCGCCGTTTTAAAATCCTCCGTAATCATACGCTCCCATTTTGACATACCGCCCGTCAGTTCTGCAAGATCCGCCGACTTTTCTTTTCCCTGTTCTGCCGCTTCGGCAATTTTTACGGCAGATTCCGACATACTGCCGGCAAAAGCGTCAATATCTTCCGATACCTCCTGAAATCCGGCAACAAAACGTCCGATCTTTTCCACGTCTCCGGTGTAATCGTTCGCCATCCGATAAAAAAAGTCAAAACCGGAAAGTACCTTGGTATCTACGAAATCCAACATCCGTTCGGAATCCGCTTTTAAATTTCCGACGGCAAAATTAACTTCTCCAGCAATCCACTGGATATGCTCTACATTTTTTTTGGACTGTTCCGCCAGCTTGCGGATTTCGTCTGCAACAACCGCAAATCCTTTCCCTGCCGATCCCGCCCTGGCAGCTTCAATGCTGGCATTCAGCGAAAGCAGGTTTGTCTTTTCCGTCAGTTCCATTACCGATTCTGCCAAACCGGAAATCTCCTCTACCACTTTGACGGAATCCAATGCCCGCAGCAGGCTGTCTTTCATCTCGTTTTGTTCCTGCTGCATAATCTGACGCCTTTGGTCCGTCTCTTCCCGGACGCCAAGCGTACGCACATAGATCTCATTTGTCTCTGTCCCGCTCTCTTTCATCCGGGCAGATATCGTTTCCGAAACGGACCGGACGTCTTTGGAGAGCTGTGCCGCCTCTGCAGCAGACGCTGCCGCGGTATCCATGACCGCAGTCAATTCCGACGCAATTTCACATGCATCCGTCACCTGAGCGTGCAGACGATCCATATGTATATAAAATCCCTCCATATTTTCCAGCATGTCTGTTGTCTCTGTTCTCATGCCGTCGATGGCACGGCTTACCGTCCTGCGCGTCTCTTCGGCATATCCCGCCAATGCCCCAAACTCTTCTTTGCGCTCCAGAAGATCCTGTTCCAGCTCTCCGGAAAAATTCCCGTCCGAAAATTTTTCCATATGCTCCCGGATCCGTCCGACCGGGGGTATTACGGAAACAACCACGGCCCGTAAAAGAACTGCCGTAAGAGAAATAAAAACGACGCCCATCACGAAAAGTATACTGCAGCTTTTGGACGCCGACGATTCGAGTTCTTCTTTCCGTTCCAGAAAAGACGTCTGATCCGACTGCATCTCCTCTGCCGAATGAAACGTTTGCTCCATATAACCGACGGCATGTCTGCTCGTCTGCCGGATCGATCCCACCGAAACAAACAGGCAGACCGCCAAAAACAACAAAACGCACGCTCCCGCCGCATATAGTTTTGTCCGCACACTAAGATCGCTGATGCGCGTCTTTCCACTTTTATCCATGCTCTCCCTCCATACGACTGCTACTGTAAATAGAAAAAAATCGAGAAGCTCTTTTTAAGAACTTCCCGACGGATAACCGAATGCGGAAGATGGGACTTGAACCCACACGAGCGCATTGCTCACAAGATCCTTAGTCTTGCTCGTCTGCCAGTTCCGACACTTCCGCAAATAAACTGTTGCTCCCAACAGCTATTATATAATACCAAATCATTCCTCGTATGTCAACCATAAATTGTTTTAATTTTTCAAAAAAAACTTTCAATTTATAGTTGACAATTACAAAAAAAAGGGGTATTATAAGTTTTGTCAGTTCGTGCAGGAATGGCGGAATTGGCAGACGCGCAGGCTTCAGGTGCCTGTGGCAGCAATGTCGTGAGGGTTCAAGTCCCTTTTCCTGCACTCAATGGCGCAAATTTGAACCCGCTATATTTTTTCAAAAAAGTATTCGCGGTAGTTGTGAAATTTGCGCGGAAAGAATAATATAAAAGCGTCAGGGCTGAGCTCTGGCGCTTTTATTATGCCCGGTCGCCTCTCGATATGGCCCGAGAGATAGAGCCCGCATAGCTCGGCAGCGATCACCGTCCCTTTCTGGCCTCCTCGGCCGCGTTGGCATGGTTTACGAGTTGCACGGGACTGGCTGCGGCGCCTGCTGCCGTCTGTCTCGCTTTAAGGTTTTCACATTAAAAACCAGTAAAACTTGTCAGCTATCACTCAGACCGGGCTTGATCTGTGAATTACGCGCGCCCCTCTGAATTTGCACGGGCTTGGGACCGTCCTCGGCTTCATTAGCGCCCCGCATTGCTGCGGGTGTTATCTTTCCCCCATATCTTTGTATATGAGGTCCGTTATGTATGAGTTTGTACTAGTGTAGCCCTTTTGTCTGGCCCACTCCGCGATCCGGTCTTTATCCCCGAGCGGAACCGTGACCGGGATCCGGTCTTTGTTTTCCCGCTGCCATGTGTTCTTGTATGCGGTGACTGCTGCCGCTCTTTCCTCTGGCGTCTTTGTCGGTTTTCTTCCCACTGTATCGCCTCCCTTCTGGCTCTATTTTATCATGTCATGCACAAGATAGCAACGGGGCTATCTAGTGCATATACGGCCGGAGCGTGTCGTCTTGCAGCTCGTAACACATGCAACCGCAATTAAAGCGGATATAATGCCAGTCAGTCGCGTTGTAGAGAGGTGGGCGATCAATTTCTCCGGTTTTCCTGAGCTGTCTGTGTCGGTTCACTTCGTACACCGGAACCGAGCGCAGGATCTTGATTTTTTCCTTTGCGAAGCCGTACCAGTCATAGAGGAGCTCTTTCGCCTCGTCGTCTGTTAGCTCTTTGGTTCCGGCCGCCTTTGCGAGCTTTTCGTATTCTTCCTGCTGCACGTTGTCCTTGTCCTCGTATGTTTTCCACTCCAGTTCCTGCTCCAGAGATTTCTCCAGCTTTGCGATCTTGGCTTTGTATTCTTCGAGAGTTTTCTCTGTCTCTCTCTGTGTGTTGATCCGCTGCAGGTTTGTCTTATACTGAATTTTCTCAGCGAGCCCGCCTTCGTTCTTTTTGTATGCTTTGCAGAAGGCGTCCTTGTCTCCGTCAAAGCTCATATATGCCTGCTCGATTGCTTCGTATTCTTCGAGTGTTGGGAAATATCCGGTTCTTTTTTCAAATTCTTCTAACATCATAGTGAAAACCCTCCTTTTGATATTCTGGGCGGCAGCGCCGCCCTTGTGTTTTATGCTGTAAAGATACCGATCGGGCTGCCGTTTGCGCTGCGCCACCCGGGCTCGTGTATTCTGTTGAGTTCCTCCTTGCTTTGCTTGCCGTCCTCCCACTCAATAACTTCCAGAACGTCGGCCGGGTGAAACATATTAGCCGGGCGGTGTTCAAAGCCGACAATTTTGCCCTCTGCCACTGGATAGCAGGCGCCCCAGTTTGCCGTTAGTTTTTGTCCCTTTCTGAATGTTAAGCCGTTAATCATGTAAAATAAATTTTCCATTGTCCTGCCTCCTCGTTTTCTGTGTTTTCCTTGTTTCTGATATAAATATAACATATCGTGCACAAGATAACAATACACACACTCCACAAACCTTCGCTTGATAAATTGTGTATCTTGCACAAGATATATAAAAAGCGGCAGCAGGTGAGGGGGGAGCGCGTAAAATGCCCCAGAACGCAAAAAAGCGCCCACTCGGTAGAAATTACCGGGTGAGCGTCTTTTCATCAATTCTCGCTTAAATCTGGGCTATTCTGCGCCACTCTCGAGAGGTCTCGCCGTCTCTGCTTCGGCTGCAACCTGCGCGGCGGCTGTTTGTGCCACGGTAGCAGCTACCGAAGCGGCAGCAGTAGCCGCGGTCGTTGCGATCTGTGTCTGTTTTTCCTCGACGGCAGCGAGAGAGGTCTTTTTGTCCTCGCGCACGAGAGCCTCGATCGTGGCCGCCAGCCATTTGTCAAAATCTCCGTATGCTTCGGATATAGCTTTTTTTGCCTCGTCTGTAATAAGTGCAATGGCGGTATCTTTCGACTTTTGCAGCGCTGCGAGCTGCGCCTCTTTATCGAATTTCCCTTGCGCCTTCAACGTATCGACGTATGTCTGAAAAGTTGTCTGCACTGCTTTAGTCACGGCCTCGCCTGCCATGTCTATGTATTTCTTTGCGGTGGCGTTCTTGATATTCTCGTTTATTTCCTGCGTTTTCTTGCGAAGCCACGCAACGGCAAAGCCGGAGACGCCCACGAGAAGCGGCAGCACGACGAGAGTCATTAAAGTATTGAGAGTTTCCTGATCCATGATGTTGTCCTCCTTTTTATAATTCCAGATCGGTGAGGTTCACCCAGCTTGTGATCTCTTTCAAAAGAGCCCGGGAACCGTTGATCTGCTGTACGGTGTACTTTTGGCCTTTTACCCAGTTCGGGATCGTCTGGCCGGTGGCGTACTTCGTGGCCGTGGTCTTTACTTTTACAGTTTTTCCTACCGCGATCGCCCCAGAGCTTGCAGCGGTGGCTCTCTTAATGTCTCCAGCATTTACCCAGCCGGAAACGGTCGAGCCGGATCCCTTTTCTGCCTGAAGGTGGTATGGGTGAGGCTGGCCGGCGCTGAGCTGTGTCACTTTTGCTTTGCCGGGCTTGCAGCTCTTGGCCGTGCCGGCTGCGTAGCTGCTTGTATAGTGCGTTGTTCCGGTAAAGTCTACAATATCCCCGACTTTATATTTAAGAGCGGCAGAGGAGCCGCTGGAGCTGCTGGAGCCACCAGAGGCGGCAGCAATTCCGGCTTTTTGCAATGTCTGGCTTGCTTTCGATCCGTTGGTTAGGCCGCAAACAGTGTGTGCGCTTGACTTGACATATATCGCGCCACGGACACAATACTCGGAGCTCGTTAAATATGCGGCGTCTGTGATGATCTTATAGCCGGCTTTCTGTAATGCCGCCTTCATGGTCGAAGTCGTCCAGCCGTTACTCCCATACGATACGCCAGAGGCTCCAGAGGCCACCGCCGCCACGTTCTGTAAACTCGAGCAATCACAATTACATTTTCCCACTTTTGAGAGGTCGTAATTGACTGCTTTCGCGAGCGTGTTCAGGGTGTTGCGGTCCGACTGGCCATAACCTATATTGTTGTTTGCACAAGCGGCCTCTACCGCTTTAGCGTGCTTTTCTCTGACTGTGCTATCCGGGTGAATTGCCATGAAGTCCCACGGCTTACTATACCATGTGCGAGTACAAACTTCTTTTCCCGTGCTGTCTCCTTTGGCTCCGTTAATAGTTCCGTTTTCGCTTATGCTTGCGTGTCCGATTAAAATGCTCATAAATCTGCACCTCCTGAATAAAAGTCGCCCGGGTTTTCGTCCCCGGGCGTTGTTTCGTTTTCTGGTTGCTGTTGTTCTAATTTCTTTTGCCGTCGTAGAGCGTCGAGCTTGATCTCGTTTTCCGCTTTTGCTTTCCAGAAATAAAAACCGGTAGCAGCGGAAAGCTCAGTGAAGATCCCGGGGATAAGATACGCCAGCGGCGAGGTGTCCCCGGTTTTCCACATGAGAGCAAAAGAAAAAACCACAATAACGAGCGTAGCGGCCGCCACGGTTCGCAATATGGTTTTTGAAAATTCCTTTTTCTTTTTTCTACGGCTCCTCATGTTCTCGCCTCTCGATCTGTATATCATGCTCGCGCTCGAGGTGCTCGTTGATACGGTTATGTGCGCTTTTGGCCGACTCGTGCGCCCGGGCTGCCGTATTGCTGAGACCGGACATCTGGTGGCTGATCTCGTCAATGCGTCCCTCGAGCCTCTGCACGTCTCTGTTAAGCTGCCCCTCAATACGCCCGACGCTTTCCTTGATGTAGCGCAGGTCCGTCTCCAGAGCTCCGGCTGCTCGGCCGTCTGCCTTGCTGGCCGTCTGGCGTCCAACGTAAAAAGTAGCGATCGAGAGACAGATCCCGATCACGGTGATTAAAAAGCTGATTTCTGTCACGGGTTCCCTCCTTCCTCGAAAACTCCGCAATCACTGAGGCAGAAAAGCAATTTTTTCGTGTCGCTCTCCAATTTGGAGATCGCGGCGCGGTTTTCCATTACTTCGCACTTTGCAACCTCTGAATACTGCAGGAGTCTTTCGTGTAAATCTGCATTGATCTGGGCCATATTTGAAATTATTGTGTTTTGCATTGCAATAATTTCGGCGTTACTCATTGTCGGCCACCTGCCCTTCGGCAGCTTCGAGCTCTGCCTCTAAGTCATTGATCTGTCGGCGGTACTCAACGCGGAGCTGGCGCGTTTCCTCGTACTCCTCGTCGCTCATTACGCCGTCGGCGTGTTTTAACGCCTTGTAGTCCGTCGCGGTGAGGAGCTGCTGCAAGCCTCTGATCTCGCCCTCAATCTGTTCTCTGGTCCTCGTTTCCTTGCTGCTCGTTTTGCTCATGTTCTTGGTCTCCTTTCCATTGTTCTATAAACAGCCTATTAAATAGGCGGTTCATGCTTTGAATTGTCCGGTATGCGTCGCGGTGCTGCAGGCTGCCTATATATGAGGCATACGAGCAACGAACCGCGTCAAAAGTGAGCACGCCGGCCTCGACGAGCTTCGCCTGCTTCTTTAGCCTGCGGCGCTCGCGCGTGATACTTTCCCGGCACGGCTTCATAATGATCCGGCCGGTTTCTGTGATGTAAAAGCGGGTTTTCAAATATGTAAACCCATGCTTTAGGTCAACAATTTTTGTTTTCTTTTCATTGATTACAATTCCGAGAGAGGCGTATATTTCCCGGAGCCTATCGAGGCAAAATTCGAGATACTTCATATCTTGGTGTATTGCGTGAGTATCGTCCATAAATCGGCCGTACCCTCGTATATTTAATACCTCCTTTGCGTAGTGGTCGGCTCTGTTCGGGAGTCTTACCGCATTTATCTGGCTTGTTTCACTCCCGAGGCCGAGCCCCTTGTCTCCAAAAGCAGAAATAAAAGCCTTTCCCAGAGCTATAATGCGGGGATCTGTGAATTGTTCGTCATAAATAGAGAAAAGCGCCTCGTGCTGAGCATTTCCGAAGTAGTCCGAGAAGTCAATCAATAAAATGCCTCCCTCTCTGCCGTACTTGCGAAAATGTCGCCGTAGGTGAGTTTTTAGGCGCCTGAGAGCGAAGTGCGTGCCTTTGCCCTCCTGACTGGCTCCGTTGTCATAAATTAGCCCGTGCGTGAAGGTGGGATATAATACATTTGTGCAAAAGGATTTTTGCACAACCCGCTCGGAAAAGTGCACGCTTTTGATATTTCTCAGCTTTCCACGCTCACATATTGTGAAGCAGATAAACCCGCGCCGTATATCTTTTCCGGCAAGCAGGTCGGCTCTGGTTTTGGATATATTAAAAAGCAGCGACGCGTGGTAGCGCTGGACGCTGGCTTTCCATGTTACGCCCTTAGCTGCTTCGTTCGCTGCTTCATATAGAGAATTAAGAGAGGCCACTCTTTCAAAATCGTTATACTTTCCGATTTTCTCCCGGCGTTTCGCTTCTCTGGCCGCTTTTCTCCGTTGGTACCGTCGTTCTTTTCTTTCTTCGCTCGTCACGGTTTCATTACTCATTTCTATTAAATTTTTACCCAGCACGGCTATTGTGCATTTATGTAGCCGCATAGTACAACGGGTATGAAACGCGGAGAACATGCACAAACTCCGCGCCATGCAAGCAGCGTCCACCCGGTAGCGTCTGGGCTCTTATTTACGCCTTGTCGGCGAGGGTTATCCACTCCTTCCTTCCACTCTGGCACTGTGTTCGTTTCCTACTAAGTCTGGCTATAGGTGGAATCAGACCGGCACACAAAGCTCGTTGCTCGCGTTGTTCCAGTTGTTCGAGTTCCCGTTGTTGTTCACATTCACGCAATTAGTCGAGGAGCCGCTCGTCACCGAGGCCAGCCACCAACTACAACGGCCGCCGCACAAAACTAAACAGCGAATAACCCGCGGGCCTCACTGGCCCACAATTTTGTCGTTTTTTCTCCAGCCTTTTATATCTTTGATCTCCTCCTCCAGCAGAGCGATAATATCCTCGAGGCTGCTTGCGGTAGCAGAGGGCACGCACCTGATAAGGCGCGTCAGCTTTCTTTGTAACTGGTAGCCGTTTATTATTGCTCTTTGCTGGTATGTTTTCCGCGTTTCGAGGTCCTTTTCTTTTGTGGCATAAATGGAATTTGCAGCGATCGCGTTGTCATTGAGTTCGTCAATTTTTGCAATGAGATCCTCGCCGATCATGTACCGCCATTTTTTCGGGACAAACCGCTCATTCATTACATAGAGAGTTATGTCGTCCTGCAGCTTCTCCGCATTTGTCACAACGTCAAATTTTGTCTTTTTCCGGTTTCTTACATACACGTTACTCATTATCTGCCTCCACATTACCGGCTACACAAGGTAGCCGGATTATAAAAATTATTCCTCGGCTACGCCTCGTCGATTCGGAAGCAGACCGGCACACAAAGCTCGTTGCTCGCGTTGCCCCAGCTGTTCGAGGTCCCGTAGCTGAACACATTCACGCAACGAGTCGAGGAGCCGCTCGTCACCGAGGCCAGCCACCAACTACAACGGCCGCCGCCGTTCCCCTGACCTTTGATCCGGTGCAGGTAACTGTTGGCGAAAATCGGATATTGTAAAGCCTGCCCTTGACTCCAGCCTTTTGTCCCCCAGATACACGATCCGAAAACTTCGTATTCAGTCGGCACCCAGAGCGGCCCGAGGTCTTTCCAGCCCCATGACGTACTATCGGAGAGGGCGCCGCTTGCGCTGTACCGGTACTCCAT
>BLMD01000272.1 GCA_011959925.1 Lachnospiraceae bacterium
ATAAAGCTGAAGGTATTAGGGTTCTGTGGATAAATCTGCGGAAACTCAAGTATTTGGTTGTTGACGTGTTTGGTAATCGGTGTTAATATTAAATAAGTTTATAATTAATTAGTACCTGTTGATACACGCTGAAGAGGATATCCGTCAGGGATAGGAAAGGGGTTTATTATGAAAGCAAAACAAGTATTGGCCGGAATGCTGACAAGTATCATGCTTGTGGCAAACGTTCCGGTTTTTGGGGGAGGGAATTACCCGATGCCGGTAAAGGCAGAGGAAGCGTCTGCCAGAGAACCTGTCCGTTACAGGGCAGTGCCGGGAAGCAGTATGAAAGTAGAGTCGGACTGGAACTGTCGAGAGGATGCAAAATTGGACAATATCAAATCGGATGCCGCCAATTACGCGCTTTCCCGTTATAATACAGGGGGAATACCGAGATCGAGCCAGTTAGAAGCGAGGAACAAGATTTACATCAAACTTGACAATCCGGCGAACGTATCAAAGCTTGTCTGGTGGGCGGATGAAGATGCGATAAGCAACGGTTATGGCTGGAACGTGCATAACGGAACGTTGACGCGCTGCAAGATATCCGTGACAACGGAAAGCGTAGCCAGCGCGGAGGCTATGAGAAACCTGGCGGAAAATCAATGGACAGTTCAGGAGGGTGCTACAGGGGATGTACGGCTGGACTCCAATGACGACAGCAACAAGAACCATGGTTACTGTGAACATGGCAATGATGAGGAACATACGTTAAATGTAGCGCATGATATTAAACTGAGCGATTGCTTTACCGATATTCCTCAGAATATTACAGGTATCCGGATTGAAGTATTGAATACGGCGGGAGCTTATACGGGAAGCAGCGGGGATCAGCCGGAAAAAGACGAGCGTGATACCTATATCAACGGCCGTGAATTATGGGTTATGACAGGCGAAGGAAAAGAGAGCAAACTGACCGGATTGACCGCATATGCAGATTTTGCAACAGAAGCGGGCTGCGGCATTGAAAAGCTTGTCGACGGCGTAATTACAAAAGAAGGAAGAATGAGTTCTCTGACAGAGCCTGCAGCCGGAGAGACAAAAGAGAACGGTCAGTCTCCCTGGAAAAATAATCACAGAGAATATTTTGCAAACAACAATATCTATATCGATATCGGAGCGACAAAAACGCTTGGAAAACTGACGTATGTGCCGGGAACGCAGAACGGATCAATCAAGCGCTGCAATATCTATACTTCCAATACGGTTCCGTCAAGCGGGAAAATGGCAGATATTGAGGATTGGGAGCTGGCATATACCAACGTCCCGGTACCGGATCAGGACGGAAACATAGATACGTCACGAGACTGGTCAGAGTATAACGGGTCTTTGAGCGCTTTGGGAAATGCAAAGGAAGCTGTTTTTAACCAATATAAAAATGCGAGATATGTCCGCATTGAAGTCATCAACACGCAGGGAAGCGGGACAGAGAATAAGTGGATCAATATCGGACGCGTCTACATATATGAGGCGGAGGCCGTATATACAGGAACGGTGGAGAATGTGGCGCTTGCTTCCAGCGGGACGCAGGTGGCTGCTTATACAGGAACCTTCCGTGATGCTTCTTCGGGACAGAACTTATCCCCGGACCGGGCGATTAACGGTCTTGGCAATGACATGACACAGCCGAATAAAAACGGCTGGCATTACTGGGTGGGAACGGTTCCGCTTAGAGATGCAAGCTTAAATTCGATTGCGAATAATGTAAATTATATGGTCTTAGACCTCGGAGAACATACGACGGTGGATCTTTCAGAGATTCAGGTTCGCTGGCAGAATAACGCATGGGCAAGCAGATACAGAATAGAGACCAGCGTTACGCCGCCAGGAGCTACAGGAAATGTCATTACAGGCGACACGACGGTGGTGACAGAAAATACGCTGGAAAAAGAAGGCTGGACAACAGTTGCAGAGTACCCGGGGGAAAAAGAGAATCCGCGGGATCGAGTGGCACACAAAAATCAGGCTGCCTATGCGTATCCTCTGGATACATTCAGCGGTGATGAGCTTTCGACAAAGGAACTGGGACGTTATGTCCGTATTGTTATAAATGAAGTCAGCCAGGGAGGTTCCTATACCGCGCCGGGATTACGTGCATTAGAGATTCACGGAATCAGGCAGACCGGAGAGATCAGTAATCTGGATCTGGATCTGAATGAAGAACCGGTGTATGCGGGAGTTATGCGCAGACCGGATACACCTCAGGGCGCAAACTATCATCTCGAAGATTACGACTGGTACAAAGACGGGATGAAGCTGGATAAGGAGAAGAACAGCTTTGGCGCGGGAACATATACATTAAAAGCTAAAGTGGCAACACGGTACGAACTTGCAGAGCTGGTAGAGGCGACCATCGGCGGACAGCAGGCAGTGATAGAAGAAGGTACGGAAACCAATTCCGGCGGAGAGACCGTATATACGGTGAGCCGTGAGTATACCATTGAAGATCCCAGTGCAGCAAAACAGGCGTTGGAGACGTATCTAAACAGTGCAGAGGTTAAAGGGGCGTTTGATACAAATAACAGGGATGAGAGAAACGGGAACAAACTGATTTACCGAATTGAAGGCTGGGAGATTTTCCGTGCCGCATATGTAGCTGCAAAAAGTATGATAGAAATGACGACGGAGGGAGGTTCGTCGGATGTCGTATGGTATTTGAAATCGGAATATGTAACTGCGAAATCGAAGCTGGAGCGGGCATTTAACGGACTGATACGACGTGGTGAAGGAAATATCATTGAAACGGATAAGGATATGCCGGACGTTACGGTCATACCTCCCGCATCGGGAGATTCTCCCGCTAACGCGAAACTTACCAACCCCGGCAAACTTGAGAATGAAAATCTCGGACTGGTGCGGGAGCGTGATCATTCCAAACCATACTTCCATGTAGATGAGTCTGGATATATGCATGGAAGAGTAAAAGCTCCCAATGATGATGAAAAAAACAGCCTGTTCAATTTTAGCGGAACAACAAAATTCATGATCAAATGCCAGGTCAAAGTTCCGGAGCAGGTTACGAAAAAAGAAACGATTGTCGGAAGGTTAAAAGGCTGGGGTCTGCAGATTCTGCCCAGGGGCCACAAGAATAACACGACAAACGATACAAACAATCCGACGGAGCAGCTGATTGCGTTCGCTTACAGCAGCGATAACGCATGGCCGCAGGCAACCTACAATATACCGACGGAAGGCTGGTACGGTCAGGACCATGATGTTGTGGCAGTCTTTAACGGAGGCTATTTCCAGCTGTATGTAGACGGCGAGGCAGGCGAGTACCGAAGAACGACAAACAACGAGATCACGTCGGGACCTCTGACGGTGAACTACAATACCAGCACATTCTGCGTCGGTTACAATGAAAATCCGGAAGTGTCCGGGAACATGGAAGATTTTTCGGGCGGAATGAAAGATTTTGCAATGTATGTAGGTAAAGACTGCCTGAATGATCTTTCCACGCTGGAGAGCGCTTTCGGACAGGAGCAGAACAAAAAGGAAGTGTTCGAGCAGGCGCTTACAGCACTATTGAACGGAACGGATGCAGATGTGACTCTCACAGGAGAACCCACGAAGTACGATGTTTCAAGGACTGTATGGGAATTGGTAGAAGACGGCGAAACAACGGCGCTGCCGGGAGGAAGCGCATTTGAACGCTACAGGGATTATAAGGTTACAATCGATATCAGGACGACAGAGGGAGATCGGTTTGACAAACAGCAGGCAATTTTAAGGACAGGCGAGGGAGATGACGCGGTTCTTGCGCATGAAATTGTACCGACCGAGGAAGAAGTATTGATTCGTCTCAGCTATATATTCCGCGGAGAAAAGCATCCGAAAGAGACGCTCACGGAATATCTGGCAGGTCTTGCCGACGAACTTGAGATTCGTGTAGAAAATGACAGACTGGTAAATAAGGATAAGACAACAGGCACAAAGAAATATACGACGGCAGGCTGGAACGAATTTGTACCTATTTACAATGCGGCTGTGGAACAGGCAGAACAGGATAAGGCATGGGGAGCGGAAAACAATGCCGATCGTTTCAGTAATGCATTGACGGATCTGCAGGAAGCAGTAAGAGTGTTAAAGACAAAGACAGCCAACGGACAGTGTGAATGTGTGCTTGGAACCATTACGTTTACCGGAGAAAATATTGCGCTGGATGAGGCGTCAGCTGAAATTACTTTAAATGCTGTATGTACGATAGACAATACGAACTGTATCCGGCATACGGGGGATGCAAAAGCTGAGGCAGTGATCACATATACCTGTGACGAAGAGAACGAAGCGGGAGCATCTATCCAGGGAGACAAACTGACTGTGACACAGGAAGGAAGTGTGACGGTAACTGCCAGAGTACAGTTAGTAGACGAAGGCACGACTGCGGCGGAAGGCACGGCGGAAGCGGTATTTACTGCAGCAAGCACACCGGCTGATGCAGGCGATCAGGAAGGGCTGAACACTGCAATCGGGGCTATAGAGAGCGCCATTTCAAAACTCAAGCAGTCGGATTATACACCGGAGAGCTGGCAGGCGCTTTTGTCAAAGCTGCAAGAGGCAAAAGATATGCTGAGTGATTTGGCGGCAATGCTGGAAGGAACCAGCGATAAAACAGTGAACAAAAATCAGGTCGCAGGCATGATTGAGGATCTGGATGTAAACAAAATTCTGGTGAAGAAGGAAGACAAAACCGCGCAGGCAAAAGAAAACCTGCAGAAAGCGATCAAATCTGCGGATGCGGTCTTTGCAGCCGGCAGCAAGGATTATACCGATGCGGCATGGAAAGCGTTTGAAGAAGCTTACAAAGCGGCGAAGGCAGCGCCTGCAAATGCAGACGCAAATACGCTGAAAAAACTTACGGATGCACTGGTAAGCGCACAGGCGGGCCTGAACAAGCCAGTCGTGTTGGGAGATACAAAAACGACCGGCGGCATGCAGTATCGTGTGACAAACGCAGGCAACAGGGCAGTAATGCTGATCAAAGGCAAAGATGTAAAAAATATTACAATTCCTGCAGCAATTACAATCAAAGGCGCGTCTTATAAAGTGACGGCGGTTGGAGACCAGGCATTTGCAAATAAAGGCAAGATTCAGAAACTGACCATCGGCATAAACGTGACAAAGATCGGTAAAAAAGCATTTATGAAATGTAAAAAACTGAAAAATGTTATTTTCAAGGGTGCAAAAGTGAAAACCGTAAAGAATAAAGCGTTTAAATCGACCGGTTCAAAAGTGAAAGTGAAGTTTTCGAAGAAACTCAAAGGAAAACAGCGCACTCAGCTGATTAAGAAACTGAAAAAAGCGGGAATGAAAATCAAATAAGGCATAGGATAATATATGAAACGCTGCCAAACAGATCGAAAGTATCTATGAGGCAGCGTTTCAATAATTATAGCGGCAGACAGCGTTTTGGTCTCAAAAGAGCTATTCTATGCAATATAGCTTTAATATGTTGTAAAAAGGGATGAAAATATGTTAAAATGTCACTATAATAGAAAGACAAGGGAGGTACATATGAACAAATTATGGAAACGAATACTGGCAATGACATTGGTATTTGGTCTGACTGCCAGCAGCATTTGTTTCAAAACGGAAAATGATGCGGCATGGGCAGCGGAACCCGATTTGACGGACGGGCTGGTTGGATACTGGACATTTGAAGGGGAAACAGAATCAGATCGCCTTGCAAGCAAGGCATCCGTCTCTAATGTGACTGCGGTCAAAACGGGAGACGGCGTTACGTTAAACGGTTTGGGTGAAGGCGACAGCAACGGAACGATATCTTTTCAAGGCAGCAACAGCTCATATCTCACATTAAATTTGGTGAATGCGGGCATGGGATTGACGTCTTCCAATGCATTTACACTCGGAGCATGGATCAAATATCAAACGATGACAGGCGACAACACAAGCGTTTTTCATCAGGACGGAACCGGCAGCGGAAGAGCCATTCTAACGATTGGAAGCAATGGCAAATACGGCACGTATCTGGATGCATCAAACCGGTACTGCAGCCAGACAGTGCAGAGACAGAAGTGGCATCACATTATGTTGTCAGTGGACGCTGCAGACGTTTCACCGAGAAAGGTCCGTTTTTATCTGGACGGCGTACTGACCAACGAGGAGACTCTGACCGGAAGCCTTGTAGACGGCAGCGGTAATATCCGCGTCGGTGCGCACAGAGATCATGCGGCTAATTCTGCAGTGAACGGGACAATGGATGAGATCCGTTATTACAACAAAGTGATCGATGCTTCTGCCGTCAAAGCAATTTATGATCTGCACAGCGAAGGAATGGAGACGCAGGAGGTAAGAGAACGGCTGCAGACATGGATTGAAAGGGCAGAAGCGCTGCATGCAGACGGCACGGATGAAGCGGCGGCAAACCTGCGGCAGGCAATCCAAAGAGCGGAAGCAATCAAGAACAACGCCTCTGCGCAGATTATGGAAATCGAAGAGGTGATTACACAGCTTCAGGAAGCGGTACAGGCATATGAGGCAGGCATGCCGATTACAATTGAAGTAGATACTTCCAATGAGATAAGGAATATTCCGTCCGCTATGTTTGGCATTAACCATCGTTATCATAATTATGGCTACGGAACCTGGGATCGTGAGAACAATAAAATCAACGATGCGTTTGATGCGCTTACAAAAGAAGCCAATTTCGGTTCCGTACGTTATCCGGGAGGTACGGTTTCCAATCTCTTTACCTGGAAAGACACGATAGGCGAGGAGAGAACGACAACGATTGCCGGAAATAATTTCTATTCCAATGCCGGAGAGCAGCCGGTAGATCCTGCGTTTGGCGTGGATGAAGCGATGAAGTGGATTTACGACGATTTAAATGCAGAAGCGATTTTTGTCTATGGCCTGGGAAGAGGAAATCCGGAGGATGCGGCGGATCTGGTTGAGTATTTAAACGCGCCCAACGACGGAAGCAATCCGAACGGCGGAACAGACTGGGCGAGAGTGCGCGCGGAAAACGGGCATGAAGAACCTTACGGCGTTGTACGGTTTGAACTTGGCAATGAATTCAGCGATACGGGGCAAAATTATTGGATGTCGGGACTCAGCGAAAATAACAAGGGCGTTGTGGATCTTTATATTGAAGGCGACCGAATGACGATTTCCGGACAGACCAGTTATTATCAGACCAACAACAAAGTGGCAAAGAAGGGTGATTGGAGAGCGTCGGCGTCTTTGAGCGACGGAAATCCGAATGAGGAACGTTATGTGTATTATCTTCCGGTTGTACAGGATACGGCGGAAGTATTTGTCGCAGGAACAAAGTGGGAAGTGGTAGATTCTCTGGCGGGCAAAGGAGCAGAGAATGTGTGCACATTTGATTACCAAACGGGTAAAATTACTTTCGGAGACGGGACAAACGGCAATATTCCGGCGCGGGGGGCGCAGATTACCTGCAATTATAAGACAGATCAGGCGGGATTTGTCGATTATTATGAAGCGATGAAAGAAGTAGATCCGAACATTGAACTTTATTCCGGCATTTATGACGGGCATCAGAACAGTTTTATCGACAAGATGCATCAAAAGGGATACGATGACAAATATGACGGCGTCATTATTCATCCCTATAGCAAAAGCGTTACCGGTTATGGAGATTCTCTGGTAAAAGCAAAGAATTATTCCAATCAAATCGCAACCTATAAAAATAAAATGCATACGGTGACAAACGATGACAGTAAAAAAGTGGCGGTTTCCGAATTTGGAATTTTAAGTGTCAGTCCGGCAAGCAATTATCAGACTTCTCTGGGGCATGCGATTTATATTGCAAACCATATGATCGACTGTGTCAATGCCGGAGCGGCATACCAGAACAAACACTGCCTTGTGGATACCACGGCGGGAAGCGATAATCTGGGCGCGTGGCAGCAGTGTGTCATTCAGTGCCATGAGGGGAGTGAAGGAAACCAATATGTATCGACTCCTTCCGCCCGTTTGTTCTCCCTATTCAATCAGATGACGGGAAATCATCAGGTCAGTGAGACGGTCGTGGGCAATGACGTATTTACAGGCAGCGGAAATACTGCCGTGAATAACATCAACGTATATTCCACGACAGATGATGACGGAAACACGTATGTTATGGTTGTGAATAATAAAGAAGAGAGCGCGGCTTCTGTTGCACTTTCGATAAAGGACCGGAATCTGACAGGACAGAAGATACAGGTTTGGTCTCTGGCGTCAGAGAATGTAACGGATATGAATACGTTAGCCGAACCGGATAAAATAACGGTGGAGAAAACAGAAGTCACGGCGGAAGAGGGCAGTTTTGTTTATACACTGGCTCCTCATGCCGTTTACAGTTTTAAGATCCCGGAAGAAAAGCCGATTGATGCCGGAGAGATTGTAGAAACCGGCAGTCAGGAAGGCGGAATGGTAACCGGAATTCCCGATCAGGCGATGCCGGGGGATGTTGTGACAGTGACGGCAGAACCGGAAGAAGGTTATGAATTTGCCGGCTGGTTTATCAAAGGCAGTGAAGAGATGCTTTCCGCAGATAAAAATTATACGTTTACGGTGACGCCGGGACAGACGCTTCAAGCAAGGTTTGCAAAGAAAACATTTCAGGTGAAGGTGACGGCGCAGACGGGAGGAAGTGCATCCAGCAGCGTATCGCAGGCCCCCTATCAAACGTCGGTCACCGTTACGGCATCTTTGCAGGCGGGTTATGAATTTGCCGGCTGGTATGAGGGAAATAAGCTGGTATCGAAGGAGATCCGTTATACGTTTTCTTTACAGAAAGATACGGAGCTGACGGCAAAATTTACGAAAAAACCCTCGGAGCAGGAAACGATAACAAAACCGGAAGCGCCCAAAGGGCTGAAAGCGAAGAAAGCAAAGAAGGGAATCCAGTTAAGCTGGAAAAAGACAAACGGAGCGGACGGTTATGTGATTTACCGTTCTTATAAGAAAAAGAAGGGTTATAAAAAAATTGCCGAGATCAAGAAAGGCGGAACGAAAAAGTATCTGGACAAGAAAGCAAAAAAAGGAAAAACCGCTTATTACAAAATCAAATCTTACAAAAACAGCAGCGGTAAAAAAGTGCTGAGCGGCACATTTTCTAAAGTGGTAAGCAAAAAGCGGTAAATGGTACTGTGTAAAACGGGTAAGTTTGTTACAATGGTGACATGAATAATAAAATAAGCAGGAGGTATGGATGTATGGACAAACCGGTATTGGTGGTTATGGCAGCAGGCATGGGAAGCCGTTACGGAGGCTTAAAACAGATGGATCCGATGGATGATGCGGGACATGTAATCCTTGATTTTTCCGTTTACGATGCCATGCTGGCTGGATTTGAAAAGGTAATCTTCATCATAAAAAGAGAGAATGAAGAAGTATTCCGGGAATGTATCGGAGACCGGATTGCAAAACGGATGCAGGTAACATATGCCTATCAGGATTTAGATGCGCTTCCGGAGGGGTATACGGTTCCCGAAGGCAGGCAGAAACCGTTTGGTACGGGGCATGCCGTTTTATGCTGCAAGGATCAGGTGAACGGACCGTTCGCAGTGATCAATGCGGATGACTTTTACGGGCGCCGTGCATTTCAGATGATTTATGATTATCTGAGCAGTCCGAAAGAGGAAAACGGCAGGTATCAGTATGTGATGGTGGGTTACATTATGGAAAATACCCTGACGGAAAACGGATATGTGGCGAGAGGCGTCTGCAGAATCGATGAAAGCGGTCATCTTATGGAAATCCACGAACGTACCAGGATTGAGAGACACGGGGATGAAACGGTATATACCGAGGACGAGGGCGCTTCTTGGGTGAAAATTCCGGAGGGAAGCATTGCATCTATGAATATGTGGGGATTCGAGCAGAATCTGATGGATGAGCTGGAGCAGCGTTTTCCGGCATTCTTAGAAGAAAATCTGTCCGAAAATCCGCTCAAATGTGAATTCTTCCTTCCGTCTGCCGTGCAGCAGCTGATGGAGGAGCAGAAAGCCGAAGTTGCGGTATTGAAATCCGAGGATCGCTGGTATGGAGTAACATATAAAGAAGATAAAGAAACCGTAATGAAAGCAATCGCAGATTTTAAAGCAAACGGGATTTATCCGGAACAATTATGGGAAGCATAAGGAGAGGGATACAAATGGAAAAGAAACAGCTTTTGGAACAGTTTTTGGTAGAGCAGGATGTGGTTTCTGTAGAGCCGTACGGCAGCGGACATATTAATCATACATATCTTGCCAAAATGTCAGAGGGCAGGAAATACATTCTGCAGGGGATCAATACGACGATATTTAAAAATACGGATGAGCTGATGGAAAATATTCTGCATGTGACGTCGTTTCTGCGGGAGGAGATCAGCCGCACAGGCGGAGATCCCAAGAGAGGGACGCTTACCGTAGTCATGACGAAAGACGGATCTTCATACTATACGGATGAAGACGGCAGTAAGTGGCGCGTATATGAGTTTATTGAAGGCGCACAGACATTTGATGCGGTAGAAAGCAAGGAAGATTTTTACCAGAGCGCCGTAGCGTTCGGCAAATTTCAGGCGCAGCTTGCCAATTTCCCGGCGGAGACGCTGCATGAAACCATTCCGAATTTCCATAATACGGCGAAAAGATATCAGGATTTTGAAAAAGCAGTAGAAGCGGACGTAAAGGGCAGGGCTGCCGAAGTGCAGGAAGAAATTGCGTTTGTGCGGGCAAGGAGCAAGGAAGTATCCGAACTTCATGATATGCTGGCAAAAGGCGAGCTGCCGCTGCGGGTTACGCATAACGATACGAAACTGAACAATATTATGATCGATTCCGATACGCATCAGGCGATTTGCGTGATCGATCTGGATACGGTAATGCCGGGACTTTCCGCGCATGATTTCGGCGATGCGATCCGTTTTGGGGCGAATACGGCTGCAGAAGACGAGCCGGATGTATCAAAAGTATCGCTGTCCCTGGAATTATTTGAGATTTACGTCAAAGGATTTTTAGAAGGCTGCGGCGGAAGGCTGACGCCGAATGAAATCAAGGTACTGCCGATGGGAGCGAAAATGATGACGTTAGAATGCGGCATGCGTTTTCTGGCAGATTACCTGGAAGGCGACGTTTATTTTAAAATTTCAAGAGAGAAGCACAATCTTGACCGATGCAGAACGCAGTTTGCGCTGGTAGCGGATATGGAGAAGAAATGGCAGCAGATGTGTGAACTGTGCCGGTAAGCGCCGCAGGTGATGAAAAGAGAAACGTGGGAACAGGACCGCATGCAGAAACGGTCTGATCCTTCGCATAGGCGCTGAAAAAATTATATGTTTTAAAGGATAAGGTTTAAGAATGAGACTGCTTTTTATACGGCACGGAGAGCCGGACTATGAAAAAGATTCCCTGACTCCCAAAGGGTTTCGGGAAGCGGAGTATCTTGCAGAATATCTTGCAGGCGAAAAAATAGACTATTGTTATGTTTCACCTCTGGGAAGGGCAAAGGATACGGCGCTTCCCACCCTTCAAAAAAAGAGGATGCAGGCGGAAGAATGTGACTGGCTGCAGGAATTTCCCGCAAAAGTCATACGGCCTGACAAGGGATATAAAATCAACTGCTGGGATTTTCTGCCGCAGGACTGGACAAACGTCAGGGAATATTATGACAGGGACGCATGGGCTCAGACTGCTTTGATGAAGGAAGGCGGCGTGTGGGAAGAGTATGTGCATGTGACAAAATCGTTTGACGCGCTGTTAGAAAAGCATGGATATGTTCGGGACGGTAATTGTTACCGCGCAGAACGGGCAAATCGAGATACGATTGCATTCTTCTGCCATTTTGCATTGGAGTGCGTGCTGCTGGGGCACTTGATCGGCGTTTCGCCGATGACGCTCTGGCATGGGTTCTGCGCTGCGCCGTCCTCCGTTTCCACGGTGATGACAGAAGAGAGGAGAGAAGGGATTGCATCATTTCGTATCAGCCGATTCGGAGATGTTTCCCATCTTTATATCAAAGGGGAAGCGCCGTCCTTTTTTGCAAGATATTGTGAAACTTTTGACAGTGATGAGCTGCATGACTAAGTGATAATAAAAAGAGCTGCAACCGTTTTCAGGCTGCAGCTTCTTTTTTATCGCTTTTATTCTGATTTTGTGTATCCGTTGCTTTTTAAGGATTCTTCACTGGCCTTTAAGGAAATTTTGCCGCTCCCATCGCCGCCTGCCATATCCAGCAGACCTTTGGATGTCAGTTCTTTTACGGCGTCTCCTGTGGTGTCAACATCTATATTGAATGTGATGGTGTTATCTTCGGCGGTCATTTTACAGCTTACGCCTTCGATTTCGTTATACTGTCCTGCTAATTCTTCGTAAACGGAATTGAGCTGTTCTTTTACGTCATCCTCAAAGGAAGAAATATCAAATTCGATCACTTCCGTAAGCTTTTCTACGGTATCGCCTTTTGCTGAAAAGGTCATAGTGTCTTTTGCTTTGAGTCCGTTTTCTTCCATTTCGCCCTGGTATGTAACGGTCTGTTCTTTGCCTCCACAGGCTGTCATTGTAAATATCATTCCCAGTGCCAATAAACCAATAATTACATGTTTCATTCTTTTCATATCATCTTCTCCTCCTGTTTATATGATATTGTATTTTTTTATGCAATGTAAATTTTACTCCCTGTTGTATAGGTTTGTCAAGTGCTCGTGTGGTTTTTGGACTTTAAAATACTCGATTGAATAAATTTCATTTATTTACAAATACTATCATCACAGGAAGTTAATTTCATAAAAGAGATTGCGCCGCGGCGAACGATAGAAAATGTAAATGGAGGAATATTTCATATGAAAGCAACAGGAATTGTGCGCAGAATAGACTAATGCGTTATAATAGGACAAGGTTAAGGAAGCCGCATAAATGCAGGGTTTTCGCTGATTTTGTCCAAACTAAAACACAGGGAATCCGGCGGCAGATGGACCAAATACATAAGAAAGGAAGGTTTGCTATAAGGATTCGCAAAGACTCTGTAAGTGAAAATTGCCACAGGGGGGCGGGCCATAGTTATTATCGCTCTGGATTTCTTTTTACAAATGAAATATAGATAGGCTGAAAATTGGGAGAAATAGAATTTGATTGGGAGAAAATTTAGATAAGTTAAGAGCCAGATTGGGAGATTCAATTCCGTCTGGCTTTTTTGCTTATATATAATTAGGCATGGAATAAATGCCAATAATTTATGAAAGATAGAATTGGAGGAAAATGTATGAAACAGGCCTCTTATTGCGGTTACAGCAACACGGTAAGCCCCGGTATGTGGTCTGGAGGCATTGTAGGGCATGCCTGCGCAGGAGGATATTGTAAGTATTCTTAATAAAATACGTATTTTTGGTGCAAATACGCAGAAAAAGGCTTCCGACCATGACCTGCTGAACCGCATTGTCACATGGTCTGGCAGGAGGCTGAGAGGGGATAGACGCAATGATTTTAATGTCCCAGGGCTACACCAGCAGTGAGATCGGGGAGCACATGGACGCTTCTGCAAAGCTTGTGTGCGCATGGGCTTCAATGGTGAGGAAGTTCCTGAAAGCATGTCCGGAAGAGGAATTTATTGACACAAGGGGAAACAAGTGATATATTTGTCGTATAAAGAGATAAATATATCACAATAATGGGAGAATTAAGATGAAAACAAATAAAAAGAAAATTTGGATTGGCTGTGGGATACTTTGTGTGTTGAGTGTGCTTCTTTCGTCATGGTACGCGGTGGCTTATAATGATTCCCGTCTGGTAGTTCCGATGGATTTTAAGGATTCTGTATTTGACATAAAGGATTTGCCGATGATTGTTTCGCTTTCTCTTGTTTGTGTTTATCTTGTTGCACTGTTTGTCACGCTTTTTATCCATGCAGGAAAAAAGCAGAGACAAGCAGTAGAAACAGGTGTCACCCGTAAAATAAATCCAAAGCTGGGGTGTTTGGGAATATTGGGATTTTTGGGGTTTGCCGGTTTCTGGACATATCCTGTGGATGGTACAGTTTTTCCGTTTGCGTTTTTCCTGTTCTTCGGTTTTTTTGGTTTTTACTATGAAGGAAAGATGTCAGGAACATTTATGGATGAGCGTTTCCGTGAGAACATTGCCCGTGCTAAGGTGAAAGCGTATAGGATTACTTTTGGAGTTATGTTTGCAGCACTGATCATTCTTTGTCAGGGGAAACTTTTTGGAAACCTTGAGTATACCCTGATTGCTGCAATTATTATTCTTTCACTTGCATTGGGGCTGGGGATTTTCTTCTCTGAATATTTGCTGTTCCGGTATGACCATGACGACCAGGCAGAGGAAGGCGAGGAATAGGATATGGCAGAATTTGAATGCAGATTAAAAAAGTACCGGCAAATGAAAGATCTGACACAGGAGCAGTTGGCAGAAAAAGTAGGCGTGCGACGGGAAACAATTATGCGTCTGGAAAAAGCGCAATATAATCCGTCATTAAAGCTGGCAATTAATATTTCCAGGGCTGTAGAAGCCCCGATTGAAGAGATTTTTGTTTTTAAATGATAGAATCCACGCTTTGCGAAAATTCTATTGTCTTGAATAATAGAACTCATGATGGGCGGGCTGGATACGCCTACGTCCGGCAGCGTCACTGTCCGTGGGGATGAGCTGGCGCAGAAGTTAGGATGCCATGAGGTTGATGCAGCAACCATCAACCTCACGCCGGGACTACTCCGGAAGTAACAGGGCAGAGAGAAACTAAAAAACAGACACAGACCGCCGACTGGAAATAAGGATCGGAAGAGGCGTGGATTTCGACTTACAAAATTTGTATGTGATCTGATGTGATCTGATAGAAATTTTTACACAGCATTTCGCGGCAGCAGATAAACATTTCACAGCAATTAAATTGTTTTGGCATTTCGGACTGGCTATAATAAAATGTCAGTCTGTGGCAACGGCAATAGTTTTTCTTTTGCTGTTGACGAATAATGGAGGAGGTGGCGCATTGATCCGTATTGCAATCTGTGATGATGAAAAACACATGTCCGATCATATAAGGGCAATGGCCTCCGATTTTTTCCGTAAAAAGAACAGGGAGATCCAGCTTGGGACATTTACCAGCGGTGAGGAACTGCTAAATTATGACGGGCAGATTGACATTCTGTTTCTGGATATCCAGATGAAGGGTATGGACGGCATGGAAACGGCAAGGAAGCTTCGAGCTGATAAGTTCCGGGGGTTTCTGATTTTCATTACGGTGCTGAAAGAGATGGTATTTCAGTCTTTCGAGGTACAGGCCTACGATTATCTGGTCAAGCCGGTGGAGGAAAAACAATTTGAGAAAACCATGGAACGCCTCTTTGCTTCTATGCAAAATGCCGTCGAGGACAGCCTGCTGGTGCAAAAGGGATATGAGGGACGCATCATTCGGGAGGATGAGATTATTTTCTGCGAGATCATAGACCGGAAAATATATCTGAATCTGACATCAGGAGAGGTTGTTGATTATTATGAGCGGATCGAAAATCTGGAATCAAAGCTGGACAGTCATTTTTTCCGGTGCCACAGGAGCTATCTTATCAACCTGAAGCACTTAAAAGGATATAAAAACGGGACTGCATATATGGATAACGGCAAAGAAGTTCCCGTATCGCGGCTGCGGAGTAAGGAGTTTTCCGGTGTTGTTCTGCGGTATATGAAAAACATATAAGAACTTTGCGGTTATCCGGCAGGTCTGCGCATTTACTGCGCAGACCGTAAGAAAGTGATTCAGGGCTTTTACATATGGGGGCAGGTAACATGGCTGAGTATTTAGATTTTTTTAATGTATATATTATGGGCGTGCTGGAAACGTCTTTCCAGATTTATTTTCTGGCAAAAATTTTGAAAAAGAAAATGCGGCCTCCTTTTTATTTCCTGTTTGTAGTAGGCGCAGTGATTGTGGGCGAGTTTATTCCAGGCGGCACGATTGTTGGTTTTGTGGTGTTTGTCTTAGTGATTTCGATAGGTGGGGCTTTTGCCTGCCATGCGCATTTTAAGGCTTCCCTTCTGTATGCGACTCTGACAACGGAAATCCTGTTGCTCTGCAGCGGAATCGTGAGCTCACTGATGAGCCTTCCATACCCATGGCTGCCTGCTTTTTTCCATGAGCCAGGCAATATTGCGGGCATGCTGATCTGCGAGGCGGCATCCTTTATGCTGAGTGGGTTTTGCTATTATATCGTATACCGCTATTTTTCCATGGATGCCCTGTGTGCTGCGGATGCTCCTGATACCGCAATGGGAATGCAGCAGATGTTTCTGATTTTTGTTCCGATCCTGATGATATTTATTATGAGTAACTATATCAATGCGATTGAATATGACTTCCAGTTTGAGATCCTGACGGACAAAGGGCCTGCGGAACACTTTTTCAGCCATGGGCAGATGCTGGCCATGTATTTTCTGGGACTTGCCAGCCTGTTCTGCATCCTGTTTTCCTATAAGAAACTGCAGCAGAGTTTTCGTTTGGGCACTGAAATTTCACTTCTGGAGCAGCAGGAACATTCCCTGAACCAGTATGTGGAGGAAGCGAAAACCCGTTACGATGAAACAAAGTCTTTCCGCCATGATATCAGAAACCACATCGCAGTGGTAAAAAAGCTTCTGCAGAATGGGAAACTGGAGGAAGCCGTAACCTATATGGAGGATCTGGACGATATGGCGGAAAAAATGTCCTTCCCCTGCAGCACTAACAACCCGGTTGTGGATATTCTGGTGGGGAACAAACTGGGGATTGCAAAAAGCATGGGGATAGGTGTGGACTGTTCCCTCCTTCTGCCATACCCCTGTGGCATCAGAGATATTGATATCTGTATTGTCCTGTCAAATGCACTGGATAATGCAATCCATGCAGTAAAAAATCTGGGCGCCGGCATAGAAAAATATATCCGTGTGTCCGGGCGGATCCAGGGGGATTTCCTTATGATGGAAATTCAGAACAGCTTCCACGGGAAAGGAGCGTTCAAAAAAGGGACAGGTCTGTCGAATGTAAAAAAAGTGGCTGAAAAATATGGCGGCGCCATGAGTATAGAGACACAGGAGAATGTATTTGTCCTCCATGTGCTGCTGATCATTCCACAGCATCTAGAAAGCAGCCCACAGCAAATGGATTAAAATGCTATCTTCTATAACCGAAAAAAGAAAAAGGAAGCTGCCTGCGGCGGGGATCGGCTGCAAAGAAGTTTCCTGACAATATCAATTTGAAGGAGGAACATGCTTATGGCAATGCAGATTTATGAAAACCCGAAAGGATACCTTGATGCTATACGGCAAGGCCGGGGAAATTATGATCATTCCGGCGCCGGCAACGCAGAGCGGGTAAAGGAAAAACAAGCCGCCGAAAGGGCAGAAAAGGCAAAGGGAGCTGAGAAAGCTGCTGAGGAAAAAAACGTTGGCAAGTTGTCCGAACCACGGGATGAATACATCAGCAGTGAAAAATCGGGGCAAAAGCCTACGGGACTGTACCGGGTAGGACAGGACGAGAACGGCAGCCGGAAAATCTTTTTTGATGACCCCAAAGCTGGCCATGCCAATGGAAAGGATGACCGTTCCGAGGAAAGCGAAGATGGTAAAGCACCGAAGGTATACCCATCCGGGCATCCCGCAATGCAGAACCCTGACGGGGCGGGCGAACTGCCGTCCCATAAGGCAGGCGGAGACAGCCAGGGAAAGCCGGAGGAGAAATGTGTCACAAATACGGATAAGGTTGACAGGGAGATCAAGATGCTGAAAGAGAAAAAGCAGCAGCTTAAGCAGCAGATCCAGTCGGTTTCCGGGAATGAACCGTCCTTCGGGCATCCCTCTGTGCCATCCGGCAATAAAGAGGAAAACAAAATCCGGGAGCTGGAGAAAAAGCTGGCACAGGTAGAAAACGAGTTAAGCCAGAAAGACAATGATACATACAGGCGGCAGAATGCTTCAGTATCAGAATAAAAGAGACTGAAGTTTTTAGTGTGGTATCCATACCGGGAGATGGTGGCGAATGCGCACTGTTTTCCGGTATTTTGGAATGGCGGCATCATTTTGGTTTCTTAGAAAGGAGTATGTCAGGAAGAATTCAGGAGGGACAATTATGCATACGAAAACAATGGAAGGTCTTGCAGGAGCAAGTACAAATATGAAGTTACTGAATACACCCTTCCGTGTCTATAAAGACGCAGAACGGAGAGGTGATACAGCTGTCATGGAGCGGGCGATGAGGTATGTCGGGGACTTTGCAGAGAAGGCGGAGGACTATCAAAAGAAAGCAGAAAAAGGAATGGAGGAGGACGCAAAGGAGGCAAGGGAAAAAGCGAAGACGGAACAGGAAAACGCCATCAGGAAACGCAAGGAAGAGCGCGAGGAGCTGGAAAAGAGGATAGAGGAAAGCCGGAATGAGGATACAGATACCGTAAGCATCAGTGAAAGCGGAAAGGTTGCATTGGACGAGAAGACGGATTCGGTTCAGACCGGTGCAGACAACGGCGTATCTATCGAAGAAACAGCGGATGCTGCTAATACAGAGCCTGTAATTTATACGAATACCGGGAAAGCAGCCAGACCCGAACCCGATGCAACTCTCTCTGTTTCTGTATAAAAAGAAAAATCGGCCTTTTCAGAAGGAAATATACTATGTGCAATAAAAATCTTAAAACATTAGGCTGTATGGTTCTTGTAGCTGGCGCTTTATCAGGATTGGCCGGCTGCTGGGCAGGATCAAAAAAGCGACTTCGATGCAGAGGAACCGGATGCTGGAAGGGATTCTGAAGACCTGGCAGGAGATAATACCGGTTTGGGTGAAATGGAGATTGTGAACGCAGCCGAATTTGGCAACCCAAAAGAAGTGTTGGATCATATGCCGATTGTATCAAATGTTACAGTTATAAAAACAGGAGAGGATGAGTTACAGATTGAGTTCGAATTAGAGAATGTGGGGCTCTGCACTTTTGCTGTCGGTAAAGGAGAGAAATTCGTTCTACCGGATGAAGTTTTTGTGGATTCCACCAAAATTGAATGGACGGCATCCACCGCAGACGGGGAATATCTTTTTCCTTATATGAGGGTTAATGAAACTGGGGATATATTTATGATAGACTGGACATATAACGGATACTGTTTTGCTATCTATGGGAAATCGCCCCAGAATACAAGTGACAGAGATATGGCCGGAAAGATTGCATTGGCAATGATATACAATTTGGGTGAAGCGGAATAATGGTGTTATCAGATTTGCTAAATTGAGATCGGAGGGAAAAATGAATCAGAAAAAATGGATCCGCATTGTGTCGATTTATTCGATTATATATACAGTAATTACATTGTTAAGCAGCGTTTTGTATCTTTGTAACGGCGTCTATGAAGACCCAAGCGGTAACTGGCACGAATTAGACAGGGCAATCATTCTCCTGATCGGGATAGCAGCATTTGAGCTGTGTACGAATCTGCCTGTTAAGCCTTTGGCTCTCAGATATTTGATTGCATATATTCCCTCTCAGCTGTTGGCGTTCGCCTATGTCTGGTTCAGCGGATTGCGGGAACCCTTGGCGAAAACAGCGTACAGGGATATTTGGATTAACTTTACAAGTCTTTTTGTGCTGTTATGCATCATCAATACTGTCATTTATGTTTTTAAGAAAAAGAGAGGGCAGAAAGGGGATAAATCATGTCAATAACCGTGCTCTTTCAGGTTCTGTAAAGAAGAATATAGATGCAATAAGCTCTGCAATTTTGTAATCATTAGAGAGGAAAAAGACAATGAGTAAATACAATGCATTATGGGAATATGTGCAGAAAAGCGGAAAGGAATCATTTCAACTGACCTTTGAGGAGATTCAGGAGATTGCGGGGATACCGATTGACCACTCTTTCTTGAAATACAAAAAGGAATTGGCGGATTATGGTTATGAGGTCGGGAACATATCCATGAAAGAACAGACAGTGTGTTTTCATAAGGTTGACTGACTGCTTCCATGTTGTTAAGGAACATGAGTATAAAAATAAGTAATAATAGGAGAAACGAAAAATGGAATGGTGGAAGCCTGCAAAAAGATAGAAGAAAAAAGAACGCGGGATATTTTGAAAGCAGATAGAACGGCTGCCCATTTAAAAACAGGGGATAAGGATATAAACGGGGAGAAATGAAAAATTATGATTGGGATTTATACCGAAAGATTTGGAATGAATGACAGGAATAAAAAATAATAGACAGTATCATAAAAAAGACGGATGCTCTGTGCCCTGATTCCCTGGCGCTGATTGGAGGGCTATATATGGAAAGAAACATAAAATGCAAACCGAATAATTTATGCATGATAATTTTCATGCTTTGCCTGTCTGTAAGGTTTGTGGAATACTTTCTAATTGAAACAGACAAAACAGCTATTGGAGAAAATGTGCTCCATAAAGTTGTTGGGATTATCTTATTGGCGCTGGTATTGAAAAAGATAAATCTTACATGGGGTGATATCGGATTTCAAAAAAACGGCTTTGTAAGCGGTATTTTGAAAGGCTTATTATTGGGAAGCGTGTGCTTTGCCGTTTCTTTTGGATTGGAATTAGGGATTTTGGCTCTGCAAGGCAATCCCGCGTATTTGGAAATCTATATCAGCAGTTTTTCTTTAACAGGCTCGCAGATAAAAAATACGGATTTTGTTTTTTTTCTGTTATGCGTACTGTTCAACATTATCAATGTATGGATGGAGGAAGGCGTTTTTCGCGGTCTGTTTCTTAAAACGCTCTCTGAAACAAAGCCATTTATTCAATAATACCGTTGCTGCGAATATGCTGCATGTCGTTTCGCAAAATGGCGCAGACGAATTACAGATTGTCCGGATCATGGCTGCACAGATAATTTCATTTGCGTTTGTGATGGTCGTTTATTGCTGCAGGAACAGGAAAGGAAACGGATAGAAATTTGGAGGGAGCGTTTTGAAAAAGCGAGAGTTTATTTATATAGCAGTTTTGACTTTGCTCGTTGCGTTTATGGATATAACAGGTATTCCAAGCGCGTTTTTCGTCCATATTCAAGTTGCGGACATAGAACCTGTTTATTTTACGTTTATGGTAAATTTTTTGATCATAGGAGCGGCAGCCTATTTGTTTTTAAGAACATTATGTCCTGCATGGGACTTGGGATTTAGGAAAAAGGGCTTGATCGATGGGCTTAAAAAATACGGAATCATTGGAGCGCTGGTTGCGGCAGTGGGTTTTCTTGCTTTTTATGTGGGACTATCACCTTTTGATCGTCAGCCATCTATTGAGAAGGTACGTGTGCTAAATTAGTCACTGATTGTAATAGTAAGCAAAATTGCAATGTCTGCGCTTTGCCTTATTGCTTTTCGAGTATAAACGGATATGCTGATTTGACATTATATATTGTTGTGCCCGTATATATAATTTTGGGAATATATAGTTTTATAGAACTAAAAAAGAAGCGTGAAATTTCCGTTGTAGGATAAAGGAGAGGTGGTTTCATGAAAGATTTAAAAGAATTAGGGAAACTGATGAAAGAGCACCCTGTCATGATTCTTGTAACATTGGCGGCGATGGTTGTAGGCGCAATTTTTGGGGCAGCTGCGTTTTATCAAGGGTGGTTAGGATGAAGGAAACAGCAAACAGGGGAAAAGGAAAAATGCTCCTGATTTCAGCCGGCATAGAAATCATGCTGATTATCTGCATTACGGCAATGGGTTGTTTTGGCTGCCTTTGTGGTATTTTCCGTTGGAGGGCAGATTATCCCGAAGATGGCTGTCGGTGAGCAGATCCCCTGGCACTTGCTGCGTATGGGAATTGTGCCGCTGATCATGACCACGTTTTTTGAGGAATTTTTATTCCGGGGATTTATGCAGAGCCGGATTGACCGGCAATTTGGATGGGTACCGGCAATTCTGGTTTCCGGGGAAATGTTCTCCCTTTACCATTTAGGCTATCCGGGGTTCCGCACCTGGGAGGACATTTTTCTGCTGTTTGCAGTAGGGATCGGATTTGCAGCTGCATACAAGCTATCTGGTAATAACCTGATGGTATCCTTTTTCGTGAACCTGCCGAATGCATTTGTTACCTACATATTGAAATATGAGCAGTTCCCCGTTATGCGTGCCGGTTCCACCATAGCGGCGGCTGTCACACTGGCGTTGATTGGGTTGATTCTTTTATTATATCGAAATGCAGATCAAAGGATAAGGAGGCAATAGAATATGGAACTTGTAAAACTGACACACGAAAATCTTGATAGGGAGCACATCTGTTGTGCGATCTCCAATAACAAGGATATTCAGGTCATATTCTTTGCTGTCGATAATGATAGAATTGTGGGAATCATTGATTTCAGGCATACGCTGAACGACTTCCTGAAGGATCTCGGTCATTGCGGTTACAGCGTTCGTCCGTCAGAAAGAAGAAAAGGCTTTGCTACGGAAATGCTGCGTCAGTTATTGGAGATTGCCAAAAAGACCGGGATGAACGAACTGCATCTTTCTGTGGAAAGGAAGAATGAACCTGCGGTTAAAACAATCATCCGGAATGGAGGAGTCTATGAGCGCAGCTTTGAAATTGATGGAGAACAGGCGGATATTTACAGGATCGCTCTGTCGGAATAGCCATACTGGAACAACGGATACGGCAGAGCTGCAAGCTGCCTGGGGGCTTGAGTTGCCAGCCGCAGAGGCAGTGGAAAATATCTCTCTCAAAAGAAACTAAATTACGAACCGTAAGCAATGAAGGAGGTAAATAACAATGCGTCATATTTATATTCGTGGAATCATTGGACTGATCTGGCTGGTTGCAGCCATTGTATGCGGGGTATCCGGTAACTTCCCGATGATGGGGCGTTATCTGGTATTGGCAGGCGTATTCCTGTACTTCGCATATGCAGCATGGAAAAAAGAGAAGGACGGCAAAGGGGAGAGGTAAGATGGGAGAAACGCTCCTGACGATTAAAAATCTGAGTGCGTGGTACAGTGAAGAGAAAATGATACTTTCGGGATTCTCTTTTTCGCTGGCGGAGCATGAAGTGGCAGGTCTGATCGGTCTGAACGGAGCCGGGAAAACCACATTTCTGAAGGTGATTTCCGGCTTGCTTGCGACCTTTCGTTCAGACGGTATCTGCTTTAGCGGCGCTCCTGTGGATTTCCGGAAGCAGGATTTTAAGCTCTGCCGCTATACGGTGTTTGCCGAGGACAATTCCTTTTCGTATTTTACTTTCCGGGAATACCTGGCTTATGTATGCGCCGCCTACGGGAAGAGTGTGCCGGATGTGTCGGAGCTGGTACAGGGCTTTCACTTTGAAGAATATACAGATACCCTGTTACGGGAGTTGTCAACCGGGAACCGGAAAAAAGCATTTCTGATCACGGCTTTTGCCCTGAAACCCAGACTGCTCCTCCTGGACGAGCCGGTCAATGGCCTGGATTTCCAGAGCACGGAATATCTGTACCAGCAGATTCTGGGCTATAAAGAGTATGGGACTGTGCTGTTTTCTTCCCATATCCTGGAGAGCATCACGCTGACCTCTGACCGGGTATTTGTCCTGGAGGACGGTAAGATCCGGCAGACCTTTGAAGGCGGACAGATCAATGCCGCGGATATCCGGGAGGCGCTGCATGATGAAAATGACAGGTAAAGCCTTTGCAAAAAAACTGTTTGGGGCAAGATACGAGCGGCTGCCCCGGACACTTTTGATGGATGTGATTCTGTTTTGGGGGCTGTATATCGCAGGCTTTCAGGTGCAGGTTGCGGCATTTGTACGGATCCTGATGATCAGTGCCTTTACTGCCGGCGTGATGTGGCAGGCCCTTTCTTCCAGAGATAATGCTGTGGAGCTGAAACATATGCTGATGCTGCCGCATCAACCCAAAGAGTTTGTATTCTCCTATGTGGCGGCGCTGGGAGGCTATACGGTTCTTACAAAGACAGGGCTGCTGCTGGCGGTTCTGCTGGCCGTTTCTGCATGGAAGCCCATAGAGATGATAGGAATGGCCATCAGTATGTTTCATGCGGTCCTTATGGCTGCCGCCGCCTATTCCCTGAGAAAATACTGGTATGCGGGTGGGTTCTGGGCTGTTGCCATGGTGTCTGCAATTTTATTTTGTGGAAGTAGGACATGGTTTGGACTGTTGCTGCTTGCGAATAGTTTCATCGCTATTCTGATCTTGCGGAAGGCAGAGGTCTATGCTTTTTATCAGGGGGAGAGTGAGAAACACCATGCGATCCGGCAGAGGAAGAAAGCTTCCTTATGGCGGTACTTTTTTCGGTATCTGAGCTGCCACAGGAATTATCTGGTCAATACTGGTGTGATGTGGTGCGTAGCCATTGTAATGCCGTATTTTTTAAGAGAAATGGCCGGGCTGTCTGTTGTCCCAGTGGGGTTTTCGATTCTATCCTTAAATACCCCTATTTGTATCCTGCTATCCTGCGACCGTGACCTGGAGCAGGCAGTCCGTTTCCTGCCCGGACAGAAACGGCGCTTTTGCATCCCATACTGCCTGTTTATCTTTTCCTGTAATATGGCTGCAGATGTGATATTCCTCTGTAGCTGGCAGATACAAAACGGCGGTGTCACTGTCCTGATGATTGCCGGGGCTGTTTTCTTTGCCCTGCAGAGTGCGGCGCTGTCTGTGCTTCTGGAATGGTTTCACCCCATCCGTGGCTGGAAGATTGAAAGCGACCTGTGGCACCATCCTCGGAAATATTTGGTTCCGGTGGCAATGCTGCTGCTTGCGGGAGCCGTCTCGGCCTGGCCGGTACTGCTGTATGTATTGCTGATTCTGCTGACTTTAGAAATCATAGTTTTATTAGGCATATGTTGGAGGTAAATAAAATTGGAAGTATTGAGAGCAGAGAATATTTCGAGAATATATTCCCAAAATGCGGTATCATTGCAGGTGTTGCATAGTGTGTCGGTAACGATTCAAAAAGGGGAATTTGTAGCTATACTTGGAAGAAGCGGTTCAGGGAAATCAACGCTTTTAAATATTCTTGCCGGTCTGGACAAACCTTCAGAGGGGAAGGTCTATATTGAAGGTACGGATATTTTTCATCTGAATGAAGAAAAAAGGACGCTTCTTCGGCGGGAAAAAATAGGTTTTGTATTCCAGGCATATGAATTACTGTACTCATTGAATGTTACTGAAAATATCCGTCTGCCGGAGCTAGAAGCAAACGCGGATTATGTAGGGGAGCTTCTTGATGCGCTGGGAATCAGAAAATATGAAACATGTTATCCGGATCAATTATCGGGAGGAGAACAGCAGAGGGTGGCCATTGCAAGGGCGCTGATCAACCATCCGCCCATTCTTTTTGCCGACGAGCCTACTGGAAATCTTGATTCCAAGTCGGAAAGAATCGTCATAGACCTGTTAAAAAATCTGGCAGAAAAGTATGAAACCAGTATCCTGATGGTTACGCATAATGAAGATCTTGTAAAAGATGCGGACCGTGTGATCCGCTTAGAGGACGGTGAAATTGTCAGTGGATAGAAAGAAAATCTTATCTTTAGTGAGAGGGTATCTTTTAAAAGAGAAAAGGAATACCGTCCTGACAAGCCTGTTTCTTTGTTTTGTCACGGTATTTCTTCTAATTGGGAATCAGCTTTTTGCAAATGTCCAGACGGTAAACAGATTGAATGCGGAGGCTTTGGAGGGACGGCAGCATGTAACATATTCTGATATTTCAGAGGCAGAGTTTCAGAAGATGAAAGCATGTGATTTCGTCGCGGATGCCGGGCTGAGCTTCCACCTGGGGCAGGCGGAGGATGGGACGGCATTCGACTATATAGATGAAGGTTTCCGGGATTTAGGAGCAACTGTAGCAGAGGCGAATATCAAGCAGGTTATAAACGGGCGCTGGGCACAAAAAGAAGAGGAAATTGTATTTACAAAAAATTATATGGAAAAATATGGACTGGAATTAGGCGATACGGTTTCTGTCAGCCTGTCAGCTACAGACGCAGATACAGGGGAGGTGACATTCCGCATACCGGATCTTACCCTTACGGTTATCGGTGTCATTGACAATGTAGCTGGGTTTACGGACCGGAAAAGCGGATATGTCTCAGAGGCGCTTGCAGAAAAAATACTTAGAGAGAAAAACGGGCGGGTAAACGCCGTGGTTCGGTTTTCCGATGAGGAGAAAATCCCGGAAAATCTAAATAAGCTGAATGCTTATTTAGGCTATGGAGAGGAAGAGTCAGAAACCTTAAAAACGCAGATCAATGATATGCTTGCAGAAGCTGTCACGGATGGAGGAACCCTGAAAAAACAGAATATAATCATGAATTTTACCATATGGCTGGTAGGCATCCTGGTTGTGTATAACATTTTTTATAACCGCCTTTTTGAAAAGAAACGGGACTTTATTGCTCTGAGAAAAATAGGGTTTCAGACAAAGGATCTGATGAAAATTGCCGGGATGGAATTCCTGATCTTCATTTTGATCGGATTTGCGACAGGAATCCTGATAGGATATTTCCTGAATCAGGCGGTATATGGCGAGATCATGAAAGCATTCGCCCATGCTTATGACGCTGAGGGGCTGGTTTTTTCTGAATTGTCGTGGGACAGCGTAGGGGATACGGCAGTGATGCTCCTGTTCATGGTCATACCGAGTATGGCAGGCATTATGTTTCAACTTCAAAATTCCATGCCAACGGAATTTATGCGCGGTAAAAGAAAAAATACAAGAAAGCAGGCGCTGGCGCTTCTGATTGTGTCGCTTTCTGCAATCCTGATCAGCATCCTGGGAATCCAGGATAACCACAGTGACGAAGGGATTCTTTTTGTTAAGGAATATGTCCCTGGGGATCTTCAGGTGACAGCAGGCAGCATTTATGAAAATATACAGGGCGGGGATATCCCATCCATATCTGATTCGGTTTTTCAGGAAATGAAAGCAGCTCCGGGTATCCGGCAGGTGCAGGATTATAAGATCAATTACGACAGGGGAATCTTCCTGTGCGAGGACAGGGGAAAATTAAACGCTGACAGCGGGACTTATGAGTCGATGCTCGCTATGGAACAGGATATTGACGGAAAGAAACAATGCTTATACAATCTGGTTTTGGCGACAACGGAGAATATGGAGGCGCTGGCGCCAGGTTATGACGAAAAAGAGGATGGTTACGCCGCAATCATGGAACCAGAGCTGGCAAAGACATTGAATCTGGAGATTGGGGATACGTTTACCATCTATGATGAGCAATTGATTGCAAACGGCTCGAAAGAGGGATGTAAGTCTGCCCGTGTAAAGCTTTTGGATATCCGAAATGTTATATTGTCGGAAAATCATATCGGTGGAAATCTTCTGGTTGTAGATGAGGAAACTGCCAGGGCTTTTCCGGGCAGTCTGTACCGGCAGGTTGTCAATGTGTGGACCAAGGAGGGCGTGGAGGCAGTTGCCGCATCCAATTTGGAGCGTATTTCAGATACGAACGGATATTCCTTCCGCAATGCCAACCGTCAAATACAAAAGTATGTAGATTCGGATCACAGCCAGAAGGTGATGCAATGCTTTTTTATCATCATTCTTGCGGTGATCGGCCTTTTGGTCTATTTCAATACCATATTTACAAACCTGCTGAACAGGAGAAATGATTTTAAAATCATGCATAAAATCGGCATCCGGAAAAAAGAGATGTATTGGATGATAATGAAAGAGGGCTTATGTCAAGGCGGCGTGGCAGCAGGAATCGTGGTGATTGTGCAGGCCGCTTGGAGTGCGGGCAGGCAGGAGACATTTTTCAGTATGTTTGCGGTAACAGATGCGATAGTAGTGGCTGCATGCGCATTGTTCCCGGTTTTTATACTTTGGTATATGTTTCATAAAAAAATGGCAGTTTCTTAATGTGCTGGAGATTATCATGAAAGACAAAAAGATATTATATGTAGAAGATGATTTAAGCCTGATTGAAGGCCTGAAATATACACTTGAGAAAAATGGTTTTCTGGTAGATAATGCCCGTACCGTAATGGAAACATATCAATTCTTCCGGGCAGGCCAGTATGACCTTCTGCTGCTGGATGTCACGCTGCCGGACGGGACAGGCTTTGATATCTGTAAAGAAGTAAGAAAGACCTCTGCTGTCCCGATCATATTCCTGACAGCTTCGGATGAAGAGATCAGCATTGTAAAAGGGCTGGACATGGGTGGAGATGACTACATTACCAAACCCTTTAAATTAGGGGAGGTCCTTTCAAGGATCAACGCATTGCTGCGCCGTTCTGGGCAGCAATTTCATAAGAGTGATACGATTCTGGAATCCGATGGGATCCGGATTGACCTGTCTGAACGGATCTGTTGGAAAGGGGAAACAGAGATTCCCTTAACATTGGTGGAATATAAGCTGCTCTGCCTGTTTTTGAAGAATCCAGGCCGCATCCTGCCAAGGGAACTGATCTTAGACCGCCTTTGGGATGGGAACGGCAGCTATGTGGATGACAATACCCTTTCCGTCTATATACGCAGGCTGAGGAGGAAGATTGAAGATGACCCGAATTCCCCCACAAAGCTTCTGACGGAGATCGGGTTTGGCTATAAATGGGCCGGGGAGTGATGGAAGATGAAAACAATGGGAAAAGAAACAAGGAGGATGCTGTGCTGCCTGCTTGCCATCTGTCTGGCTACGGCGGCAGGTTTCACGGTCGTTTTGTCTTATATGACGAATGATTACCAGAAAACAATGGTGGAGCATGATTATGGGACGGCAGGGTATCTGGTAAACCACCCGGACACAAATGTGGCAGCCGCGTTTACGAAAGACAAAACGGACTCTGACCTGGAGGCCGGAAGGCGGATCCTTAAGGAAGCGGGTTACCATGGAAATGCAGATCCCAGACTGATCCCTGCCGTATACGCTTACCGAAAGCATACCGCCGCCTGGTTCGGAGGTATGTTTTTTTGTGCTTTTCTAGCTGTTTTTCTGACAGTCTGGATCTACATCCGGAAACAAAACAAAGCGATAGCAAAGGCAGATACTGTGATTACCCGGTTCCTTTCAGGGGATACGGGACAGAGGATTGACAGTGAGGAAACCGGGGACTGGTACAGCCTGTTCCATAGGATCAATGAACTTGCCGCTATCCTCTCTGCCCAGGCAGAACATGAAAAACAGACGCGCGAATTTCTGCAGGGTATGATCTCAGATGTTTCCCACCAGTTAAAGACGCCCCTGGCGGCGCTTAAAATGTATGATGAGATTATGGTGCAGGAGGGTACGGACAGGGAGACAATCCAGGAATTTACTCGGAAATCCCTGCGGGAAATACGCCGGGTGGAAGATGTAGTTTATACGCTCTTAAAAATAGCCAGGCTGGACGCAGGCACGGTTAGGATGGAAAAGGCAGAGGAAAACATAGAAATGCTCCTTACGGATGTGACGGAACGCTTTGAGACATTTGCCACTCAGGACGCGAAAGAAATTGTATTATCCGGGAACAGCGATGTTTCCCTTTACTGCGATGCCCTCTGGATGTCGGAAGCTTTGGGGAATGTGGTGAAAAATGCGCTGGAGCATACCAAAAGAGGCGGGAAAGTAGTAATCAGCTGGGAGAGGACGCCCCTTCTTACAAATATTGTGGTGGAAGACAACGGAACAGGGATCCACCAGGAGGATATCCATAATATCTTCAAACGGTTCTACCGGAGCCGTTTTTCCCAGGATATCCATGGAATCGGCCTGGGGCTGCCGCTGGCAAAATCCATTGTGGAAGCCCATCAGGGGACGATTTCTGTAACCAGCAGGGTCGGACAGGGAAGCAGGTTTGTCTTAAGTTTTTTTACCATACAGGAAACTTCGTTCCCTGTATGATAAAACCCTCCGGGGGATGCGCACTCACGCGAAGAGGTAGTATGCCGCAAGCGGCCGCGCTCGGCGCAAGAATGTGCTTTTGCACATTCTATCTTCATCTTACAAAAGAGTAAGATGAAATTCATGTGGAAGTAAGACCCATTGGGTATGATAATTCCCGAAAGGCAGGTAATGAATATGAATATTCTTGAAGTACAAAATCTATGCAAGACCTATGGAAAAGGGGAAGCGGAAGTCCGGGCGCTTGACCATGTTTCCTTCTCCGTGGGCAAAGGGGAATTTATCGCAATCGTAGGCGAATCCGGATCCGGAAAAAGCACGCTTTTAAATGTGGTGGGGGCTTTGGATAACCCGACATCCGGAAAAGTGCTGATTGATGGCAAGGACATTTTTTCCATGCCCGAAAAGAAACTCACGGTGTTCCGCCGCCAGAATATCGGGTTTATCTTCCAGTCCTTTAACCTGATCCCGGAATTGAATGTAGAGCAGAACATTACATTCCCATTGCTTTTGGACTACCAGAAACCGGATCAGAAGTATGTGGAGGAGCTGCTAGAGATTCTGGGATTAAAGGAGCGCAGGAAACACCTGCCCAGCCAGCTTTCCGGAGGACAGCAGCAGAGAGTGGCAATCGGCAGGGCGCTGGCGGCCCGACCTGCCATCATCATGGCGGATGAGCCTACCGGAGGGGCAAAGTTAGTAGTACAACAATCACAAAAAAATAATGTGGATATTTTTCTCATGGTCAACACGGATTTCCTTGACGATTGACCGCCACAATTCACGCTTTTCCGGAATGGAAAAAGAATCATATACACTTTCAAAATCCATTTTCAAGAACTCCCGCAGATATGACAAATCCTTGACGGGGCGGGAATCCTCTGCATTGATTTTCTCAAGCTGCAAAAGCAGCTTTTCCCGATCAAGTTTAAATTCATCCATCGTTATGAGGTCATTCAAAAACAGGTCTTTCAATTTCTGTAATTTGTTTTCGACACTCCGGCGTTTTGCGTCCGTCCGGATGGCGGGCAGGTTCGCAACCTCATATTCTGCAATATACTTTTCAAGTTCCGGACGGATGCGGTCAAGCATCATCGCCTCAAGGGTGGATTCCATGACGATTTTCCGGTTCGGGCATCGGTGCAGGTTCACGCCCTGTCTGCATCGGTAGCAGCTATATTTGTATATTGCCCGTGTACCGTCCGCACGGAGGCGACCGCCACACCGATGTTGACATCCGCTCATGACATGATCGCAGTCGTCGCAGACCACAAGCCCGCCGAAAATATAATCATGCTTTTTCCCGTCCTTGATGTTGATTTTGAGAAGTCGCTGAACGTCCTCAAAGAGATCACGGTCAATAATTGCCGGACAGTATTCTTTATTATCCCGAAACTCTCCGATGTATTTTGTGTTTGTGAGCATATTCTTGAGACTGGCAGCAGATCGAACCAGTCCGAACTCTGATTCCATATACCGGAGTGTTTCACTCAAGTTCCCGCTCTTTCGATAAAACTGAAAGATTGCAACGGCGGTCGGGGCATCGTCATTCGGTGTGAGGTGCTTGCCTTTGATGGAATATCCGAGCGGGGTTGAGCCGGAAAGAACCTCACCGTTGTCAACCTTGTCATCGAACACGCCGAGGATTCTGTCAGAATCGTTTTGAGCCTCAAGTTCAGCCCATATCATTGAATTATTCACGAACGCCCGTCCGTGGGGCGTGGATGTGTCAAAATAGGGCTGCTCAATCGCAGTCCACGAAACACCGTATTTGTCGAGGATGTCTTGCGTGTTCAGATAATGCCGGAGGTTTCTGAACCATCGGTCAAGGCGGGTGAAAATGACAAGGTCAATCTTTCCCGCCCGCACATCATCGAGGAGGCGTTGAAAATCGTCTCTCTTGAGTTTTTGTCCGGAGATTCCGTCGTCGATGTAGGTATCAACGAGAATCATGTTCTCATGCGTGTCGATGTATTTCTGTCCGGTCGATAGTTGGTCACGCATGGAATCGCCCTCTTTTACTTGCCTGTCAGTAGATACACGGATATAGATTGCGACACGGAACAGGATTTTCTCAACGGTGGCGACGGTTTTTCGTCTCATTTTATCAACTCCAATCATAAAAAGGTATAAAAATAAAACCTATGCAAAAGCACGGTTTCGTGGTAAAATGAGACTTGCGAGGGGTCATTTTACCACCGTGCGTTTTGCGGGGTGTGAATGATTCTGTAAAAGGCGATTTCCGTTGCAGCGGAGGTCGTCTTTTTTTATTTATCTATAATAGCCGACAGTTTCATCGTCGAGGCTCTTGTCTTTTTCCTCAACATAATCTGTATAGTCATAATTGACGATTTTGTAAAAGGCAATAACAAGATGTATTTCTCCGGTTTCGTCATCATATCCAAGAATTTGTGAAAAAATAGGTCTATGATTTTCGAGTGAGTTCTTGATTTCGGATGCTATGTGAGCATCAGTCACAAAACCGAGGGTCTCAACAATGCGTTTTGCGATGACCATATCATTCTCAACCACAAAATACACATTGTCACAGCAGTCGATTTTTGAGAAGTCCGGCATAGAATCCGGACGTTGCAATTCAACATCCTCAAATTTTTCAATTAACTTGCTTTTCATATGATTTCCAATATAAACAGTCGGAATCTCAATAGATTTCTCAACGGGCTTTTGGGGTTCGGGGTTAAGCGGTTCAGTCTCTTTTTGCATGAGTTCCCGCTGACAGTTGGAACAAAGTCCGGTTTTTATATTTATCATGAGAAATAAACCGTGACGACCGCATTTTCTACATTTTGACATTCAAAGCACCTCCATTCTATAAGAGAATCACGCCACCTTGTAAACTTCCTTTTGAAAGGAGGTGAGCAGGGTGAAAATTCTATTATGGGAAAAAAGAACCGAAAAACGGTTCACTTTGATGGAGTTGGCGAAGAAATCCGGAATCGGAAAATCGACGCTCAACAACATCGAAAACGGTAAGGTGTCACCGACATTGTTTCAGCTTGAAACGATAGCCATTGCGCTTGATGTCAAAATCACCGACCTGTTTGAATCCGAATACAAATAATTGTATCACACGCCGGACAGGATGTCGGCAGCAGGTGAGAATATTTCCATAATCATGGAAATGCGCCTCACGATTTCCACAATCATGGAAATTTGTGCTACAATGCGTATCGGAAGGGAGGTGGTGTTCCCTTGAGTTACAAAGAGGCTATCATTGAGTTAGTCGGAAAGATACATAGTGAAAAAATCCTCAAGAGGATATACAAATTCGTTTTGTATCTGTACACCATGAGCGAGACTGGCAGTTGAAAAGACTGTCAGTCTTTTTCGTTTTTAGCTTGCAAATACAAATCAATGAGGCGGTCAAGAGCCTCAATGTCCTCCGTACTGGCATTGACGAGGGCTTTTATTGCATTTTTCCGAATGTCGCTCTCACCTGCCATAATGCGGTCAATCTTTTCGATGAAACCATCGTCAGAATCGACAAACATTTCTCCCTCACCAGTGGTCAACCATATGTAATCAACGCCGAACTCACGGCAAATCGCCTTTGTCATTTGTTCAGTGCAACCACGTTCACCTTTTTCAATCCTTGAAATAGCGGTTTTTGTAACACCTATTTTTTCACCGAATTTCTCAAGAGTAAGATTGAGGGATTTTCTAATTTCTTTTATTCGCTCACCTTGCGTCAAGTATATCACCTCCCTTGTTAATGACAATATAGCACGAACTAAAACAGAAATCAATAAAAAAGTTACCAAAGGCAACAAAAAAGTATTGACAAAGTGACCATAGGCGATTAAAATGTAACCATAGACAACAAACAGGAGGTAAAAAACCATGATGAAACATGAATTTGAGGCAATCGCAAAGAGAGAAGTCACAGACGAGCAGTTCAAGGCAATCGAAAAATTATACATGAGCAGCACACTCAACAAACAGGATTTTGTGAAAAACATTCGTCCGATGCTGAAAACAATTCCGGAGCCGGAAAAGGAAAAGAACATCAAAAAGATGTGTGTCAGAGACCGGAGCGGTTGCATGAAAACACCTAACGGATGTTGGTATCACATCGAATATGTTGAACTGGTGGACGTTGATATAAAGACAGGAAAATTCATAGTCAAGGCACTTGAGGACAGAGATTTTGAAAAGCTGTCAAGAGAGGGAAACGACCTAAATTATAGTACGGGATTTGATTTCGATTATACACGGTGCATTGATACACAGCACAGGGAAATTGAACTTGTGGCATAGAGGCAGCAGGGAGGCGCAAGCCTCCCGCAGAACAGGAGGAATGACAATGTTGAGAGATAATGCGAACAATCAAAACGCCCTGCGGGTAAAAAGAATTTTAGACGGGGAGATCGGATGCAGTACATACAATATGCGGATGTGCTATTTCAACGCATCGGTGAAAGAACATGATTCCCTTGAGGCATGTCTGAAAGAAATGGAGGAAAAGTTGTCTCCGGAGGTTAAGGCAGAGCCGTTCATGCAGGAGTGCATGGAGGAGTTCAAAGAGAAAATCGCTATATATGACCGATTCTTTCGGGAACTTTCAAGGCGGGAGATAAACGGAATTGAATAAAAGCCGAAACGGGGCAGCAGTCGCCCCGTCATGCAGGGATGGCAACCTTGTGTCTGACGATGGCAAGCCGAGAGACAAAGTCAGTGATACCGTGGGAAACATGGCAGCGGGTGAACCATGCTAGAGAGTTCATAGTCGGTCAACAGGTTTTTAATTGATTTTTTTAAGGTGAAAAAATCAAAACACGGTATACATCGCCGGAATAGAGGTGAGCGGGTTGAAAAGACCGAGAGAGCCACCGGAGCAGGAGGAAAGCGGATGCAGGTGAGAAATAGTAGAGATTTGAAAAACGCATATGAGATTTTGAGCATATACAAAGAATTACTTTCAGAGTGTGGGAAGTTAGAGCCGGAAAAGATGAAATCGGTCAACGAGAAGATCGCCGAGCAAAAGCGGGAGATTCGGAAATTTCACAAGGAAAGCAGCGATCGGAGGATTGTGAAAGATGACGGAATTGACGGATATGTCCTCTTGATTGAATTACCGGAAACACTGGGGAACATGCAGGATGCAGAGGAATATTTTGAGGAGCGTGAGACGATTTCGGCAATGCCGTCAATGTTCGATTGCACCGGACAGGCGTTCACATCATGGTTCAAGGTATTCAAACGGAGAGACAGGTTCATGGCGTATCATTCGGTATGTTTTGACGTGTAGAGGGATGCGCTATCTATAAACACATTCAGAGAGGAGGAACATTCATGACAGTAAAAGCAAAGAAAAGGGAAATGGTTGAGGGCATTGCAGAAAAGTTCCTGTTATTGCCGGAATCTGACAAGTCATTCATTGCCGGATATTTGACGGGCAAAGAGGAGGAGCGGGCAAGATGGCAGCAGGAGCAGGAACGGAAACAGTCAGCAGCAGTCACAGCATAAAGGGGCAGCAGGAAAGAATCGGACTGATTGACGTTGACGGTCATAATTACCCGAACTTGCCTCTCATGAAAATATCTGCATGGCATAAGCAGCGGGGAGACACGGTGGAGTGGTATGAGCCATTATTGCACGGTTTCCCTCAAAAGCCACTTGACAAGGTATATATGAGCAAAGTGTTTTCGTTTTCTCATGATTACGAATATCACGTCAACGCAGAGAAGATCATCAGAGGCGGGAGTGGGTACGCAATTCAGACGGTCAACGGGAAAGAGATTTTTGACAAAATGAAAGACGCTGATTTGCCGGACTACATAGAACACATTTATCCGGACTACTCCCTTTATCCGGAGCAAACAAAAGACACGGCGTTCGGTTTTCTGACAAGGGGATGTCCGAGGGGATGCGCCTTTTGTCATGTAGAGCAGAAAGAGGGGAAACGGTCATACAAGGTCGCCGATCTGTCCGAGTTTTGGCGGGGGCAAAAGAAAATAGTTTTGTGTGACCCGAACATTTTAGCGTGTCGGGAACACATGGAACTATTGCAGCAGTTAGCGGACAGCGGGGCGAAAGTGAATTTTAATCAAGGACTGGATGTGCGCCTCATGAATGAGGAAAACATTGCAATTCTGAAAGAGATCAAACTGGAAAAAATTCATGTCGCATATGACAGGTACGAGGATAAAGACATCGTTGAGCCGAAAATGAAAAGGTTTAAGGAAATGACGGGATTTGACAAGGACAAAGGGAAAGTCACGGTTTATATACTGGTCAATTTCGGAACGACGTTAGAACAGGACATTGAAAGAATACAGTTTTGCAGATCATTGAATTTTTCACCATATCCCATGATCTACGATCGGGAACACGCAGACCCTATATATAAAAAGCTGCAAAGATGGTGTAACAACTTTATTTTTTGGAAAACGCCCACATTCGAGGAATACAACGGGCTGACAGGAGGAATATGAAAAATGCAAATAGATATTTTCAGCACGGAAAATAAGTACAACGTGATATATGCTGACCCGCCGTGGAAATTTGGGAGCAAAGAGGTTCAAAAATACGGCGGGAAAAGATTCAGACCTCTTGAAAAAGTGTATAGCACGGAAAAAAGTGCAGACATGGAGCAGTGGGATGTGAAAAGAATCGCAGATGAAAATTGCGCTATTTTCATGTGGTCAACGGACGCTCATATAAAAGAGGCAGTTAAGCTAATGGAGGCATGGGGGTTCAAGTATGTAACGATTGCCTTTATATGGGCTAAAACTACAAAAAACGGTAAGCAAATCAGCAATTTAGGGGCATGGACGATGAAAAATTGCGAAATATGCTTATTTGGAACAAAGGGAACTATGCTCAAGTATAAAAAATCAAATAGTGTCAAGCAATTATTCTATGCGGAAAGACGGGAACACAGCAGAAAACCGAATTGCGTCAGAGAATTTATAAATGAATTATTCGGGGATATTCCCAAAATAGAACTATTCGCAAGAGAGGAGATTGATGGGTGGGATAGTTGGGGAGATGAAGTTGGAATATTTGATGCACAGGGGGCAGTTGAATGAAACTTTTATACATATGTTCGCCGTATCGGGCGACGGATGCGGTGACGTTGCAGCGTAACGTCGAGTATGCAAAAGCGTTGACAAGAACAATATTGCTGCGGGGCGATTGTCCGGTGACACCGCACCTCTACATGACGCAGTGTCTTGATGAAAGCATCGAGGAGGAGTGGGAGATCGGACTGGGAGCAGGAATGAACATATTGAGGAGGTGTGACGGAATCGTCGTCGGCATGAAATACGGTATTTCGGAGGGCATGGCTGCGGAGATTCAGTGTGCGAAAGATGGCGGGATGATGATTGAGTATCGGGAAAGAACGTGGAGGTGACGGCGGGTGAGCGCAGAGAATATCAAGAAATTTTATGAGACCATTGCACGGATAATCTCTGAACGGGAGCGGGTCAAGGTGACGGTGCAGGTCAGAGAGAAAGAGGCAGCAGCTTGAAAAGGATAAAAAGAAACGGGCGACCGTTGGCAGCAGTCGTCCGTTTCAATCGTGCTTTTGTGTCAGTTGTTCTACAAGAAATATTATAACAAATCTGACACGAAAACACAAGCGCAAAATCATGAAAAAAGCCTTGTTTCAAGGGAATTTTCGGGCTTTTACCGTCCTTGTAATTGATAGTAACAAGTCAGCGAAAACCTTGAGGGGCGGGTGCAACAGGAGTGTGTCAGATGGAGAGGAAAGGACAGGAAAGAAAGAAGAAAAAGAGGGGGATGCAGTTCATCCCATATGACTATGAGGCAGCATATAACAAAACCATTGCGGACTTGAATGAGT
>BLMD01000273.1 GCA_011959925.1 Lachnospiraceae bacterium
CCTGACGCTTATTTCCGTAAGCATGAGAGCCAGATCATCCTTTATGGCGGCGCAAAGCGTATGCTGGAGCAGGCGGGCATCCCCTTAAAAGGCACAGGAACAGCCAGACCGGGATAATAACCCTTCTCGGTAGTTCCCTGTCTGAAAAGGACTTTAAAAGCAAAAAAAGCATCATGGAAATGTACATAATGCCGAAGGCGGCGAAATCCCACCCACTCCCTACATTTTATCTCAATATCCTTTTCGGCATAAATATTAATCTGGCTTATGCTCAATACGGTGATAATCGGATATGATATTTCCTAATGTGATGCTTTCTAAACTTTGGCATAGGTCATTTCTTATTTTCTCATAAGAGCAGTCCAATACATTATGGATATTTTTTCCTATGGGGCATAGCTGCGAAGGCAGTGAATGAATACCTATAAGTTTGGAACTAAAGGCTGGCTCTATCGCTTTACATATACGGTATAAGGTCACTTCATCCGGCGGACAGTTCAGTGTTGTTCCGCCTGTCCCAAATTTCACAGATATTATGCCATCCTTTTTCAATGAACTAATAATATTGCGGATTGTGACAGGATTGATCCCGGTTGATAACGCCAGAAGTTCACTGGTTACCTTCTGCTTATCCCCATATTCATAAATAAAAATAAGGCAATGAATCGCAACCGAACATTTTGTACTGATATGCATGACATTACTCCTTTCCACGTTAGATTGTAGCATATATTATTATTGCTGTAAATCTTGACACTACACCATATGCCTGTTATAATGGTGTAAATTTTAGTTTTACAGGAGGAGCAAGCATGAGAGTTTCACAGATTATTTTTAGCCCGACAGGAGGAACGAAAAAGGTTGCAGATGCCATAACAAATACATGGGGACTGCCTGTAAATGAAATTGATTTGTCCAATGCAGAAACCGATTCTTCCTCGCTTAGTTTTGAAAAAGATGATATTGCGCTTATTGCAGCTCCGTCTTTTGGCGGACGTGTTCCAGGTCTTGCCACTCAGAGAATCTCAAATATTCATGGCAATCATACCCCCTGTGTAATTGTCTGCGTATATGGTAACAGGGCATATGAGGATACCCTGATTGAATTAAGCGATGCTGCTGAAAAAAGCGGCTTTCAGGTAATTGCTGCCATTGCCGCCATCGCAGAACATTCTATTATGCACCAGTACGCTGCAGGCAGACCGGACACTAAGGATAAAAAAGAATTAAGCAGCTTTGCGAAAAAAATATTAGAGAAAATAAACAGTAATCTGACCAGTCTTTCCACACCGCAGATTCCGGGAACCCGCCCCTACAAGAAAGCGGCTGGAATTGGCTTAGTACCCAAAGCGGACAATAACTGCACAGACTGTGGTCTTTGCGCCAGACAGTGCCCTGCACAGGCAATCAGCAAAGAAAATCCAAAAGTTACGGACAGTAAAAAATGTATTTCCTGTATGCGCTGTGTCGTACAATGCCCGCAGTCATCCCGTAAAGTAAATGGGGCTATGGTTTCTGTTGCGGCATTGGCAATGAAAAAAGCCTGTTCAACAAGGAAAGGGAATGATCTTTATATTTAATTTGCTTCCGGTTATATCCAATGCCATATGAAGAATTTAGTATTAAGTCCCTACATGGAAATATATGAATTAGTCGTTCCAAAAGACAACCTGCTCCGACAGATAAAAGAACTGGTATATTTTGGGTTTATTTATGAAGCGCTTATTGATAAATATTGTCTCGATAATGGACGCAATGCAGTCCCGCCTGTCCGGATGTCCAAATATTTTCTTGATATGGCGCCGGAAGAAAGCGTAATCAATCCAAGCTCCCTGACAAAATTCCGCAAACTGCGTCTGAAAGATATGAACCTGTTGGACATGCTGGCCGCGAAAACAGTCCAGACCGCATTGGAAAAAGGCATTATAAAATCAAAATCCATGATCGTGGATGCAACCCATACAAAATCAAGATACAATCAGAAAACGCCAAGACAGGCGCTTTTAGAACAGTCAAAGAAACTGCGGCGTTCTGTTTATGAAACAGATGAAACAATGAAAGAGCGTCTTCCGGATAAAAACACAGAAGATTCCTTGGAAAAAGAACTGGCATACGGTCATGCCCTGATTTCGGTCATCAAAGAAAAAGAAGAACTGCCGGAACTGGTCCGCAAAAGCAGGGAAACCGGACAAAAGAAGATGAATTTGAATTTAATAAAGATGCAGGGATGTCCCAGTGTAAGGCAGGGCATCTGGCAGTCCATAAATACTTGGACAGGCGTGAAAAAGAAACGAAGAATAAAAATCCCCGCATGACCTGCTTTTTTGACGTTGAGAAATGTAAATGCTGCCCGCACAGGGACGGATGCTATAAGGAAGGGGCAAAAAACAGCGAATTAAAACACCGGCATGGTTATGACACAGCGTCAATTCAAAACTGGTGGATTTTTTATGAATATCTGCAATTCAAAACTGAATAATAGGATGTTTTTCAGCGGCCTCCTTCCCAGTAGGGGGCTATTACAACAAATGCCCATACAGCATAGGCATTTGGGTAATACGAGTTATCAAGACATACTAAATGATTTGACAGTTCATATTCATGGGTAGTATATCCCCTAAACGAACACTGCATTTTTTTAACAGAAAATAGTTTGTCTGATTTAGCGGATAAAAAATAACACGACAGTACCTCCTGATACCGCCGCATTATTAATCATGGTTTCTAAAAGTCCTCCGCTGTCCGTTTTAAAAAATGGCGGCTTATGAGTGTTACCAAAAAGAAAGAACCGATAACCGCATTTTTAACCTTGTTTTGCTTTGGCATATGGGGCATATTATCCATTCAGTATTCATGTTAAATCCCCCAATCCCTGCTAATCATTTGTAGTTTTACCATATGCGGGTAAATCCTGCCTGTGTTCATCAGTTTTTCCGGCGTGCCCTGTTCCGCAACAGAACCGTCTGAAAGCACAACCACCTTATCCGCGCCGCTTACGGTACGCATACGGTGGGCGATAACAAGTACGGTCTTATCCTTTATCAGCCTTGATAAAGCAGCCTGTATCAATGTTTCGTTTTCCACATCAAGGCTTGCCGTTGCTTCATCAAGTAAGATGATAGGGGAATTTTTGAGGAAAGCGCGGGCGATTGAAATCCTCTGCCTTTCCCCGCCGGACAGTTCGCAGCCATTTTCACCAATCATACTGTGATATCCGTCCGGGAGCTTTGCCGCAAATTCTTCACAATTTGCCAGTCTTGCCGCTGCAATCACTTCTTCGTCGGTTGCGTTCTTTCTGCCTATTCTGATATTCTCCATGATTGTGTTGTTAAACAGCGTCACATCTTGAAATACAATAGAATACAGCGACAGCAAGGTTTCCGGATCTATTTTCGATATATCCATACCGCCGACAGTGATTTTCCCCTTGCTTATATCCCAAAATCTCGCTGCAAGGCGTGATACCGTAGTTTTGCCGCCGCCGGACGGTCCGACTAAGGCGGTAACTTCTCCCTGTTTTGCCGTAAAGGACACGTCTTTCAATACGGTTTCCCCAGTATTATAAGCAAATCCTACATGGTCGAATACAATGTCATATCCTGTATTTGTTAGCCTGTCTGTTCCTGTCTGGATAGGCTGGTCAAGGATTTCGTTCATACGGTTTATGTTCGTTTTGGTGGAGATTACCGCAGCAAGATTTTGCAATGCACCCTCAAGCGGTGCATACAGCCTTGAAGCCACAAGCAGAAACATAAAGAACAGTGGAATATCAATCTCCCCATGAATAAGCAGCGCAGAACCTACAAGCGCAACCGTAGCAATCCCAAACTTTAATATCAGCGTAGAGGAAACAACAAAAAGGGCAGTCCCAAGCTCTGTTATAATGTGCCGTTTTTCCACATAGTCAATTTTTTTGCCAAGCCTTTTCAGATAGTTTTCTTCCGCATTATTCGCCTTTAAGTCCTGCAAACTTTCGATACACTCCTGTACGCCACTTTCAAGCGCGACATTTGCCATCCAGATAAAGATGGAATTTATCCGCATCATTTTTTATATCGTAACCTTTCTGAAAGTCGCCCGTAGAAAATTCAATCTCGCAGACCGCTTTCCCCTTTTTCACGTCTTTTCTGTTCAGATACACCGTTATATCCAACTCCGATGGATAGCCGTTTACATCTGTCGAAAATCGGATAGAATGAAACGAATTGTCCTGGCACATGTGGATAATCTCCCTTGCAAATTCTTCCTTATCCTCAATCCGGCTGCTGTTGGCAACCACATTTAGATGATGGTCATTGTTCATAGAAAAGCTGCTTACTACATCAGGCACTCCTGAATGTGCTTCCCTCCATTCTGGATATTTCCTCACCCCATACTGAACCGCGCATACCAGCGCTGCAGCAATCAGAAAATACCATATCCTTTTCCAAATCTTTTCCCACATTATCTTCCCACCCTTCTGTATTTTATAGTATCATTACACGCACACTATTGTTCCAATTATTTTACATGGATAATAGAAGTAATACAAGCAGCATTTGAATAAAGGCGGAAAACAGCATGATAACATACGACCGACTATGGGCAACCATGAAGGAAAAAGGCGTGACACAGTATGACCTGTACACGCATTACAATATCAACCGCTCGCAGCTTAACCGGTTAAGGCACAACATGAATGTGGAAGTAAATACGATAGACAGGCTCTGTAACATCCTGCACTGCAGGGTAGAGGATATTATGGAGCATTTTGATGACAGCAATCTCTTTTGAAAAACGTATTCTGCCAGAAAATGCCTGCCATACCTAATTTGAATTTGGAAAGGACCGGTAACACAATGGACGTCTCCAATAGATTCCCATACAACCGGAAGCACGAAGAAGATCTTAAGCGCCTGAAGAACTTCCGGTTACTGGACGATGATTTTTGCACAAAAGTGTTTGAGGATATTGAATGTGTGGAGCTGTTACTGCGTATCATATTAAAGAAAGATAATCTGAAAGTAACCGAAGTACATTCCCAATATAATATGAAGAATCTACAGGGACGCTCGGCAAGGCTTGATATATTTGCCACTGACGATACCGAGGCGGCGCTGAACGTGGAAGTACAAAGAAGCGACCAGGGCGCAAACCCAAGACGTGCAAGATACCATTCCAGCCTGATTGATGCCAACATCACGGAACCGGGAGATAAATATGAGAAGCTTCCGGAATCCTATGTTATCTTCATTACAGAAAATGATGTCATGGGAGCCGGGCTTCCCCTCTATCATATCAACCGTTCTGTAGAGGAAACCGGGAATGGTTTTGGGGATGATTCCCATATCATCTATGTAAATTCACAGATTCAGGATGAAACAGCGTTAGGACGGCTGATGCATGATTTCTCATGCACCGACCCGTCTGACATGAATTATAAGATATTAGCTGACAGAGTGCGGTTTTTCAAAAGCGATGAGGAAGGAGTGTTGACTATGTGCCAGATGCTAGAGGAAATGCGGAATGAAACAGCGTTAGAAACAACAAAGGAATTTGCCCTCCGTCTGATTATCAGAGGGAAAGATACTCTTGAGGAAATTGCGGAAATTACCGATTTACCTCTTGCCGAACTGAACCACTTAAAAGAGACAAGGAAAATATAAATAGACAGCGAAAAGGAGAAGCCCCTGCCCCCTCTAAGCCAGGTACTTCTCCTTTTCCTATTTCCGTCTGCGCTCCATATCCTCTGCCATTGCGATCTGTTGTGCGGGCTTTCCGCTCCGCCTGGCAATCTCTGCCTGTTTCTGCCGAAGTTTTGCCAGCACGGACACCCTGCCCTTCTTCTTTTTGCAGTTATTTTTATTCCCGTCAATAAAGCTGTAATTTTGTTCTTCTCCTCCTTCGATACTGCGGAGATACTCGCCGTTCTCCATGTACTTCTGCCAGTTTTCCAACGACCTTTTTTCCGTATGACTGCCGGAGGACATATTAGCTTCAGAGGGCAATGTATGCCCGGACAGTATTTCTTGTTTCTCCGGTTCCGAAATAGCCTGCGGTGGATAGAGATACTTTTTGATCTGCTGCAGAACAGACTGATCAAATCCATTATGCACACCGTCCACTACTAATTTCCCATCTGCATCCACTACTGTCCATGCGGCATCCTTCCCATAATCCTTATTTTCCATCAGGAAGAACTCCCTGCCGTCTACGATAATACTATCAAAGGCAAGCCAGCTCCCCTTCTTCCCTTCGATATGGAAATCTTCCGTATCAATCGACACAAGTGTACCAGATGAACCCTTACGGATAAACACGGCTATGACGGTAAACCCCTCTTTCTCAACATAATAGGAAATCACAACGCCATCCTTATTCAGCACAAGCACATCGCTGACACTGATCGAATGTCCATGAAATGTCCTTGGCAACTTCTCATTAAAACGTCTGCGGATGTGTTCTGGCCCGTCCCCCGGCTGCATCCTTCCCATATAAACTTGTTCATAACTGCTATACTGTATCTGGATTTTCATCTCCTGCAGCATACTGTATGGACGGAACCGTAGCGGCCTGTTCTCAGGAATATTTTTAAGCTGATAAACAGCAAATTGGTTCACATCCATCATTCATCCTCCACCGGTTCCTCTTTGTACGGTTCCAAATCCATATTTAAAAATGCCTCATCCGTAAGGAACCATAGCTTTTCCAGTGTGCTGTTAATAAGTGAGAGCATTTCTTCATCCCTGCCTATGTAGGGGATTACGTTATGTATTTCCTCTATGGTTGCCTGCCTGCTTTCCTTTTGGAACATTGCCATCAGGAAATATTCATTTTCCTCAAATCTCACCATCATAATTCCGGTTCTCCTTTCTTTTTTATCTGTGCTTTCTGCCCCTGTTTTTCCTGTCCCGGCTTTTCCTTCCCCTGCGCTTTCATCCTTGCCTGCCGTTCCCGGAGGGCATTTAAGACAGACTGCTTCTTACTGCCACCGGATATGGCTCTGTCTGTTTTGGTGGCATTTTCAGCCGCTTTTTTCAGTTCTGCAGGCTGCTTTTCGGATACCTCTGTATCTCCATCTCGTACCTCTGTGACTGGATTCCTGTTTTCTTCCATCTGAACAGCTTTTCTTTCCTTTACCTCTGGCATTGTCTGTTGCGGAAGCGCTGCTTTCTCTTCCGGATCTGATACCTCCTGCTCCGTTCTTTGTTCCAAAAGGATTGCTTCCATATCCGCAATCGCTTTCTGCACCAGCGGGCTTTCTCTGTAATGAGGGATTTCATTGATAAATTCCGTTTGGATTTCTCCCACCACCATGAGGTCACAAGTCGTACCATCATAGATGCTGTCATCCTCTAATTGAATACCGATACTTTTTATGCCATTTATCCTGTCTGCCGGAATTTTTTCATATAATTCCATTGCTTCCTGCAATGTCTCCAAACGGTCGTGATATTCTCCCAATATATGAAATTCTGAACACTCTGCCACATAAAATGTTATAGACTGTTTCCGGTCTGCCCGCCCATTACTTTCAGGAATCTCAATATAGCCTTGCTTTTCATCCAGATATTTCTCCGCACTTTCCAAATATTCTTCTAAACTCCCGGTCTGTTCCGTAGAGATTGGATTGATGTCAACCGGGATTCCTGCTATCTTTAATCCATCCTCATGAAGCGCACTGAAAAAAGCATCCTCCTTCAGATTGCCGCTGTAAGACACCACAACATCTATATCCAAACAAAACCCTGAGCCGTTTCCGTAAAAGATGTTATGACTATGAGACGCTTCATGGTGTGGATTTATACCACGACTGTGTAAAAGATCTTAGCGGTAAAATCGGCAAGATAATGAAGCTGAATGGACGCATACGCCGTATGGATTCCATGATGATAGAATCCAACATTCGTTTTCTAAGCCGTATGGAACTGATCTACACCTGTATATCCAAACTGGTTGTTTATCTTTCAAAGAAGCAGCCCGATATGGTTTCTGATCCACTAAAGCATTACGCAGGCCCGAATGAATATAACCGCGTCTTCTATCATCAGAGAAATGATGATATGGAGGCAATGATTCAAACCCTGCTGACAGACAGTGACTGCCTGCTGGAACTGTGCAAAACAGATTTCGAAGAAGCGACGGAATATCAGCTTTTTGTCAGATGCCTTTCTGACCAGACAGTTGTTGAAAATGATAAACGTCGTCTGAGAACCAGGGAAGATGGCACCATGAATTCGTCGGCACTTCAAAATCCATCCGATCCAGATGCCACCTACAGGAATAAATCCGATAAGCTTTATAGAGGCTACACAGCCAACCTGGAAGAAACCGTTGGCAAAAATGGCTCTGTAGTGACAGATTATCAGTTTGATAAAAATACACATACGGACAGCCATTTCCTTCAGGAAACGCTTTCACAAATGGAAAAATCCGAAGAAGAAATCATTCTGGTTACAGATGGCGGTTATGACGGCCAGGACAATGCAGGGTTTCATTTGACCGAAATCATTGTGTCGGCTGTCCATATCAAGAACAGTGCCGCCCCAAGATTTATAAAAAGGTTGCCACGTTTATTACCTCAAAAAATGCCTCCAACAGAGCCAAAAGCCAGAGATATATGCAAAGCGAGGAATTCAGCAATTTAGCGAGGTTAAGAAATGGTGTGGAAACCATTCCTGCCAATATCCGAAAGAATTACCATCTTGACAAACTTCCAAGAGGGAAACAGCGGGGTAAATTCTTCTTCGGCAGCAAAATAGCGGCTTTAAATTTCAGGAAACTCTTTGGATTTCGAAAGGGTTTAGGGAACTATACCCAGAATCCGGTATTAGCGTAGATATAAGCCAGAAGTGCGCCAATGATTCTAAGCTAATGAAGCCTCTTATGGCATATATACTGTAAAATATTAAATTTTCAAGGTTCATGTGGAGGTTCAAACATAAAAAACACTATGTTTTGACCCCAGCATCATGACATTGCCTTTTTACAGCCTTTATGGAAGAAAGTTTGGATTTGTACGTAATGTACATAACTTGCTATCTTATGGAGTTGTGGGAAAGTCTGTATGCAGAATGTGGGAAAACTGTACTTTAGCTTTTCCATGTTCTGTGAACGGACTTTTCCATGACGGAATAGCAAGTT
>BLMD01000274.1 GCA_011959925.1 Lachnospiraceae bacterium
AAAATGAAGCCATAAAAAGGATGGACGAGATGGAGGCAAGGTTGGCCAGAGTGGAGAAGCAGATGGATGAGATGGCGAAATTGTTAGCAACAATGGAGAATAGACTGATTATGATAGAAGAATTAGTGAGAAAAATAATACAGTGTTTAAAGTATCAAGGAATAGATGAAAATTCTGAACCTTCACGGCCTAGTAGATTTCCAGATTATCAAGAGATGAGTGATGGTGCTCCTGCTGTAGAAACAGCAGTACATACGATAAATAGAGACTGGTTTAAATTGTAAAGACTTTCATACATATTCGGTTCAATCCAGTCGTCCCCATCCACGAATCCGATATATTTTCCTTTTGCAGTATTTACCCCATCTCTTCTGGCAGTCGCATTTCCTCCATGTTTCTTATGAATAACCTTGATTCTCTGATCCTGCCCTGCCAAGCGGTCACAAATACTTCCACTCCCGTCAGTTGAACCATCATCTATAAGTATAATTTCTATATTCTTGTATGTCTGATTACAAACACTCAACACACATTGTTCTATGTAACGTTCAATATTATAAACTGGAACTACAATACTGATCAGCTCTTTCATTACTCTCCTCCCCAAAAATTAACGGCATAATAATTTACTGGCAACACACTTCACCAATGATTTCTACTACTCTCATTCTTCCTAACCCATCAGATATTTGTCTCCCCTTAACGCTCATCTTACTTCTCACTTGATAAGACTTGATATTTTCCACTGCTTCCCCAAGCTTTGCTTTTAAATTTTCCCTATTCTTTACCATTAATCCAAACTCTTTACCCGCAAAGGCTTGCGCGTTATGTACTTCATGCAGCATACTCGGTATCACAATGGCTGGCGTCCCAATACACGCTGTTTCATGCAGTGTATTCCCCCCTGAACAAATCACTAAATCTGCTTGATACATCATTTCCAATAGGTCAACATTAATTATATTTCGGACAACATTTATTTTATTGTAGTTTATCCCGTTATATCTTTTTACTCGTTCAACAATCTCTTTATAATGCTGATTTCCGCCACCAACAACAACATTTATTACAATATCTTGAAAACAGCCCGCTATGATTCCTATCAAATCAACTGTATAGTTTTGCGGATCTACGCCACCCATTGTAATCACGACTTTTTGTATCGCATTATTTATCACTTTCTTCTTTTTATGATATTGTGCCAATTCTTTTGGTAAAATCAAGTATTCCGCTCCACAAAACAATTGTGCCTTGCTTCCCGCATAATCCCAATAGTATGAATCTATCATCGGATTAATAATGATATCTGTCAATAAGTTCCTGTGCCCGAATTCATCAATACAAATAACAGATGTTTTTTTCGGTATCTTTTCTTTACATATTTTTAAAAACTTCTCAGAAATTTCTCTCAAATTAAACAGCAATACTTCAGGAACGATCTGACATACTTCTTTTATTAACACCTCATAATCATTTTCAACTGATACGTGGTATTCCTGAAACTTGCAGGGAATCCTCTCTTTCAGTCCGTTTTCCATATCATCATTGATCCAAAATGATATTCCATACCCATTTTCCATCAATTCTTCCGCGCATACGATACATTCCATCAAATGACCTGTTGCCACAGCCGCATTTGCTTCTGTTACAATAAATATAGTTTTCATTCCTTTTCCCGCTCTGTATATCTGCCGCGCAAAAAATC
>BLMD01000275.1 GCA_011959925.1 Lachnospiraceae bacterium
TTCCGCTTATTCCCTTTTCGTTTCTCCATTGTGGTGCTGTCTTGCCAAACAAAGCCATACTAAGAATATCTGCTTCAGATACGTATGTATATGCCATTTCCTGCGGGGACAGTGTCGGTGTTATCAGAAATTCCTTTACTGCATCTGTATGAATACGGTAATTTATTTTTGAAAGTTCCCTCTCTGCATCCCACCCAATCGCTAATTGGTTTGTTTCTTCTTTCTTTAACCGTTGGTAGTCCTTGATAATATAGAGTTTAAATTCTGGTGAAATCCAAGACGCAAATTCAAAGGCCATATCTGTATGGGCATATGTACCGCCGTACCTACCCGATTTTGATATGATACCGATTGCGTCTGTTGCCTTTATCCACCGTTGCGGCGTCAATGCCTAAATTCCTGTATTCCTCATACAGTGACATGGCAAATGAGGACGTTTCATCATCAATATGACCATAAGCATTCATGATACGACCCCATACTGCACCTACAATCTTCTCTTTTATTTCCACAACGAAACACCTATCATCCGCTTTTCCAAAATCCTTAATATATACTTGCAGCTCTGGCTGTTCAATCATAGATTTTGGCGGCTTGTCCATGCTCTATGAAATAAAAATTGCTTCATACAAAAAATCAGATAATATGGGATATTCATTTTTTCTAATTTCTCGAATTTTATAATCCATATCTATGTAAAACCTCACATATTTCAATTCAACAGACAGAATTTATTGTTTTTTAAGTTCTGCAATAGCAGCATAATGTAAAATATCAAATTCATTCGGCGCAATTTGTTCAAGGAGCGTCATATGCTCTTGTTCCCACATCGAAATCTCCTTCTCGGTAAGCGAAGCGCCGATTCCACGACAAGCCTTCATTCTTCCATTCCAACTTTCACGAGTAAACGGTATTCTTAAAATATATTCTTCATGATATGCAAGCTCAAAGTTTTCTTTGTAGCAATCTGGTATGTCTATTTGGTGTTTCGTTTCTCCTGCGCCGCTCCAATTTGGATTATATTTTAACACGAGTTTTTCACTGGCTCCTGCAATCTCATCCTCAAACGGCAGCCATGCCATATATAAAACAAGAATACTTCCCCCTTGTTTCAACATACGATAAAACTTAGGCATAACCATCTCATGGTCGAAATACCAAAAACACTGGCATGCTGTAATTACATCAAAAGAGTTATCCGAAAAACTTATATTCTCTGTTGATATAACATGATAATCTATATCCATACCCTTTGAGAGAATTTTCGCTTGTTCAATTTGGTTTTCTGAAATATCCGCAGCCGTCCACTTTGCTCCATACTGATACATATTTCTAGGAAGAACTCCCGTTCCTGTTCCAATATCAAGAACAGATTGTCCGTCCAAGCATAATTTACGACCAATAATTCTGTGATAAAACTCTTGCGGATAAATGTCACGGAATTTCGCATAATCTAAAGAAGTTTTCCCCCAGTCAAAGGGTTTTCCGCTATCTATATCTCTATTTATTATCTTCATCTCATACTTTCCTTCATCCTGAT
>BLMD01000276.1 GCA_011959925.1 Lachnospiraceae bacterium
ACTGGGGAATAAGACGATTGTAACCAACGGAGACCAGACAGACACCATCTATGAAGGGATGGACAGGCAGATGACTTTCGAGCAGTCCTTGAGAAGCCGTGAGTTTGAACCGGACGGACCGAACTATACGCCAAGGATATCGGGGATCATGCATATCGAGAATGGCGCTTATAATTATGCGATGTCCATTTTGTCTGAAGATGATATTATACAGGCGGAGAAGAAAGCTGACGCCATCCTGGTACTGGGCGCGCAGGTGAGGGCTGACGGCCAGCCAAGCACAATGCTGAAAGAACGCCTGAATACTGGGATCCAGTTGTATAAGGAAGGTGTGTCGGACCGGATCATCATGAGCGGGGATCACGGGAGTGAAGACTATGACGAGGTAAATGCCATGAAATCTTACGCCATAGGCCAGGGCGTGCCTTCTGAATGTATTTTCATGGATCACGCGGGCTTCTCGACCTACGACAGTATGTACAGGGCGAAGGATATCTTTCAGGCAGACAGCCTTGTGATTGTGACACAGCAGTATCATCTGTACCGTGCGCTCTATGACGCGATGGCATTCGACATTGACGTGCAGGGTGTTGCGTGTGACACTGCGGTTTATGACGGGGACGCTTACCGGAAATCCAGGGAGGTACTGGCACGGTTTAAGGATGTTGGGTTTACATTGGTGAAGCCAAAGCCTGCTTATCTTGGGGAGACGATCCCGCTAAGCGGGAGCGGGGATGTGACGAATGATAAGGAGGATGTTGAGGGTTGAATGTTGTAATTAAGTTAATTGCATATCTCTGTGCAGTAAATAATTCAGTATTCCGTGATAATAAATATGTCGCCCTTGGATTATACTTCGATCCCTATGCATTTTCTTGTAAAGAGGCATTGTATTTTGTATAAATGCCATTAATAATATTCAGCAATCTTGTTGGAACAAAGTTACATTATAATTATGCAACATGAAGAAAATGGTTAACGACAACCAATAGGAAATCGGTACAAGCTTCATGAAATGTTTTAATCCCGTCTATATAAATCCCTAGTATACACCTTATCCGACACATCATCCAGGCAGTTGTCATAGCGATTTGTAATTATTGCCTGTGACTGATTTTTGAATTCATTAAGGTTATTCACAACTCTGCTTCCAAAAAATGTACTTCCATTTTCCAATTTCGGTTCGTAGATAATTACAAT
>BLMD01000277.1 GCA_011959925.1 Lachnospiraceae bacterium
CGTCCCACCCGCCCTCTACAAGCTCAAGGGCTGCCCTGCAGTCTGCGTCCGGCTCTACTCGGTCGTACCGCCCGTTACTGTATGAAGAAAAAGCGTTCCTTTGTGCTATGACCTCCGCAATCGTTCCGGGGAACTGCGGAGCCTTTACCCGGTTAAGTACCGTAAGAATAACCAGCGCTTTTCCTTCGGTGTCCTCGCCTTCGGCCTCTGCCATCGCTATTTTGGTTAATATATAGGCCTCGTCTACCTCCTCGGCTTCCTGGGCCTCCTGCGTGGTCTCTGGTACCTTTGCGGGCTGCGTCTCTGCAGGTCTCTGCTTCCCAAACTTCACCGCCGGTTCTGCTGCCGTCTCCTCGCCTGGGGAACTGGCGGCGGAAACAAGGCAAGCCACCGCCGCAATTATGACCGCTCCCAGGGCTATGTAAGGAAGCATACGCTTAAAGCGCTGGCGTCGTCTCCTGCGTCGCCGTATGCGCCGTATGGCGCGTTTTCTGTCTATCCCGGCCAACTCTCCCACCTCCTTCCAAAAAGCCCGCCAGAAGGCGGTAGGCTGTCTCTGTGGCCTCCTCGTAAGGAATACGGAAGCCATCTATACTATCAAGGATCCGGCCGTCTGCTAAAACGTGTTTAATCAATTCCCGCCGCCTCCTTTTCGTCAAACTCTTTCTTTTCCACCAGAAGCTGCAAGGCATCAACAAGTATTTTCTGTTTCTGCATCATGGGGCTCGGCAAGTCTCCCACTTCCCGGTATGCCTTTAAGTCTGCCTCATGCTTGCGTAGCTGCTCTTTTATGTCTGCCAGGGTGTAGCTTTCCGGATCCTCTACGATCTCCGGCTCCTGGTCCTCCTGCAGCTCGTCGTTCCGTTCCTGGGCCTCGTCGTTCTGCTCCTGGGCCGCATCGTTCCGTTCCGGTTCCTGCTGGTCCGGCTCGACCTCTTTAAAGTCGGCGTCTATGATCTCCGGCTCCTGCTGCCTGCTATCGTCTCCGAAAAGAATTGACTTTTCTGTTTCCGGGAAGCGGTCTAAAAAGTCTACCAGCTTCGTTGTGAAGCGGCCCCAGGTGATCTGTATCTGTTCCGCCTCTGGTCCGTCTCTAAAGACAATCTTATCCGGATAACAACTCCACCCTTTTCCGGTTTCGTAAGTGCTGCCATATAAAGTCTTAAATTCCTTCGTTATGGCTGCCTTATCCCGATTCGCTATAATCTGCCTGGAACCGGGATAAATATCTTTGTAAAACTTTAGGATCCTGCTATCTTCTTTAAGTTTTTGGGCTGCTTTCTTCTCCTCAGCTTCCTGCTGCCGCTTCTCCTCCTGCTGCTTAATAAGGTCCCGGACGTTTCTCTGCGCGCCGTTGGACCGTTCTACAAAATCGGCCTTGCGCTTATCCGCTTCTTTCTGCTGCTTCCGCAGCTCCTCCTGCTCTTTCTTGCGCTCTGCCTCGTCCCTTTTCTTTGCGACGTCGCAACGGCTGAAACAGGTTTTATGTTCGCAAGTAAGGCAGCAGGGGTCCGGTTCCTTATCTCCTTCCCGTATCGGTGCGAGCTCCGGGTGCAAATGCTGGCATTTATCGCTGAAAAGACCGGCTTCAATGTCCAGCCGCTTTTCTTCGCTCATCTGCGTACAAGAAAACGGGCTCCCCAGGGGCGCGGTCCTGCAGTATCGTTCCTCCTGCCGTATGCTGCAAGGGCGGGCGCAACTGAAACAAGTATATTTTGCGTGATCTCCGCCGCATCCGGCCGTGGCAATTAAAGAGCCTTCCGGGTATACCGCTTTAGGAAGTCCAAAAAATGACTTAGGTTCCTCCTGCTTCTTTTTCATGGCCCGTATCTCTCGGACTGTGGTCTCTTGCGTTACCTTCTCCAGCTCCTCGTCCGGCAGCCCTAACATCTCCTGTAATTTGCTTACGCCCATTCCGATGTACTTCTCCGCCATGTGCTCCCCGCCGTCAATGGAAAAGCGGGCGTTAATGGCCATAAACCGGCTCGCGCTGGAAGTGCTCAAGCCGTACTCTCCCTTTGCGAAGTCCCATATATTTTTATAGCCATCCTCCGTAAAGAGCGCGTTTTCGCTGATCTGCCTTAAGAAGTAGCCGACCATAAAGAAGTCCTCGGCTGCGCTGTTTAAGTGGTCCTTTATTCCGCTTTTTAACTCTTGGTATTCCATGCCGCTCCTCCTTTACTGCTGGTCCTCGGCTGCCTTGATGCGCTGCTTCCAGTCTGAATAAATGCAAACGCACCGGTAACTGCTATTTGCTCCAGGCTTCCAAACGGGGCACGTATAATCAACGCGGCCGCTGCTTAAATTCCCCGTGCGTATTGCCTCAAGCCCTGCCAGGTGCTTCCTGGCGCATCTGGCGCTTAGTTTCTGCTTATTACAATACTCGTTAAATTCTCCGACCGGGATCTGGTACTCTCCGTTTACGGGCTCCCGGTCCTTCGTAATGCCTGTTAAAAATTGCTCGGTATCAATCAAGAAGGCCTGCTTTGTAAGGGCCTTCCACTCCGCCATCTCGTCAAGGCCTCCTATGTCGAGCCCCGCCTGGCTGAAAATGTCCCAAATAATCGGCATCCGGTTCTCTGGAACTGCGACCACAATCTTTGCGATCTGTATTGCGGTCTTTAAGTCAAGGTTTTCTTTTTCCATGTTCTTACCTCTGCCCGCTCCTGGCGGGCCCTTTGCTCAGAATGTTTTAAACTGCACCTTGCCGCCCCGCTCGCCAAAACGTGGCCGCCTGGTATGTCTCATACTGTCGCGCCCTCCATCTCCTGTGCGATCCGCGTCCCCGTCTCTACGCCGTCAATGTAGGCCGTAGTAACTGCCGTAAAAAGCGCCTGCTTCTCCTCCGGTACTCCCATCAGAACGTCAAGGAGTCTCTTTGCGCTGCGGATCTGTTCTTCCGTGTAGCTGTCGTTTCTTCTCACTGCTGCTCTTGCTGCCATGCTCTTACCTCCTTTAAGAAATCAATGTTTCAATGGTTACGCCCAACGTCCGCGCCAACGGCTCCAGGTGCTCAACTCTTAAAAGTCTCCGGTTGCTCAGAATGTCTGTAAGCTGCTGATCCGTCAGTCCTGCCTGCTCGGCTACAAAAGTCTGTTTAAGGCCCTTAGCTCGGATAAGGCGTCTAATGTTATCAATAGTCTTTTGCTGGTTTTTCGCGGCCATCCGTCTCCTCCTTCCTGGTCTGTTAAGGGTTTTTATAATTACTTACTTGTCAATGGTTTTTTATTGGCAAGTAAGTAATTATGTTGTACCCTTCTGTAAGGAGGGTACAAATTTTTGTTGCCTCTGCCGTTATTATATATTGACAACGCGGTATTGTCAATATAGTTTTTGTTGCCAGCGCGATTTTTTATTGACAATGCGGTTTTATTCTCGTATAATCGAAGCTAAGAAAGGAGTGTTTTTCTCTTGGATATGGATATTGGAAGTAGAATAAAGAAACTACGGAAAGAACTTGATTTAACGCAAACAGAATTTGCGGCGCGCATTGGTTCGGTTCAGAATACTGTAACCGGGTATGAAAGCGGGCGGCGCAATCCTTCCGCCCCTGTCTTGTCTCTTATCTGCAGGGAATTTAATGTAAATGAAGAATGGTTAAGGGAAGGTACCGGGGAAATGTTTAAGGCTGCGCCCAGCTCGGTGCTGGATGCCCTGGCCGAAGAATACGGCTTGTCAAACGCCGCCTATGTTATGGTTGAAAAGTTTGTGAACCTAAAACCGGAAGCCCAGGAAACTATCTTTAATTATGTTCGTGAAGTCGCGGCGGCTTTTCAATCCGGGGATATTTCCCCAACGGCTCCCGCTGCTCCGGACGTGGATTTAGAAAATCTTACTATTGATCAGAAAGTGGAACTCTACCGCCAGGAACTTGAACGGGAAGAAGAAGCGGCGGAAAAGTCCGAAGTCTCTTAGTAAAACGTATAGAAAGGAAATTGTTTAAATGAAAAATTTTATTAGTCAATCCTCCATTACCCCCCCCCCGAACAATCGTTCGATAATCTGGTAAAAGCTGTAAGCCCCTTTAAGAAACAAATAGAAAGGGGGCGCATATAATGGCTAAACCCGGAAGCGGTAAAAGGCAAATGCAAGCCGTAATCAATAAGCGAAACAATAAAGCGAAGGCCTCTACAAATATAATATATAAGTTTCTGGCTGCGCTGGTTACATATACGGCCTTAATGTTCAAATACTTATTTATTGCTCTTTGGTGGGTCGTAAAGCAATTATTTAAGCTGATGTATACGGCTTGTGTTTATGTGTATCGTGGGATTGTATTCCTGGTAAAGAAAGCGGCTGAAAAATTCCGCAAGAAAGAAGAAAGTGAAGAATAAAAAAAGGAACCCCGCCCGGACCGTTGGCGCGGTCTTGGTGGGCGGGGCGGCTTGGTGCCATGTATATAATACACTCCGAGCAGGTGTAATTATAGCATAGCCCGGCCAAAAACACAAGTAGAAAGGCAAGGGCTATTTTTGCGCCCTTTTTGGTGCTGCTATAATGAAAACGAAGAAAACGAAAACACCGGCGGCCGCTCCTCTATCTGTGGCCGATCTGGAAAATGTAACCGATCTGTATATCCGGGTATCAACGGCGGAACAGGCCGAAGAAGGTTACAGCGTCGGGGAACAAGAGGCCCGGCTCCGCTCCTATTGTGAAGCCTACGGGTATATTATAAACGCGGTCCATGTGGATCCTGGGTACTCTGGCGCAACGCTTGAGCGGCCGGGAATAAAGGAAGTAATAAAGGACGTCCGGGCGGGCCGCTGCAATAAAGTTATTGTCTGGAAGCTGGACCGGCTCTCAAGGTCTCAGAAGGATACGCTTATCTTGTTGGAAGATGTCTTTTTAGAAAATAGCTGCGACTTCGTGTCGCTTATGGAAAGTTTTGATACGTCTACGCCCTTCGGCCGCTGCGTGATCGGCATCCTGGCAGCCTTCGCTCAAATGGAAAGGGAAAATATACGCGCCCGGCTTATGATGGGTAAGCAGGCCGGGCTCAAGGCCGGGAACTATTACGGGCCTACGGCTCCAATCGGCTACAAGTGGGAAATGCAGCCCAACGGCAAGCGCGAGCTCCTGGTGGATCCGTTTTACTCTCAAATTATCCAGGAAGCATACCGGCTCTACGGCTCCGGTCAATCTCTTTCGGATGTGGTCCGGGTTATCAAGGCAAAATACGGCCATTCCTTTGCAACGTATCAGAACGACGCCGCCACCCGCCTGGGCCGGGTCCTGCGTAATCCAATTTACGCCGGGCGCGTCCGTATGGTTGACCGGGAATACGAAGGCAAGCACGAGGCCCTGGTATCGCCGGAAATATGGCAAGCTGTTAATAACCGTCTTTCCGGGAACGCTCCAGCTTACCGGAACCGCTACGGAAACGGAAGCAAAGGCGGCGGCCTCTGCTCTGGCCTGCTGTTCTGCGGGTGCTGCGGCGGGCGGCTCTCCATCCGTGGGTGGGGCTACAAGTCGGCAAAGGTGGACAAGTACGTTTGTTATTCTGTCTCAAAGTGTAATAAGCGTATGATAAAGGATCCCAACTGTACGAACCGGAAGAACCATTTTAAGGTGGAAGACCTGGACGCGCTTATCGTGGAAGAAGTAAAGAAGCTCTCGCTTGATCCGGCGGCCCTGGATGCGCTGCTGCAGGGCGGAACCGGGAAGCCTGGGCCGGAAGAAGAAGCCGCCGCCTTCCGTGAACGTATGGAAAATATAGAACGGCAAATAACCCGCCTGCTCAATCTGTACCAGGCCGGGGCCGTGGATCTGGAAGAAATAGCCGGGCGGCTGTCTGATCTGAAAGAAGAACGGGCCGCGCTCTCCTGCAGCCTGGAAGAACTGGAAAACGACGCGCCGGGGAAAATGTCAAAGGAAGAAGCGCGGGCGGCCGTGGCCTCCTTCAGCTCCGTCGTTGCCTCCGGGGATCCGGTTGCTCTGTTCGCCCTGGTCCATTCCCTTATCGAAAAAATACAAGTATTAAACGGGGATATAACTATCTTTTGGAAATTCCAATAAAAGCCGGGGCTCCGGGCCCTGGCTTTTCTATACTACAAAAGGCGACCTATTCTTTTCCATATGCCTGTGCAGTATCGATCGAACGGTAGCCTTCACCAATCGCAT
>BLMD01000278.1 GCA_011959925.1 Lachnospiraceae bacterium
GCTTGTTCAATGCACTACTCTGCACTGTGCAGATCATTTGTCTGCAAATATAGGTTCACACAATGTGTTAAACAATCCAGATAATCTGTATATTCTTCATATTGGTAGGGTGCTTGTTGGATTGCCAGAAGTTTATATTTAATAAAATTTTCTACATTTCCGTCTGAAAATGCGGCCCGTGCTTTTGCACTGTTTGCAATGGCCACATGTTTATTGGTTTCTAAAATTGAATCTGCAAGTTTCTCCATTTCCTCTGCATTGCTAGCTTTTTTTAGCAATTCAATCTTTGCCATTGTATTTTTACTATAGAAATGAACAGATTTTTGAAAGTTGCCTTTTATAAAAAAGAAATCTGATAAGCCAATAGTAGTACAAGCCCAGATTGATGCGAGGAGCGAGATTACCGCTAGGACTTTTGTTGATACAGATATTCGGATTTTTCGTTCATTTTCTAATTCTAAAAAGAGTAATAGTATAAAAAATATCGTTAAAAATTGAAAGTCATAATCAAACAGACTATGTAATGTTATGATTAATAATATCAGTCGATTTCTTTCGGAAATATTTTTTGAAGTCAAAGAGTGCAGTATAGCGCCATATATCAAAAATGCAGGTAATATCCCTATATCTAATATAATCTGTAAAAATTCGTTATGGACATTGACTACGGAATAAACGCCTGTCTGTATCTCAGATTGGATAAAATAGTAACCGTAGTATCCCATGCCGAACGGATGTGCCATAATTAATTTTAGTGCATCCTTGAAATATAAAAGTCTTCCCCAGAAAGTGCTGGCGTTCTTTGCTGTTGATATTAGGCGGGCTGCTATTCCGGATTCATATCCATAAAAGAACAGAACTGCTATTACAATAATGAAGAGCCCTAGCCCAAGAAGGCTGTATGGCCGCAGCCTCTTTTTTAATATCGATATAAACAGAAGGGCAAATGCGGTCAAAACAATAACTGTGCGGCTTCCGCTCAGATAGATTCCAACCAGGGCGATAGCTGTATGACAGATAGATATCCAAATTGTTTTTTGGGGATTAATTGAATAGGTAGAAATTAGCATACAGACTAGCATAAATAGTGCATAGGTATTTGGATACTGGAAAAATCCAGACAATCTTCCGGCAACAGAAACATAATCCTGAAATACAAAAAACTGCATCATTACAAATGAAATCAATGTCATCAGACTTCCGAAAAGCGGAAGAAGCTGGATTAGGAGCTCCTTTTGTGCAGGAATTTGGCATAAAATAAGGAAAAACAGGCAAACAGGCAAAAATTTAATTCCACCCATAAATGCCATCCATGAATCGATTGCCCACAAACTTGTAAGAAAATATCCTGCTGTCAGGCAAGTGATTGCAATTAGATTTATATCGAAGTAAAGAAAAAGTATACTGGAATGTACAAATATATAGACAATTACTGCCAGAAGAATTACTGACATCACAGCTGATACACAGCAAAAATATCCACCGCCTATTGTGCTTGATATAACCAGAGCGGCTATCAGAAAATAATATAAGAGGTTTTGTTTATTTTTAGACATCTCAATTATCCTTTCTTGGTATGTAAAATCGTAAATATTATATGATAATACGTAATGATTTGCAAGAAAACATTTTTAAATAATGAAAAATTACATAATTGACATCAAATACATAAAAGCGTATAATTAATACGATAATATATATTGTGTTCTTAAAAGGAGAGATAAAATGATGAAAAGGAAATGTGTAGCAGTGTTGCTTGCATGTGCAATGGCGCTGTCTGGTGCGGCGACAGCTGTGGCGGCGGAGAGCGGAGAGGGTATGGCAGATACTTCTTTGGTAACAGAAATCGGAGTGGACGATGGAACTGTGGAACAGGAAGTGGAAGAGCAGAACGTGATTCCAGATGTTACTGCCCT
>BLMD01000279.1 GCA_011959925.1 Lachnospiraceae bacterium
CTACTTCTATTCCGCTTCTTTAACGGATAACATTAGATTATCCATCTAATTTAAAGTTGGTTATATTTATAATATCTATATTCATCCACACACGTTTATCTTATCAACTCAATCAAATCCAATCAAACAAACCCATATTTATGCAAACTACACAAAACTCACCCACCATTTTTGTGAATTAATTTGATTGACAATGACTAAATTTGATTATAAAATACAATTATCAAGCAAAACAAATCAAAAACAGTCATAAAAAGAAAATTTAAAACCTAAACAAAAACAAAAACTAACTTCAAATCCAATCAAAAAAGGGGGAACACAAATGATTTACACGGTTACTTTTAACCCGTCGCTGGATTACATTGTTTCGGTGGAAGACTTTACATTGGGTCTTACAAACCGTACCAGTTCGGAACTCATGCTTCCGGGAGGAAAGGGGCTGAATGTTTCGATGGTGTTAGGAAACCTCGGCATCGCAAATACGGCGCTTGGGTTTTCTGCCGGATTTACGGGGGCAGAAATCATCCGCAGAGTGGAAGAGATGGGGGTACATACCGATTTCATTGCATTGGAACGGGGAATTTCAAGAATCAACCTGAAACTGAAATCGATTGACGGAACGGAGATCAACGGATGCGGACCGGAAATTTCCGAAGACGCAGTGGAAGAACTGATGAAAAAACTGGATCGGCTGCAGGAAGAAGACGTTCTGGTATTGGCGGGCAGCATTCCAAATACTATGCCGGATGATAGTTACAGCCGGATGATGAAGCGGCTGGAGCAACAAAACGTCAGGGTCGTAGTAGACGCGACGAAAGACCTTTTGGTAAACGTTCTTGCGTACCATCCGTTTCTGGTAAAGCCCAACAACTATGAACTGGGTGAAATTTTTGGGACAGATCTTAAGAGCAGGGAAGACGTGATTCCCTATGCAAAAAAAATGAAAGAAATGGGAGCTGTAAATGTTCTGGTTTCCATGGGGAAAGAAGGGGCCGTATTAGCTGCGGGGGACGGAAACATTTACGAAGCACCGGCTCCGAACGGAACGCTTGTCAACGGCGTTGGCGCCGGAGATTCCATGGTTGCGGGATTTTTAGCGGGATGGCTGGAAAAGCATGCATACAGCCATGCATTTTACATGGGGTTATCCGCCGGAAGCGCCAGTGCATTTTCCGATCTTTTGGCAACCAAACAAGAAATTGAAACCGTATACCGTCAGGTGATGAATGAGGAGGAGAAGAAATGAGAATCACGGATTTGTTGGATAAACGAAGTATTTCGCTGTCAGAACAGCCCAAAAGCAAAAACGAAGCCCTGGATCTTGCCGTGGAGCTTATGGTAAAGAGCGGAAGGATCAACGACAAGGAAGCCTACCGCAGGCAGGTGTATGCAAGAGAGGAAGAGAGCACGACGGGAATCGGAGAGGGGATTGCCATTCCGCACGGAAAATGCGGCGCGGTGGACCGTCCGGGGCTTGCGGCGATGGTGGTAAAAGAAGGCGTGGAATTTGACGCGCTGGATGGGGAACCGGTCAGCCTGATCTTTTTGATCGCAGCGCCGGATACCGAGGATAATGTACATCTGGACGTATTGAGTAAATTATCTGTTCTGATGATGGACGATGATTTTGCCAATGACCTCCGTAATGCCGCATCCGAAGAAGAGTTTCTTGCAATTATCGACAAGGCGGACGATGAGAAGAAAAGCATCGACGAGCGGCTGTCGGAATCAGGGATTACGGATTCTTCCGCTGTTAAAATACTGGCGGTCACTTCCTGTCCGACCGGTATCGCGCATACCTATATGGCGGCGGAAGGAATTGAAAAAGCTGCAAAGGAGAGATCGTGTTCCGTAAAAATTGAAACAAGAGGTTCCGGCGGAGCCAAAAACGTGCTGACGGCACAGGAAATTAAAGAAGCGGACTGTATTATTGTCGCGGCAGACGCGCAGGTTCCGATGGATCGTTTTGACGGTAAGAAAGTGATCGAATGCCAGGTTTCCGACGGGATCAGCAAAGCGGGCGAGCTTTTAGACCGTGCGATTTCCGGGGATGTTCCGGTGTATCATGCGGCTGCGGGCGCATCGGCTTCTTCCCATGCGCAAAAGCAGGGCGGCGGTATCGGGCATCAGATTTATACGCAGCTGATGAACGGCGTTTCCCATATGCTTCCGTTTGTCGTGGGCGGTGGAATTTTAATTGCGCTTGCCTTTTTGATTGACGGAATCTGCGTGGATATGAATGCGCTTGATGTGGCGGAGCGTGCGAATTTCGGTACGATCACGCCGGCAGCCGCATGGTTCAAGGAGCTTGGCAATACGGCGTTTGGGTTTATGCTTCCGGTACTGGCAGGATTTATTGCGATGGCGATCGGCGACCGTCCGGCGCTTGCGCTTGGATTTGTCGGAGGCATGATTGCTTCCAGCGGAAAATCCGGTTTTCTGGGAGCGCTTGCGGCGGGGTTTGCAGCAGGCTATGTGATCCGGCTTCTCCGTAAAATCTGCGATCGGCTGCCGGAATTTCTGGAAAAAATCGCTCCGGTTTTACTTTATCCTTTGCTGGGGATCCTGCTGATGGGACTTATGATGTCGTTTGTTGTGGAACCCGTCATGGGAGGATTGAATACGGCGTTAAACAACGGATTGATGGGCATGGGCGGAACCAGTAAAGTTGTATTGGGAATGATTTTAGGCGGCATGATGGCAATTGATATGGGCGGTCCGTTTAATAAGGCGGCGTATGTATTTGGTTCGGCGGCGATTGCGGCAGGAAATTATGATATTATGGCGGCGGTGATGATCGGCGGAATGACGCCTCCTTGTGCGCTCGCGCTTGCCAGTCTTTTATTCAAAAAGAAATTTACGAAAGAAGAGCGGGAATCCGGACCGACCAACTTTATTATGGGGCTTGCATTTATTACCGAAGGAGCCATTCCGTTTGCGGCATCCGATCCGCTGCATGTTCTGCCATCCTGCGTGATCGGTTCGGGGACTGCCGGGGCGCTTTCCATGCTTTTTGGATGTACGTTAATGGCTCCGCACGGAGGGATTTTCGTCTTTCCGGTTGTAGGCAACGCGTTTATGTATGTTGCGGCGCTTGTCGCCGGCACGCTGGTATCGGCGGTTCTGCTGGGATTCTTAAAGAAAAATGTTGAATAGCGGGAAAAAAGGATTATAATAAATACAGGCAGTAACAAACCGCAGGATACACCGTATCGCATAGCGGAATGCCAAAAAGGCAGAAATAAAAAATAGAAAAGGAGAAAGGTTATTATGAAAGAATTTAAGTACGTGATTACAGACGCACAGGGAATCCATGCACGTCCGGCGGGGGAGCTGGTAAAAGCGGTAAAGGCATTTACCTGCAGCATTAAGCTGGAAAAGGACGGAAAAGAAGGCGACTGCAGAAAGATTTTCGGTATTATGGGGCTTGGCGTAAAAAAGGGGGACGAAGTCACCGTGACATTTGACGGAGCCGACGAGGACGCGGCATACGAAGCGATCCGTAAATTTATGCAGGAAAATCTGTAACGGGAAACGTATGTTATCAGAACAAAGACACAGGATGATCTTAAAGCTTCTGGAAGAAAAGAGAAGCGTGACCGTTACGGAGCTTGCAGAGATTTTGGATATTTCGGAGTCGACGGCAAGAAGGGATATCGTGCTGTTGGATCGAGCAAAAAAACTGGTCAAAGTGTTCGGCGGGGCGGTAGCTGCGGACAATATTTATCTGTCCGCAGAGCCTACCGTGGCACAGAAGGCGGGCGTTTACGGAAAAGAAAAAGAACGGATCGCCAAATATGCCGCCTCCCTGTTAAAGCCGCGGGATTTTGTCTATCTGGACGCCGGTACGACGACCGGACATATGCTGGAATTTATTCAAACGCCGGATGTTACGTTTGTCACCAATGCCGTTGCACATGCGCAGAGACTTGCGGCGGGCGGCAGCAGCGTGATCTTAATCGGAGGAACTTTAAAAAGCTCGACGGAAGCCGTGATTGGAGAGACGGCAGTGCTGATGCTGCAGGAGTTTCATTTTTCCAAGGGATTTTTCGGGACGAACGGCGTAAGCAAAGAAGCAGGATTTACCACCCCGGACGCCGGAGAAGCGCTGGTGAAAAAAACGGCAGTCAGGCAGTGCGAAGATGCCTATATACTCTGCGACCACAGTAAATTTCACCTCGTCAGTTCCGTGACATTTGCACCGTTAAATGCCGCGACGATTCTGACGGATCAGAGGATGGAAGAATGGACGGATGCTGCGGACCTTATTTTATGCAAATAACGGCGCACAGCATTTGAAATATGGATGAAAAGTAAATAAAACATGGGGTGTTACCCCAATGTCATTTAGTCAAGGCACTGACTGGTTGCTTTCTTTTCAGGCAGAGATATTGTAATTCCTATCTCTGCCTGAATTTTGTTTTTAAGGAAGATTTATCCGTATTCAAGTAACACAAAAAGACAGATTGTCAATATTCAACTGCTGCAAAAAATATTTGACTGAGAAGTCACCTTTTGACATCTTTGTGCGTGTTATAAGTGAAGAGGAGGTGAGAGATATGAACTTGGAGGAAGCGGTAAGAACATACAGCGATATGCTCTATAAGATCTGTATTGTAATGCTGTGCAATGAGCAGGACGCCCAGGATGTGATTCAGGAAACATTTTGCGGATACCTGAAAAAGGCGCCGGTTTTTACGGATACAGAACACGAAAAAGCATGGCTCATCAGAGTGGCAGCAAATCACTGTAAAGATGTGCTGAGATTTAGATTCCGTCACCCGCAGGTTCCCATCGATTTGCTTGCAGAAAGCCTGGTCATGGAACAGGAACAGCAGGAGACACTGACAGAGCTTTTCGAGCTGCCTGTTAGGCAGAGGACTGTTATTTATCTTTATTATGTGGAAGGGTATCAGATGAAGGAAATTGCTGCTATACTTGGTATTTCAGTACAGGCAGTCAAAAAGAGGATGCAGCGGGGAAGGGAACAGCTGCGGATAGTTTGGAAGGAGGAATGTTGCAGATGAACAGACTGAAATTAAAAGAAACTATGGACCAGATACATATGAAAGAAGAAATGCAGAAGGAGATAATCATGAAGGTAAAAAGACAGACGGATCGCAGAGCGTTTAGAAAAAAAAGATTACATCAGGCAGCTGCGGCAGCTGCAGCTTTTATATTGATCGCAGGAGCAGTTATCCCTAGTCAGGCGGGGATACGGCATTTTGTAAAAGATCGTTTGGAGAATATGCCAGAGCAGGAGCTGGAAGCAGTTAATCAGATGGTGCAGGGCCAGAACAATGCAGAGGCAGACAGTTTTTCCAGAGACTATTCGAAAGAGGAGATAAAACGCATGCAGCAGCTGCAGGAAGCTTATCAGAACGGAAGATTTCCGCAGCAGACGATTACTTTTACAGATAGTGTTGGACAGATACCAGATGATTCACTCAAATACGATCCAGATACTGGTTTTCTTTACCTTCCTGACCGTACACTGACGGATGAAGAGCTGCTGCAGATCATAGATTTTAATTATACGAGGGATTATGCTGTTTCTCAGGGAACAGCCGCGCAGGAAGCGAAAAAGGAGTGGGCGGAGAAAGAAGAAAGCCTGAAAGCAAAGGTGCAAAAAGAAGGCTGGATTACTGAAAAAGAAGCGCTGCAGGCAGCAGAAGTATATTTGCAGACGGAGTTTGGTCTGTCGGCAGAAGGGATGATAACATATGTATTTTTGGATGAGCCAAAGGCGGGGCGTTTCATTTATCATGTGAGTTATCAGACAGAGGATGATATTTCTACTTATGCCTATGGCATCGATCTGAATGCAGAAGACGGAAGCCTTGTGGATACCAGTGATGCGTCCATTCGAAAAGACCAGGATTCAGAAACGGATAAAGATATTGACAAAATGATAGAATAATCAAATAGTAAAAAACATCTGCCCATGCAGGCAATGTCATTTGGTTCGATGTTTGAGTTGTTAAGTTAAGGAAAATCCGTTATAACAGAATTTTTACATTTCTAAAACGTGAATGATTTTATTTAGAAAAAACTTCTTAAATTTACTGCTTGGCTTGGCGGACAGATGAATTATTTTGTGTAAAAGCAGGGATTTTGCCTTGAAAATCGACTGTTTTGAAAGAAGAACAGGGCTGCCCAGATTTCATACGAAATTGGGGCAACCACTTAAGCGTGCTGTTTTTCCTCGTAGAGGACAGTTAATGAAGTCAGGTATGTTAAGAATGTGAAAATTTCAGTTCGATGCAGATTGTTATCAAAAAAGAGTAACTTAATGCTGTTGGACTTAACGAAATGACATTGGTTGTTACCCTCTGGTTTTCCTGGAAAGCCGGAGGGATTTTTTTGAAAAAATTTGCATACGGTATGGCTTGTGGCAGTAAGAAAAAGATATATATATGTTGAAAAAATATATTTTCAAACATGATATTTTGTTGAAACACTATGGAATTTTTCGGGTTCAGATAAAGTATAAAAAATATAATTTAGTTGATTGTATATTCGATAAATGATATAATAAATATATTAACTGGATGCGGATTTTAATTTATAAAGAACAAGAAAGGGGTGTGTAAAAAATAAAAAATAAGAATATTAGCATCAACAGAACTTGATAAATAAGAAATAAAAAATCGAACGATAGAATGGAGGAGCGTATGAAAGTACAGTATTGGGGATGGAAATTGGTAGTTTTCGTAATTTTATCTGTCATACTTTGCGTTGTATATTTCCGGGTAGAGGTAAAGGCAGAGGATGTGGCGGTTTCAACCGTCCGGATTATGATCGGTGAGGGAACAGAGGCGAGGCATCATATGGGACTTGCAATGGATGCGGTTTCAGATGAGTTCCGTTTTGAAGTAAAGGGCTATGAAGTAAAAAGCAGTGCGTATGCTTCCAGTAATCCGGACGTATTTACGATTCAAAATACCAGCGAGGGCAGATGCAGGGTACAGGCAGTTTCACAGGGTACGGGATATGTCACGCTTACAATTCGTACCAAAGACGGAAAGAAACTGACAGAACGTATATTTGTGTCAGTATATGAGACAATTTCTGCCTGTGATGCTGTGACAAAAAGAAGGGCGGATGTCTACAGAGGGGCATCCGATCATGCAGACGTGGAAAATAACGATAAAAAAGGCGAACTTGAAAAAGGGGAGACGATCACTTTGATCGCAATATGCGACGATTATTTTCGGTTTGCCAGAAAAGAAGAGAATATAGAGCCGGACGGATATTATACCGGTTTTGTCAAGATGACAGATGTGACGGTTCCCGTGACATCGCTTATGGTGGAAGAAGAGCTGTTTTTTGATCTTGGGGAAGAGGAGGCGTTAGATGTGGAAGTGGAACCGGAACTTGCGCCGGAGCCGGAATTTTTGTATGACAGCAGTAGTCCGGAGATTGCCGTAATTGATGAAAAGGGATTCATCCAAACAAAACGGGCAGGAATTACAGTAAATACCGTTTCCACTGCGGACGGCCTGCATAAAGCGAAATGTACCGTATATGTGTACAGCTCAGGTGGAGCCGCGTGGGAGGATCCCGGTAAAGAAGAAGGCAGTACAGGGAACACTACGATACAGGAAAGCTCTAAAAAGCCAAAAAATAAATTTGATTTTTAGGCATACGGCTATACGGATCAAAGTATTCGGCTGACCTGGAAGAAACAGAAAAAGGTAAAAACATATGAGATCCAGCGCGCTGTAAAAAAGAAAGGGACATATAAGACGATCAAAAAACTGAAATCGGGCAAAAAGAACTATTTGGATAAAAAAGTTAAGTTTTATAAAAATTACTGGTATCGTCTTGTTGTAGTAAAAAAGAATAAGAAAAAACTGCAAAGTAATCCGGTGAAAGCAAAGACAAAAGACAGTGTAGTCAATTTGGATTTGCGTGTATCAGGCGTAAAAGAAAACAGTGTGGAGCTGGAATGGAAGAAACAAAAGCATGCGACAGGGTATGTGATTAAAAGACGGAATATTTGGGATCGGGAAAAGGATTTTACGAAATTGGGTAAAGTTGGAAAGAAGAAACTGAAATTTGTAGATAATACAGCAGAGCCAGCAAAGAAATATGAATATCAGGTGATAGTGGAACGGACAAATGGAAAGAAGAAAAGAAGTAACAACGTCGTTGCCAAAACTTTATTTTGGTATGATAACTATGCGAATATCAGTAAATTTCAGAAAGACTATCCGTTTGTCTGTACGGATGAAAAGCAGGATATGAATCAGTACAGCGTATTTGGAGATTACTATTCTCCCATTAAATATAGTTATGCAAAAGGGACGCTTACGATACACTTATATTGTGAGTTTGTACAGTATATTCCGAAGGGCGGAGACTATGAAAGAAAGAATGTCTATTTATCCAATGATGAAAAGAATTTAACATATTGTAAAATTTTTCAGGAAGGGGTAAAGGAACGATACGAAATAGCCGTTGCTAATCGGGGAAAACAGGAATATGAATTTCAAAATATGAATTTTGACATTAAGATTGTATTTCATGAGAAGTCGGATAAAAATGAAAAATATCATAAGTCACAAATATTTAATGAGGTATTGATCGGAGGGGAATGTCCTGTTTTAATAGACGGTGAAAATAAATATGAGTGTCAGTGGTCGATACAGGGAAACCACTGGTTTCATCAACATTCCACAAACAATCAAAATGGTGAGAGTATTTCCAGAATATATATGCCATTTTTAGATCAGCTTCTCAATAACATTGATGTAAATTGCAGGCATTATAATTATGGAGAATATGCATATCTATCTGCTCATGAAACGGGACATTCCGTAGGGCTTTTTGATGGATATCCAACAAAAGAGAAGTATGATAGGTTTACTGATAACGAGGAAACCGGCGTACCGGAGCCCAGACATTTAGGCAGTTATGATAATATTATGGTACAACGTGAATGGGATAAATATCTTGTGCCTAACGATTTGGAAATGATGCTATATGCATATTTAATATCGGAAGGTAAAAGTTGGAGATGCCTGCAGAAATATAAAACCAATGAAGATGCTCAAATTGAGATTTCAGACTGTATTTTAAATCATCTTGACCATTATAATGATACGGAAGGGAGAGCGTATTAGATATGAAGAACTATATTTGGCTAAACAGGTATATTGTAGGTATTGTGACAGTTTTTATTATGGCAATCTTAATCTTCTGCCATCCCCAGAGAATTCAAGCAGCAAAAAGTCTCCCCATACCGGATGGGCTGGTGGCAGTCAAAAAAACGGAAACGTCTATTCGATTGAAGTGGAGTGCATGTAAAAATGTGGATGGATATTATATTTATCGATATCATAAAAAGACGGGAAAATACAGAAAAATAAAAACGATAGAAGGAGCGAAAAAGCACGTATGGGTAGATAAGAACCGGAAACCAAATAAATTATATCTATATAAAGTAGCTTCTTACAAGAAAAAGAGAAAAAGTAAAAAGTCCTATCAGGTTTCTGCCATGGCGTATGGAAGAGATGCGAGGACGGTAAATGTGGGTGATATTGAATTTGGCATGGAGGACGAATATAATAAATGCAATCTGGAACTTGGCATATGTGTTGAGAGAAAAACGCATGCAGATATTGAGGGAGATATACATGTCAAACACTTCGATGCTTCTGTCCTATCAGAAAAACTGATCTGGCGTTCCAGCAATCCGGCGCTTGCGTCCGTAGACCAGACGGGAAAAATCGTGACCTATGAAAAAGAGGGAAGCTGTGAGATTACGGCAAGAGCGCATAATGGCGTTACGGGAAGGATTTATTTAACTGTAGTAAATTATGCAAGACCAAAGGCGTTTCCGGATTATGACGGTAGATTTTCAGATGTAAATCTTTTATTTACTGATTTTAAGGAAAATGTGTATGATATTGCGACGTATTTTACGATAAAAAGTAAAGAAGGCGTGTATGGAAAGATAAAATTAAGCAGTACGGAAGAAGTAACGGGGTATCCGGAGCTGGAGAATGTCGAAAGCATTTACACAGATGTAGAGCATATTTTGAAAAACTTCCCTATGGTTATAGAAATAGAATACAGTTACCGGAGGGTAAGTTTTGTGATTCTCAATAATCCTTCGGGTAATTCCTGGAGACGTGTGAATTATGCCGCGGATGATGATATGTCCGGGTATCCGATCGGAAGAATAGCTCCGCATTGGTCGGTTACGACATTTGCAGGGATTGGGTAAGTATGTGTAAGAAACGATCTCCATATTAAAAATGATGGAGACAGGAAACCGGCGGTTCAAATGAAGCAGTCCTGTCCCGGTTGATTTTCAAAAGTCGGCGTAGTATAATGAGTGCCGGAGGCGCTTATGCATTGTACAACGTTATTTATCTGGTTTATATTATATAGTATCCTGGGGTGGATTTATGAAACAATCTACTGCAGCCTGAAATCTTTAAAATGGGATAACCGCGGAATGCTGATCGGTCCGTATTGTCCGATTTACGGAGTCGGTGCGGTTTTAGATGTTCTGCTCTGTGGTGGACTGCCCGGTAAGGGCGCCGTATTTTTGGCATGTATGCTGGGATCCGCGGTTTTGGAATACACGACGTCTTATGCAACGGAACGTCTGTTTCATGCCGTCTGGTGGGATTACAGCAAGATCCCGTTAAATGTCAACGGGCGGATCTGCTTATCCTGTTCCCTTTGTTTCGGCGGAGCGGGTATTCTTGTTTTGTATGGGATTCATCCGTATATAAGCCGTTTCACGGATGCAATTCCTCTGTACTGGCAGGAGCCGGTTGCGTTGTTGTTTATGGCGGTCTTTTCGGCAGACTGCGTGATGACGGCGGATTCTCTGGTGTCTTTAAATGCGAAACTGGAAGCGGCAAGAAATGCAGTCGATCTGCAGATTTCGGAAAAATACAGTACCTTTATTGAAAATACAAAGCAGAATCTTTCGGATAGCCTGAATTCGATCAAGGAAAAGATTTCTTTGGAAGAGTTTCGGGAGAAGCGGGTGTATGAAGAATTGAAAAAGATGGCATATTCTATGAATTGGACGCAGATTCGTGCGATCCGGTCGTCCGTATCCTTCCGTCGTGCAACTTACAGTGATCTCGGCAATAAGCTGCGGCATACGCTTTCTTTTCATAAGAAACACTGTGGCGAGAAGGATAGGGGAGAGGAAGAATAAAAGCTGCTGCGGCAGGGCTTTGGAAATCGGAAAGGCGGGATAGATATGAGATTGACAGAGAAAGAAAAATCCGAAATTGAATATTACCTGCAGGGAATGCATCGGACAAAAGAAGCGGAACTGATGAAACGCTGCGTTCAGCATGGTACGATATCCACCTATGACCATGTGCTGCGTGTGGTACGATTCAGCTTTTACCTCAACCGGCGGTTTCATCTGAAAGCTTCGGATGCCGAAGTCGTGCGCGGCGCATTTCTTCATGATTTTTACTTATATGACTGGCATCAGAACGCCTATATCGGACGGCTGCACGGACTGCATCATCCGGCGATTGCACTGCAGAATGCCATGGAAAGGTATACATTAACGCGTACGGAGCGCAACATTATCGAAAGCCACATGTGGCCGTTGACGTTTTTTACGGTTCCCAAATGCAGAGAAGCATTTATCGTATGTATTGCGGATAAAATCTGTTCGTCTTATGAAACAATATTGCGGAGAAAATCATAGCGGCTCAGAGGAAAAAAGAGTCTGAATGTTTTCTTTTTAGATGGAACTTGAAATGATCCGCTTTATTTTGGAGAAATCAAAAGAAGGCTGTTATGCCAAAGAGAGGAAAGAAAATAGGAAAATTTCAGCAGAGAGGACATGTTTTTTGCAAACAGTCCTCTCTGCTGTGTAAAACAGAACGTACGAAAGGAGTAAAGACAGATGAAGATAAATTTAAAGGATGAGACATTTCACGGAACTGCAGACGCGCCATGGTACGATACGCAGGGAAAACCGATTCAGGCGCACGGAGGACAGGTTCAGAGATTTACGGTAGACGGAAGAGAAAAATGGTACTGGATCGGAGAAGATAAAACATACGGCTACCGCCCCTGCGGCGGCATTCATATGTACAGTTCCGACGATCTGTTTCATTGGAAGGACGAAGGGATCATTCTGCGGACGATGCAGTCAACGGATGAATTTGAGGATGCATATTTTCAAACATTATACGGCACATGTTCGTCAGAGGAAAAAGAAAAGATATTCGTTGACCTTGATCAAAACAATTGCGTGATCGAGCGTCCGAAGATGCTGTATAATGAAAAAACAGGAAAGTATGTGATCTGGTTTCATGCAGACGGCAGGTTTCCCGGCTGCAGGGGGGATTACGATAAGGCAAAAGCTGGCGTTGCCGTCTGCGACAGTCCGACAGGGGCGTTTCGCCTTCTGGGTACTTATAAATTAAATTATCACGATGACCCAAACGGAGATTACGGGTTTGACGGATGGGAAAACCGGGGATCCGTGCGCGATATGAACCTGTTTTTGGATACGGATCAAACCGCGTATATCATCTATTCTTCCGAAGGCAACCGGACGACATTTATTTCCAGATTAGATGATACGTATACGGCTCTTGCCGTTCCGAAAGAGAAGGCGGAAGAGGGCGTGGATTTTACAAGAAATTTTATCGGCGGCTTTCGGGAAGCGCACGCGATGTTTTTGTATCGAAACAAATATTATATGATCAATTCCGGCTGTACGGCATGGAGTCCGAATCCCGCCGGGTATGCGGTGGCGGATCACCCGATGGGTCCCTGGAAAGATCTGGGCAATCCCTGTGTGGACGAGGGAAAGGAAACGACATACGATTCCCAGAGCACATGTGTGATCCCTGTGGACGCCGGCCGGGGACGTTATATTTATATGGGAGACCGCTGGAGAGAAGACGACCTGGGAAATTCCGGATATATCTGGCTTCCTATCCTCTTTTCACCGGACGGGACGATTATGTTGAAAAAGAGAGAAAATTGGAACTTTACAAGGTTTCCTGATAATGCTACAATCATAGGATAGAGGACTAAGCCGGATACAAATAGAGTATGGCGGACTTTGGGAGGAATCATTCATGATAGGAATGGCACAGAAGTTAAAGGAATTTGCAGACCGCCGGAAAACAAAACGAGAAAGGATAACAGAAGAAGTGGGAAAAGAAGATTTTTTATTAAGCCAGATTGATGAATTTAGGGAAAAAGCAAGACAGCTCCAGGAGCTGTTATCTTCAAAAGAAAATAAGGTACAGGAGCTGCAGGAAATTGTAGCAGAGCGAGAAGGCAAGGCAAAGGAGCTTTCGGATATTATCGAAGAACGTCAGGATGCCGCAGACCGTGTAGTTTCCGGAGTAAGCGAACAGATCGACGGTATGGTGGAAAAAGTAGACGCCAAATTAAACGAGCTGAATGAAACGTTTGCGGAGCGCCTGGCGGAAAATGCGGACAGCAGTACGGAACAGAACGAGGAAGTCCGTAAATTAATACAGGAACAGAATGAAGCTTTAGTGAAGACGATCGACGGATTAAACGGACAGTTCGACCGTTTAAAGAACAGCATCAGCGAGAAAGTACATACGGAAAGCGTACAGTGTTACCGTAATATGCAGGCATTGATCGAGGAGTCTGACAAAAAGCTGGACAAAATAGAAGAGGAAGTGCTGAGCATTGCTTCCTCTCAGACGAAACTGACGATCGTGATTATTTTTACCGTATTGAATTTTGCAGGAATTGCGGGAATCATCGCCCGCATGATGGGTCTTATATAAAATACAGGTAACATTTTTAAGATTTTGAATATATATAAGATGTGCAGGATTTGGGGTGTCACAAAAAGCGGTAAGAAGCCGGCTTTGTGTGGCAGCCCTATTCATTATATGCAGATTCAGGTAAGATGGCAGAGGAGAAAGAATGGGATTAAATCAGGAAAAAAAGGTTTGGATCATCGGGCATAAAAATCCGGATACGGATTCTATCTGTGCCGCGATCGCATATGCAGATCTGAAGAACAAAATCAGCGAAATCAAACATGAGCCGAAACGTGCGGGCAGTATCAACGAAGAGACGAGGTATGTCCTGGATTTTTTTCAGGTAGAAGAGCCGGAACTTGTGACGGATGTCAGGGCGCAGATGAAGGATATTTCATTCCGGCGGACAGCCGGCGTAAGCGATCATATCTCATTGAAACGGGCATGGGAACTGATGAAAACAGAAGATGTCGTGACGCTTCCGGTTACAGGCGTCCATAATCGTCTGCAGGGTTTGATTGTGACGAGCGATATTGCAACTTCTTATATGGACGTATACGACAATCGGGTATTGGCGACGGCAAAGACGCTCTATAAAAATATAGCGGAGACGTTAGCCGGAACGATTCTTGCCGGCAATGAACACGCTTATTTTATGAAAGGAAGAGTCGTTGCCGAAACTTCGGGCCCGGACTGGATGGATGAGTATATGGAACCGGACGATCTTGTCATTCTGGGCGGACATACCAGTTCTCAGATGCGCGCCATTGAGAATAATGCGAGCTGCCTGGTGGTCTGCCTTGGCCTGGCGGTAAGTAAAGAGGTGATTGAGGCTGCGGACAGAAGGGACTGCGTAGTCATTGGAACGCCGTATGATACGTTTACGGCGGCTCGTCTGATCAATCAGAGTATGCCGATCAAATATTTTATGACAAAAAAGAATTTGATCCAATTCGATTTGGAAGACTATGTAGACGATGTGAAAGATGTGATGTCGAAAGTGCGTCACAGGGATTTTCCGATTGTCGACGAGGAAAATAACTACGTCGGCATGGTATCGAGAAGGTATTTGCTGAATACGCAGAAAAAGCAGATTATTTTAGTGGACCACAATGAAAAAACGCAGGCGGTGGACGGTATTGCAGGCGCGGAAATTTTAGAGATTATCGATCATCACAGGCTCGGAAGCCTGGAGACGATTTCTCCGGTATTTTTTCGGAATCAGCCGCTGGGATGTACGTCGACAATTATTTTTCAGATGTATCAGGAAAAAGATGTGGAAATTTCAAAAAAAACGGCAGGCATTTTGTGCGCCGCGATTATTTCGGATACGCTGATGTTCCGTTCGCCTACCTGTACAGATGCAGACAGGGCGGCAGCGGAAAAACTGGCGAATATTGCCGGAATTGATATTGAGATACTTGCAAAGAATATGTTCCAGGCGGGCAGCGATTTTAACCGGAAAACGCCGGAAGAAATTTTTTATCAGGATTTTAAAACCTTTTCGGCAGGCAAATATGAATTCGGCGTTGCGCAGCTAAGCGCTATGAGCAGGGAAGAACTCGATACGGTCCGCGGTAAATTAAAAGATTTTATTGAAATGGTATTAAGCGAGCGAAAATTAGATATGGTGTTTGTAATGCTGACAGATATACTGGAAGAATCCACGCTTCTGCTGAGTGCGGGCGAGGATGCGGACGGGATGATCCGTCAGGCTTTTTCCGTGAGGAGGGAAGCGGACGGCTGTCTCTTAAAAGGAGTGGTATCCAGAAAGAAACAGTTGATACCGGCGCTTATAGGGGCTATGCAGGAATAAAAAAATCGATAGGGGATCAGTAAGGATGTGATGCATGATGAAGTTTGAAAAAATGGATAACGGGTCACTGCGTTGTACTTTGACCCAGAATGATTTAGAACAAAACGGCGTTGGCTTGGACGATTTTTTTTCCAATACGCCGAATGCAAGAGAATTTTTAGAGAAGCTGATTCGGATTGCAGAAGAAGAGGTGGGATATAAAACGACCGGCAATATGATGTCGATCCAGGCGGCGATTATGTCTGAAGATGAAATTGTGCTGACATTTTCGGAAAGCCAGGTCAGCAGTGCGGAAATCATAGAGCATATCCGGAATATGTTCGGTTCGCCAGAAACAAAAGGGCAGGGAAACCATGAGCCGGATGTGAAAGACCATATATTAAAAGAAGCCAAAGGCGAGGAAGCAGAGGACGACGAGGAGGAAGAGGAAGAAGGGTATGCGTATCTTCTGACATTTCAGACGTTTTCCGGCGTCCGAAAGTTCTGTCAGATCCTTCCGAAAAATACAAAGGCAAAAAGCCGTTTGTATTATCTGGATCAGAAAAAGCAGTATTTCCTGTGGGCGGATCTAAACGACAGTACCAGAGGATACGTATATGAATTTGTAGCGGCATCCATGGAGTATGCCAAATCAATTGAGAAAGACGGTATCCGCAGAAATTTTCTGGACGAACATGCGGATATTATTATAAAAAACAAGGCGCTGGAGACGCTGAAACGTTTATAAAATATTGGAAAAAGAAACCTGCAGAATTTCGTATGGAACTCTGCAGGTTTTTTAAACAAATTTGGACGGACCGATTTACCGGATCAGTGCATCCATCAGATACGTATAGACTTCCATGTGCTGCTTCTGCCAGTTTTTGCAGATAGCGTTTGCTTGGTCTTTTGTTTTTACATGGATGGTCAAATCGACCGCGGCTATATTTTTCTCCTTGAGCTGGCAGCGGACGTCATATCCGGGAACGGTAGACCTGTAAAAATCCGCGATCACTGCATTTTCTTCTTTTAACTGCATTTTATTTTTTTCAAAATAGGCAGTGATATCTGCTTCAATCGCAGGCGTGATCTTATCGGCAAAATATTTTAACGTCTCTTTTCCCAGCGGTGTAATGTGGTACTGCGTGTTGTTGTGCGTGGATTCAAAACGAATCAGTTCGGAATCCAGCAGTCCGCTGATTACCTGTTGAACGGTGAAATAATCCGTATAATTCTGCTCTAAGAAGAAATTGGAAAGCTGCGTATTGGAGAGCGGAAAATCCACTTTATCCAACATCGTTAAAACGGTCATCTTATAAATCGTATTTGGGTCTGCCATAGACTATTGCTCCTTATTGCCGTAATCTGACCATGGGGGATGCGATCACTTTTCTGCTATATGGGCTTTGACGGCGTTGCTGACGGCATCTGCCACGCGCGGATCGAAAGCCTCCGGCATAATAAAGTTTTCGTTTAATTCTGTTTCGCTTACAAGCTCTGCAATCGCCTGTGCGGCGGCAAGCTTCATGTCTTCTGTGATTTGTCCGGCTCTGCCTTCTAACGCGCCTTTGAAAATGCCGGGAAATGCGATGACGTTGTTGACCTGATTGGGAAAATCGCTTCTTCCGGTCCCGACCACTTTTGCACCGGCTGCTTTTGCGGCGTCCGGCATGATCTCCGGAACGGGATTTGCCATGGCAAACAGGATGGCGTCTTTGTTCATGGAAGAAACCATCTGCGGGGTGACGATATTCGGAGCGGAAACGCCTACGAAAATATCGGCGCCTTTTAACGCGTCAGCCAATGTTCCGTGCGCATTTGTCCGGTTGGTCACTTTCGTCATGTTCTGCTGCATCCAGTTTAAATTCGGATAGTCTTTTCCTATGATGCCTTCTTTGTCGCACATGGTCACATCGGTAAAACCGTACGTCAGCAGCAGTTTCGTAATCGCGATTCCGGCGGATCCGGCGCCGTTTACGACGACTTTACAGCTTTCTTTCTGTTTGCCGGTGACTTTCAGCGCATTGATGATTCCCGCCAGAACGACAATGGCGGTACCGTGCTGGTCGTCATGGAACACCGGAATGTCGAGCAGTTCTTTTAGCCGTTCTTCGATTTCAAAGCATCTCGGGGCGGAAATATCTTCCAGATTGATGCCGCCGAACGCAGGGGCGATGTGTTGGATTGTTTTTATGATTTCTTCCGTATCCTGCGTATCCAAACAGATCGGCACGGCGTTGAGATTGCCGAATTCTTTAAAAAGAGCGCATTTTCCCTCCATAACCGGCATCGCCGCAAGGGGACCGATGTTGCCGAGTCCGAGTACGGCGCTTCCGTCCGATACAACGGCGACCGTGTTGGCTTTCATTGTATATTGATAAGCTTTCGTCTGGTCCTGGGCAATGACTTTACAGGGTTCTGCGACACCGGGCGTGTATGCGACCGAAAGTGCATCGCGGTCTTTGATGGGGGATTTGGATCGGATGTCCAGTTTTCCGTTCCATTCACTGTGCGCCTGTAATGCTAATGTTCCGTAATCCATATCAAAAAACTCCTTTATCTTTTCTCTGTGTAATTCCCGGCAGGAAGCTAATTTTAAAATGCAGATCCGCTTGCCTGCTGGAGGTATCATAGCATGAAAAATATAACAAATCAAGAAAAAGGACTTCCTATTTTTTCATTGGTGTTGTATAATATGGAAATCAATGGCATGTACCATCCCATGCCGCATCAGGCAGGAATCCCAGACGAGAAGGAATCCCCACATACGCAAATAGAAGAATAGGTAGAGTATGAGAGAAAAATATGAAAGTCTGTCAGTAACAGTGTTAAGAGATTTGGCGAAGGCAAGAGGACTGCGGCACTTATCCGGTTTAAAGAAGAGAGAACTGGTAGAAGTTATGCTTGCCGAAGATGAAAAGGAAGCAAAAAGAGAACAGGAAACAAAAGAAGAAGCGGCAGTAAACAAAACAACAGACGCCAAAGAAACAAAAGAGATCCAAGCAGCAGAAGAAGTCAGGGAAGAAAACGGATACGGCGCAGTGGAAAAGGAAGCGGAGCAGGAGATCTCGGTTCCTATGACGAGGGATGAACTGGACAGCGGTATTACTGCAAACGGGATATTGGAGGTTATGCCGGACGGATACGGATTTATTCGCTGTGAAAATTATCTTCCGGGAGAAAAGGACGTGTATGTATCCCCTTCACAGATCCGGAAGTTCAATTTAAAAACGGGAGATATTATCAGCGGAAATACCCGCATTAAAACGCAGCAGGAGAAATTCAGCGCTTTGCTGTATGTCAATACGATCAACGGCTTTCATCCGGGCGTTGCGCAGAGACGCAAGAATTTTGAGGATTTGACGCCGATTTTTCCGAACGAGAGAATCCGCTTAGAGCGGCCGGGCGCATCGGTTGCCATGCGGATTGTGGATCTTGTATCCCCGATCGGAAAAGGACAAAGGGGAATGATCGTTTCTCAGCCGAAAGCCGGAAAGACGACGCTTTTAAAACAGATCGCAAAAGCGGTGACGGGAGCCAACTCCAATATGCATCTGATCATACTGCTGATCGATGAACGTCCCGAAGAAGTGACGGATATCAAGGAAGCGATCGAAGGAAAGAACGTAGAAGTGATCTACTCCACGTTTGACGAGCTTCCCGAGCATCACAAACGTGTGTCGGAAATGGTGATCGAACGTGCGAAACGATTGGTCGAGCATCATAAGGACGTGATGATTCTTTTAGACAGCATTACGCGTCTGGCAAGGGCGTACAATCTGACCGTGCCTCCAAGCGGAAGGACATTATCCGGCGGACTGGATCCGGCGGCGCTGCATATGCCCAAGCGTTTTTTCGGCGCTGCAAGAAATATGCGGGAGGGCGGAAGCCTTACAATACTTGCAACCGCGCTTGTGGATACCGGAAGCAAAATGGACGACGTTATTTTTGAAGAATTTAAAGGAACCGGCAATATGGAATTGGTATTGGACCGCAAACTTTCCGAAAAACGCGTTTATCCGGCGATTGATATTGTAAAGTCGGGTACCAGAAGGGAAGATCTTCTGCTGGATAGGGAAGAGCAGGAAGCGGTGGAGATCATGCGAAAAGCGTTTAACGGTTCCAAATCGGAAGACGCGGTAGAATCTGTTCTGAATATGTTTGCAAGGACGAGAAACAACAGGGATTATATCCAAATGGTGAAAAAAACGAGGCTTTTTTAGCCGGATTCGGCAAAGCAGAAGGAAGAATTTAAAAAAACTGCTTGTAAAAATGAATCTATGGGTTATAATCTTAATGCCGGGATTTGAGTAAGATATGCCGGAACATGTTTTTCTATGAATATATTTTTGAAGAAGGAGAGCAGCGATGGACAGACAGGAACTAAAGAAGATAGCACATGAAGTACGGAAGGGAATCATTACTTCCATATACAGCGCGAAAGCGGGGCATCCGGGAGGATCTCTTTCGGCGGCGGATCTTTTTGTATATTTATATTTTGAAGAGATGCATATTGATCCGAAGCAGCCGATGATGGAGGAACGCGACCGGTTTGTTTTGTCCAAGGGACATACGGCGCCGGGACTTTATGCAGCGCTTGCACACCGCGGCTTTTTTCCGATAGAAGATTTAGAGACGCTTCGCCATGTCGGAAGTTATCTTCAGGGACATCCGGATATGAAATGTGTTCCGGGTGTAGACATGTCTACGGGGTCTTTGGGCCAGGGGCTGTCTGCGGCGGTCGGTATGGCGCTTGCAGCAAAGCTTGACGGGAAAGATTACCGTGTCTATGCGATGTGCGGAGACGGTGAGATTCAGGAGGGGCAGATTTGGGAAGCCGCTATGTTTGCCGGGCATCGTAAGCTGGACAACCTTGTCGTAATCATAGACCACAACAAACTTCAGATTGACGGTAAAGTGGAGGAAGTATGTTCTCCCTATCCGATCGACCGGAAATTCGAGGCGTTCAATTTCCATACGATAACAATTGACGGTCACAATTTTGACGAGATTGCCGCGGCATTTGAAGAGGCAAGACAGACAAAGGGGAAGCCGACGGCTATCATTGCCGATACGATCAAAGGAAAAGGGATTACCTTTATGGAGGATGCAGCGGAATGGCATGGAAAAGCGCCGAAAGAAGAGGAATTCAACATTGCAATGGAAGATTTGAGGAAAGCAGGTGATGCGTTATGCCGATAAACAGAAATATCAACGATCTGCCGAAGATCGCGACAAGAGAAGGGTATGGCAGCACTTTGGTGGAGCTGGGAAAAGAAGATGAAACGATTGTTGTGTTGGACGCAGATCTTGCGGCAGCAACGAAAACAGGAGTCTTTGGAAAGGTATTTCCCGACAGGCATTTCAACTGCGGTATAGCAGAGGGGAATATGGCAGGCATAGCGGCAGGGCTGGCTGCCAGCGGGAAGATACCGTTTATCAGTTCCTTTGCTATGTTTGTGGCGGGCCGCGCGTACGAACAGATTCGTAATTCCATCGGTTATCCCGGGTTGAACGTAAAGATCGGGGCAACACATGCGGGAATTTCCGTCGGAGAGGACGGGGCGACGCATCAGTGTAATGAAGATATCGCTTTGATGCGCTCCATTCCGGGCATGGTCATTATCAATCCCAGTGACAATATAGAAGCGATGGCGGCGGTAAGGGCTGCGTATGCATATAAAGGCCCGGTTTATCTGCGGTTTGGAAGGCTTGCAGTACCGGTGTTTAACGACAGGGAGGATTATACATTTGAGCTTGGCAAGGGAATCGTTCTGCGTGAGGGAAAAGACATTACGATTTTTGCAACCGGGCTGTGCGTGGTTGAAACGCTTTATGCGGCGGAAAAGCTGGCGGCTGACGGAATCGATGCAGAGGTCATCAATATTCATACAATCAAACCTCTGGATACGAAACTTGTGACATCGTCTGCGGCAAAGACAGGCCGGGTATTTACCGTGGAAGAACATTCCGTGATCGGAGGGCTTGGCTCCGCTGTCTGTGAGGCATTAAGCGAAACATGTCCGACGAAAGTGACCAGGATCGGCATGAATGACGTATACGGCGAGTCTGGGCCGGCAGTAGAGCTTTTGCATAAATATGGACTGGATGCAGCAGGTATTTATCAAAAAATAAAAGACACACTTTAATATAGATTAACAAATCATGGAAAAAAGCCGATATACCAATCAAACAGGTAACTCGGCTTTTTTTTGTGCCTGCCGCTGCTTGGGCAGGGAAGTATCACCGAAGAAAAATCCGGATTATTTGTTTTGGTAAACGGAGTTACAGCAAAATATATTCAAGGAGGAAAAAGGATGAATCAAGTCACACAGGCAGAAGTAACGGCAAATTATATGCAGACTTCTAACACACAGGCTTCGGACAAGACAAATACAAAGAAGACAAAGGTGGGAGGCGCCGTAATCGGAACCCCGGAGCTGAGCGACAAAGCGAAAAAATATTACGAGCAGTTAAAAAAGAAATATTCCAACATGGATTTTATTCTGGTCAGTAAGGACAAGAAAGCAGAAGCACAGGCCAATGCGGGCAGGTACGCCAATGCAAACCGTATGGTCGTACTGATCGACGAAGAAAAAATCGAACGCATGGCGGTAGATGAAGAATACCGCAAAAAGTATGAAGCAATTATCGGAGGGGCAAAAAATCAGCTTTCTCAATTAAAAGACAGTCTCGGCGCCAATGCATCCGGCGTAAAAACTTATGGTATGCAGGTCAATGACGGCGGCAACGCATCGTTTTTTGCCGTGATCGACAAGTCAATGGCAGCTCAGAGGGCGCGGATCGATAAAAAAGCAGCTGAGCGGAAAGCGCAGGAGAAGGAAGACCGGAAAGCCGCTGCACAGAAACGGGCGGAAAAACGAAAGTCCGAGAAAGAAAAAGAAGCCGACCGGATGGATTGGGATGAGGAAGATGTGGTGACGGTAACGGCTTCTTCCGTCGAAGAACTGATCCAGAAAATCAACCAGACAATATCCATGGGAATGAGCGATTACGTCAGAACCGAACAGGAATCCTGGGTTGGCGGACATCTGGATTTTTATGGTTAGATCTATTTGACAATGGATAAAAGAAGTGCCGCTCGTGCCTGCCACGAGTGGTTTTCTTTTGCGCAGAAATAGCCGTTTTGAGAAATTTCTTTCACACGGCAGTCCGAAGAAAGCAGGTCAAATATGAGGTCTGTCAGTTGATCCGGGTGTTCGTATGTATAAAAAAGCAGTTCTTTTCCGTCGGTAAACTGCCGCTGCAGCAGAGGAGAAGCATCGGTCAGGCAGAGACTGTGGTTGAGCATAGAGGAATAAATTCTGTCATGCGTTCCGTTTTTAAATTCCGGCAGTAAATTTAACGTGATTTTAGAACGGCGGAACAGGGCGAACGTATCCGAAAACGAGAGATCGTCGATGATCCGGACCTGCTTAAAATCAGCAAGGGGCGAGTGGGAAAATCCGTTTCCGCAGATCGTGAAAGGGATATGGTTTTCTGCCAGATGAAGCAGAAGTTTTTCCCTTTTATAAGCGCGCAGATAGCTGTCGCATAAAAAACATGCCTGCATATGGAGCGGAAACGTCTCTTCGATAATTTCTGATTCTTCTAACGAAGGAAGTAAGAGGCGCAGCGCATCTTCCTGTGTCAGGGCGGGCTGTTCTGACATCAGATGTATGAGCTGTTTTGTCAGATCGCCGAGAAAAGACGGAATCGTCTGAATGGAAGCTTCAATTTCCCGGTAATTGGTATAAGTTCCGGAAAAAAGTACGTCCAGATCTTTTGCCGGGTAAGCATCATCCGTCGGAACGATATCTTCTCCTGTGACAGGGAAGAGTTCGGCGGATTTGATATGGGGATAGCAGCCTCTGACGTAGTGGATATGGTGTTCATCCAGGCAGAGGACATGGAAATCCGAAATCCTTTGTTTGAGCGTATCATGGTGGTAAAGCGGGTGGTCCAGCAGGATATCGTAAAACGGAGCGTGGATCTGATCCAGGAAATAACTGCCGTCTTCCATCCGAAGCCTTGGAAGTTCCGAATTAAAATCAAATACGGCGTCGTATGACCTGCCCGCAAAACGTTCCATTGCTTCCGGCGGTTCCTGTTCGCACGAAAAAAGTTCCGCATGGTGTCCGGCGTTGGTAAGCGCTTTTGCAAGGGAACGTGCAAAATAGAGATAGGAATTGTAGCAGACGGGTTTTACCGCAAAAATCAGAAATTGTTTCATGAGCGTACCTCCGTATGTTTATGCATTGTGCATGGTTTGCTTGCGTAGATGTATTATATCATGGAAGCGTGGGGAAGCCAACGGATTTTGCTGCGTTATCGGGATGAGGAAGACGTGAAAATAAAAAACGGCATTCAGAATAAGCGCTGAATCACCGATATAAAAGATAAGGAACCCGATCGACACAAACAGGGAGGTAATCAGATGAAAATTTTACAACAGGACAAAGGGAGTATTTTTGGAAATACTCTTTTTGGAACGAAAGACATGGATGTCAGAGACCGGATCGCACAAAAAAACCATTTATATAGGAAAGAAGCCCTGCATGTGAGATCTACGGCAAATAAAGGCGAACAGCGCCTTGACAAAACCGTTGAAGATCACAGGGGACGCATTTCTTATCTTATGGAAGAAAATGAAAAGCTTTTGGATTCTTATCAGGCATACAATCGAAAGATGGATCAGGCAAAAGCAGAATATGATATCAAAGATGACAGCCAGGAACAAGACGATCTGGAATTTTTGAAGAAAGTACATGACGTTCCGTTGTCTGCACTGTCGGAAGAAGAAAGGGATCGTTATGAACAGCTCAAAGATCATATGACAGATTATCAGAAATTTTCGATGGATTGTTATAAGGTGGCTGTCGGTTATAAAAAACAGCTGGAATCGAATCAAAGAGAGATGATTGCAGAAGCCGCATCGGTCCGCCTGATCGGTCTTGCGCGTCTGAAACAGCATGCGATGGTAGATGCCGAAACAGCAAAAGAAAATATTTTAAATTCTGCCTCGAAAGAAGTGCAGGGCATGCTTGTCAGTCAGGCTCAGGAAACACTGGACCAGAAAACGGAACAAATCAAGGAAGAAGCCGATCAAAGAGAAGAAAAACAAGAAGAACGCGAAGAACACATCGAAGATGCAAAAGACCGTCAGACAGAAGCCCAGGCGATTGCAAAAGAGATCCATACAAAAGTAGAAGAATTGTCCGAACAAGTGACAGACAGCGGTCAGGTGATGCAGGATGTAAAACAGGTCGTTCAAAAAGTAATACAGGAACAAAAACTGCTTGAGGAAGAATTAAAAGGTGTGATGATCAATCTGAACGTTTAACTGGTATCCAAAACCCCCGGAATTTTTCAAGAACCCGGTCAGGCAATGCTGCATATATAACTGAAAGAAGACAAAAATGTTCTAAGCTTATTCACAAGTTTGGATTATTGTTAGGAGAGCAGTATATGCAGGGAGTGTTTTATGCCTTTTTGGGAACGCTATTCACATTTGGAATCACTGCGCTTGGCGCGTGCAACGTATTTGCAGTAAGGAAAAAGACCGGTCATACCATGGAGGCTCTGACGCTTGGGTTTGCCGGAGGCGTGATGGTGGCGGCGTCCATCTGGTCGCTTTTGATTCCGGGGATGGAGCGGGCGAAGGAGTTGGGACAGACCAGCTATTTGGTTATGTCTGCCGGATTCTTAGCGGGTGTCGGACTTCTTTTGGCAGCAGATCGATGGATCCAGAAGAAATCGGACGGAAAAAAAAGTAAAAGCACGCAGATGCTTGTCATAGCGATTACCGCCCACAATATTCCGGAGGGCATGGCAGTCGGGCTGGCGTTTGCACTTGCGGCTGCAAATCCGGGAAATGAAGAGCTTTTTTCGGGTGCGGTCGCACTGACGATCGGAATCGGAATCCAGAATTATCCGGAGGGGACGGCGGTGGCTCTGCCTCTGGCAAGAGACGGTTCGTCCAAAGGAAGGGCGTTTTTGGCAGGCAGCATGTCGGCAATCGTGGAACCGGTGTTCGGTGTGCTTGCCGCGCTTCTTGCCGCACATACGCTGCGGCTGATGCCCCTGCTTTTGGCAATGGCGGCAGGAGCTATGATTTATGTGGTTGTGCAGGAGCTGATTCCGGAAGCACATTTAGATGATGAGGATAAATCCGGAACGCTTGGGTTTGTGGTCGGATTTATCATTATGATGATTTTGGATATCGCATTGGGATAAGAGACTTGACTTTTCTCAAAAATGTGGTATGATAGCGATGGTATAAGAATCTGAACAAGAAAGAGGTGAAAAGATGTATCGCTTTTTTTGCAAATAGGTATCAAACAGGCAGCAATACAGTAGTTTTGCGGTATAGCTGCGCCCATTGCAGAAAAGTTATGCATCGTTTTGCCCGGAATAGACGACCGGTATGTTGACGACCTGTGTGAACGCGGGAAGGATCATGCTGTGGCAGACTGCGGAAAAATTGCTTTTCTGCGGTCTTATTTTTTTGGACGGCGCAGCCCTGCATTTGGCACAGAATCACGGGATCAGAAAGGGTGGTCTATTATGTCTATGATAAAAGCAGAACATCTGACGTTTTCGTATCCGGGAAGTTTCGATACGATTTTTGAGGATGTCAGTTTTACGATTGATACGGACTGGAAGCTTGGGTTTGTCGGAAGAAACGGCAGAGGAAAGACAACGTTTTTAAATCTATTAATGAAAAAATATGAATATAGCGGAACCATTGTATCGTCCGTACCGTTTGATTATTTTCCGTATTCGGTTGCGGATCCGGGCAGAAGGACCGAAGAAATTTTAAGAGAAGTCTGCCCGAATGCCGAGGAATGGGAGTTATTGCGGGAGCTGTCGTATCTGGAAGTAAGTGACGACGTACTTTGGCGGGCATTTGAAACGCTTTCCGGAGGAGAGCAGACGAAAGTGCTGCTTGCGGCGTTGTTTTTGAACGAAGGGCGTTTTTTGCTGATCGATGAGCCGACCAATCATCTGGATACCAGGGCGCGTGAAATTACGGCGGCATATTTGCGCAGGAAAAAAGGATTTATTCTGGTTTCGCATGACCGCAGGTTTTTAGACGGCTGCGTCGATCATATTTTGTCGCTTAACCGCGCCGATATTCAGCTGGAGAGCGGAAACTTCTCTTCCTGGATGGAAAACTTCAGCCGGCAGCAGGAGTCCGAACTTGCACAGAATATGCGTTTGAAAAAAGATATCGGCAGGCTGAAGCAGTCGGCACGGCGTACTTCCCAATGGTCCGATCAGGTAGAGGCCACAAAAGCTGGGGCATACGACAAGGGGTTTATCGGTCATAAAGCGGCGAAAATGATGAAGCGTGCAAAATCGATAGAAGCGCGCCAGCAAAAATCCATGGAAGAAAAATCAAAATTGCTAAAAAATCTGGAGACGGCGGAACCGTTAAAAATGGTACCTCTGCCGTATCATTCGGATACGCTGGCTTCCTTTTCTGACGTATCCGTCTGTTACGGGGGAAAGGCGGTTCATCCGGAAATTTCTTTTACGGTTCGTTCGGGAGAGCGCATTGCGCTGGAAGGAAAAAACGGGAGCGGAAAAAGCAGCCTGTTAAAGCTGTTCCTTCCAATGCCGCCGGAGCATACGGGAACGGTTTCGGCAGGCTCCGGCATCGTGATTTCTTACGTGCCGCAGGATGCGTCCTATTTGCGGGGAAGTTTGTCGGATTTTGCAGAAGAACGCGGCATTTCTAAGACGCTGTTTTGGGCAGTGCTGCGGAAGCTGGACTTTGGACGCAGGCAGTTGGAAAAAGATATGTCGGAATTTTCGGGAGGACAGAAGAAAAAGGTTCTGATCGCAGCGAGCCTCTGCGAACCGGCGCATTTGTATTTGTGGGATGAGCCGCTGAATTATATCGATCTGTATTCCCGGATGCAGGTCGAGGCGCTGCTTTTGGAATTTTCGCCAACCATGGTCTTTGTGGAACATGACGCTGCGTTTCGGGATGCGGTTGCAACGGCGCGGATCGATACGGACGGCGCCGGGGTAAAGCAGTCGTAGGAAACCGCTGCAAGTTTTATTTGGAACGCGAATGAAACAAATCTCTTGTATTTCGCCATGCATCTGATGTATAATGTCGTTTGTATGTAAATTATGTAAAATTTATTTGTAATTTATGTAAAATTTGTAACCGGTACGGCAGATGAGGATTATATTATGGGAATTACAATGGTTTTATCACTTTTAAGCGGCGTGGCATTGTTTTTATTCGGAATGTCTTTGATGGGAGACGGTTTAAAGCGCGTGGCGGGGAATAAACTGGAGCTGACGCTTTATCGGCTGACAAATACTCCGTTAAAAGGCGTGCTGCTTGGGATGGTCGTGACGGCAATCATCCAGTCGTCTTCCGCAACGACCGTTATGGTGGTGGGATTTGTCAACTCCGGAATGATGCAGGTTTCCCAGGCGATCGGGATTATCATGGGAGCCAATATCGGAACAAGCATTACGGGGTGGGTGTTATGCCTTTCTTATGTGGAAGGATCTGCGGGAATCGCGCAGCTGTTGTCTACGGCGACGATTTCTTCTGTGGTAGCAATTGTCGGAATTATTTTCAAGACGTTTGTCAAAAAGGAATCCTATAATAGCCTTGGGGAAATTATGCTGGGCTTTTCCATTTTAATGCTGGGGATGCAGACGATGAGCGGAGCGGTTTCTCCGTTAAAAGAAAGCGAGCGGTTTATCCGTGCGCTGACGATGTTTTCCAATCCGGCTGCCGGGATTGTTGCCGGAATTTTATTGACGGCGGTATTGCAGAGCGCGTCGGCGTCCGTCGGAATTTTACAGGCGCTTTCCGCTACCGGGGCGATTCATTTTGCGACGGCTCTGCCGATTACGATGGGAATCGGGGTAGGGGCTTCCTGTCCGGTGATTCTTTCGTCAATCGGTACAAACAAAAACGGAAAACGGACGGCGCTTGTCTATCTTTTAATCGATTCGTTCGGTATGGTGGTCTGGTCGATTCTGTTTTACAGCGTGAATGCATTTGTAGACTTTCCCTTTATGGATACCGTGATGGGACCGGTGCAGATTGCAATGCTGAACACCGTATTCCGCAGTATCAATATATCTCTGCTGCTTCCTCTGATCAAATGGATTGAAAAATTTGTATTCTGGGCGGTCAGAGATGAGATTGAGGAAGAGGACAAAGATAAAGAAGAACGGGCGGACTTTGAACTTTTAGAAGAGCGTTTTCTGGCATATCCGGCAATTGCAATCAGCCAGAGTCACAGGGCGATGAACGGCATGGCAAGGAAAGCAAGGAAAAATATACTGCGTGCCTTTGCACTGATGGACAGTTATACCAAAGAAAAATACCAGAAAATACAGGAAAAAGAAATACTGATTGATACATATGAAGACCGGCTGGGTACTTATCTGATGCAGCTGACCGGAAAGGAAATGAATGCTGCACAAAACAAGGAAATGTCTAAATTCCTGCATACGATCGGTGATTTTGAACGGTTGGGAGACCATGCCGTGAATATATCGGAAGCCGCAGAAGAATTGTATGAAAAAAAGCTTTCTTTTTCGGAAGAGGCGCAGTATGAACTGAATGTTTTAGAAAAGGCCGTACAGGAAATCTTGGATTTGACGGTAAACGCATTTTGTGAAAATGATCTGGAAACTTCGGTAAAGGTGGAGCCGCTTCGGGAATTGATCAGCGTAATGTGCGACGAATTAAAGCTGCGCCATATTGCACGGCTGAAAGACGGAGATTGTAAATTAAAACAGAGCTTTGTGTTTAACGACCTGTTAAATAATTTAGAGCGTATTGCCGCACACTGTTCCAATGTGGCGGTGGCGATGATTGAGCTGGAAGCGGAAGAGTTTGACACGCATGAATATTTAAGGAGCGTGAAGGGACTGAAGAATGCCAATTACTCCAGGCAGCTTGAAATTTATGAAAACAAATACGATATTAAGAGAAATAAAAAGAGCAAGAAAAAAGCGGTAGCGAGGTAATCCACAAAACGGGAACGGGCGGAGAGTTCCAGGTAAAAAAGATCTGGCGGTTGTTATGGTTAATAAAATTTTTACAAATTTAATGGTTCTTTAAGCGCAAGGACAAACTTTGTTCAAACTTATTTGCTATAGTAATAGCATCACAGATGTGATACAAAACTTTTTCATAAACTCTCCCCTTTGAAGGCCGCCTGAAACATGGCGGCTTTTTTATTCTATAGAATAAAAATAATATGCGCACTTGTACAAGAGGTAAAAATTTGTCCGCTTCGATCTGTCTGACATACAGAGCGCAGGAAATGATGCCGGAAAGGGATAGGATATGAAGAATCTTAAAATGAAAACAAGCCGGCTGCTTCTCAGGCCGTTGTCTCTGGAAGAAATGGAACGTATTTTATACGGCAGCCAGGAGTTTTTGGAACTATCGGTACTGACGCCGGTCATAACGGACGCCGTGGCGCATAAAATAAAACAAATGCGGTTGACGCCGGTTGAGGCGCATCCCTGGTTAAATTATTGGCTGATGAAAGAGAAAACAAGCGGACGGGGAATCGGGCTGATCGGAAGCAAGTTTCTTCCGGATTCGTCGGGATACGTAGAGCTTGGATATGCGGTTGCAGAGGAATACCGAAACAGGGGATACATGACGGAAGCATTGAACGGATTTTTGGACTGGCTGTATCAGTTTCCGTTTTGCTACGGCGCGAAGCTTTCCATTTCAGAGAAAAATATCGCTTCGGTGAAAGCGGCAGAACATTGCGGGTTTTGTTATCAGTCTGCACAAAACGGTTTTGACATTTATCGGTATCAATTTTTGCGGAATCCTGTGAATTCCTGTTGATAAAAGTTTCACAATATTATAAAATAAAAAGAAAAAGGAGAGAATCGGATGTACGCTGACGAAAATGTAATCAAAATTAAACATGAGGTTTTGTATGAAGTAGCCAAGCTGGCATTTGACGGAGTATTGGAAGAAGAGCGCGACCATATTCCAGATAAACTGATTCCGGGACCGAACCCGCAGTTCCGCTGCTGTATTTATAAAGAAAGGGAGATTATCCGCCAGAGGATTCGGCTTGCGGAGGGCAAAGCGCCCGGATCGGTAGACGACGGAAATATCATTCAGGTGATCAGCTCTGCCTGTGAGGACTGCCCGATTTCCCGTTATGTTGTAACGGATAACTGCCAGAACTGTATCGGTAAAGCATGTATCAATGCCTGCAATTTTAATGCGATTTCGATTGGCAGACACCGTTCCCACATCGACGCGTCAAAATGTAAAGAGTGCGGAAAATGTGCGAAAGCCTGTCCGTACCATGCAATCGCAGATTTAAAGCGTCCTTGTAAGTTTAATTGCCCGGTCAATGCGATCACACAGGATGAGAGAGGCATTTCCGTTATTGATGAGAAGAAATGTATCCGCTGCGGTCTGTGTATACATAAATGTCCGTTTGGGGCGATCGGTTCCAAAACGCATATTGTGGATGTAATCGAAGCATTAAAATCGGATAAGCTGGTATACGCTATTTTAGCTCCTTCGACGGAAGGCCAGTTTGGTACGGATATTACGATGCGCAGCTGGCGCAATGCTATGCGTCTGGTAGGATTCACCAATTTTATCGAAGCAGGCCTTGGCGGCGATTTAACGACGCAGGCAGAAGGCGATGAGTGGTATGAGGCATTCCAGGAAGGAAAGAAGAAGACGACTTCCTGCTGTCCGGGATTTGTCAATATGATCCGCAAACATTATCCGGAATTAGAGGAATATATTTCAACGGCGGTTTCCCCGATGTGCGGGTTATCCCGTTTGATCAAAGCAAAGCATCCGGGCGCAATCGTTGTATTTATCGGACCTTGTATCGCAAAGAAGTCTGAAGCTACAGAGCACAATATTGAAGGTAATGCCGATTACGTTCTGACATACAGTGAGATCCGTGCGATTATGAAAGCGAAAGGCGTAGAACTGCAGCCGTCCGAGAACGATTATCAGGAATCTTCCACATACGGAAAACGCTTCGGCAATTCCGGCGGCGTTACGTCTGCGGTATTGCAGTACATGAAAGAGAAGGATTACGACTGCGATCCGAAAGTATGCAAGGCGAACGGAGCGGCTGAATGTAAGAAGGCGCTGCTGCTTTTGAAAGCGGGTAAGCTGCCGGAGGATTTCATCGAAGGTATGGCTTGTGTCGGCGGCTGTGTCGGCGGTCCGAGTGCATTTAAAGATCAGATGGTTTCCCGGAAAGACAGGGATGCGCTGATCGGAAAAGCGGACGGACGTGATATTATAGAGAACTTAAGTCACTTCGATCAGAGCAATTTCTCCATGCATCGTACGGAGCATGCGGAAGGAAAATAAGATAACGGCAAATGAAAAACAGGCAGAGGGCATATCCGCAAAAGTATGCTCTCTGTCTTTTTGTTTTGTTTCATGTAGCGCGTAACTGTGTAAGAATTGTAAAACCGGTTTCTGTTTTGGTGAGTTATTTTATACAAACGTGAAAAACAGCTTGACATTTATGTTCGGCAAATGTAGAATACAATTAGATGTACGGCAAATGCCGAACATGAAGTTTCTATGAACGAGATGTGCGAAGCGTTGTTTGAAACACGGACGAAAGATCTGTGGAACGGTCATGATGGAAAACGACGCATAGAGAAAAGGAGTGCAGAATGGAATTAAAAACATTGCCGAATTCGGAACTGGAGCTTATGATGATCCTCTGGCGGGCGGGTGTACCTTTGACGAGAATGGAAATTGAAGAGAGGCTGCCCAAAAAGCGGACGCTTTCTAAAACCACGATCCTTTCGTTTCTTTCCCGCCTGGAAGAAAAAGGATTTGTGCTGGTGGAAAAGGAAGGAAGGAATAACCGTTATCTTCCGTTAGTACAGGAGAGCGATTACCTGAAGCAGGAGAGCGGTTCCATATTGAAGAAATTGTATGGAAGTTCCGTGAAAAAATTTGTAGCGGCGTTATATGACGGAGACGGTCTATCAAAAGAGCAGATTGCGGAATTGAAAGACTATCTGGATCGTCTCTGACAGGAGGGGGATGTATGGGAATGTTTCAGTTTGGTTGGATATCGGCGTTTTTTGGAGATTTGCTTCGGGTATCTGTATTGTGCGGTATAGGTATTTTACTGATTTTCCTAATTTCTCCGCTGTTTGGAAAAAGGCATACGGTATTTTGGCGGTATGCTCTGTGGATTGGGCTTGCCCTGCGCCTGATTCTGCCGTTTGATCTTTCCATTCCCGGCAGAGCGATTTTTGTTCCGATTTTTTCAGGACTGGAATCGCATCGGGAGACGGATGTTTCCGAAGGCGTGGGAGAAAATTTACGTATTCCTTTGGAGCGTTTAGAAGATACGGTAAAAGAAGAACCTGTTTTAGGAGAAGAGGAACACTCCCCCATATCGGATACCTTCATAGAACCAGAGCCGGTAAAACCGGGAAAAGACAGTTCGGGATTTACGGAGAAAAGTGACCGGGATTTGAATTTTGCTCCGAAAGAAAGCACCGGCAGATCGGCAGAGCAGCGGTGGTCCTTTTTGTCTGCAGGAGCGGTTCTGTTATGGGCGGTTGTCTGCGCAGCGCTTGTTCTCTGGCATATCCTATGTTACTTTGCATTTTGTATTAAGGTAAACAAAACAAAAATTTTTCTGACAGAAAAATATGAAAAACGATTCGTTCGGACGCCGTTTGGCAATGGAAGACGGGTGATTTTGGTTTATACGTCGTCTGCCGTATCTTCTCCTGTTCTGCGGGGAATTATAAAGCCGGAAATTCTGCTTCCCTGCACGGGGTGTGACAAAGAGCAGGTCGATTTTATTTTAGAGCATGAACTGACGCATTACAGACGCAAAGACCTTTGGGTGAAATTTTTACTGGCGATAGCAAAAACGATGCACTGGTTTAATCCGTTTGTGTTTTTCATGGAACGCCAGGCAGCGAAAGATATGGAATTTTTATGTGACAGCCGCGTAGTGCGGAACCTGACCAGAGAAGAAAAAAAGAAATACGGAAACGCATTGCTGGCGTACGCAGCAAAAAGACATAGTCATTCGGTTTTATGTACCAGTGAATTTTCCGGGGATTCGAAAACGTTAAAAGAACGTTTTGATAATATATTTTCCGACAGGAAAAAGAAAAGGGGGATTCTGGCGGCACTTTTTGGAGCGGCAGTTCTTTTATCGGTCAGCCTGTTTGTGTCGTTTACATCGTCCGGGGAAAGCTTCGAAAGTAAGAGCGAGACGGCGCTTGAGAATGAAACGGGGGCAGAAAAATCCACGGATCGGATGAAAGAAAAAACGGATCTTCTGAAAGAGACAGAGACAAAGCTGCTTGGACTTACGATGGAAAAAGCTGCGGTATCGCCTTATGGAGCTGTTTCTCCGAAGCTTTTGTACGCTTCCGAAGAACGGGCAATTTTATATGATTACTGGGGACTTTTGGTCTACGATATTCAAAAGCAGCGCATAGAGCAGTTGTTGGATCTGCCGGCGGCAGGGTTTGGATCGATACAGGGGGATCGTGCGGCGCATGTGGAGGTGTCAAAGGACGGGTCGCAGATTCTTCTCTATAACGAATCGGATACAAAGGAGCGGTTTTTGTATCGGATTGACGAGAAAAAACTGGAATATTCGGAGATGTTATCGTTTGGAGAACATGGCTATCAGGGACTGGTGGATAAGAGGGAGAATGGTTACGCCCTGATCCGGCCGGGGAAGGCGGCATATCTGTCACGGGATTCTTTGGATACGGAAGAAGTCGAAGACAGAGAGATCTTTCACCTGGACGATATGGAGGGGCTTTCTTTAGTGATCTCCGATAACGACGTCGATATTCCCGAAATATATCCTTTGTTTCAGGAGCTTTTTGAACGGCAGGGAGAGACGGCGGTAAAAAGTTTTCATTGGAATCATTTAAGAAAAATTATAGGGAAAAAATATTTACATGAAGACAAAGACGGATGGAACTATTATATAGAAGAAGATCAAAACCGGGAGAGTCCGATCTGGGAGTTTGCGGAGGTTTTAGAACCGCTGCTTTTGACGCGCTATCGGGACGGCGAGCGCCAGGTGCTGGAGTATCTGATGTATCAGGGAATGTGGCAGACATCCCCCGTGTTGTTTACAAATGAGCGCATCGTTTATAAAGCCGCGGCAGCGCCGGATATTATGGGAGTAAAAGATCCGACGATGGTAAGCATAGCTTTGGACGGAAGCGACAGGAAAACGGCGAATGATATACCGTACCATGTCATAGAGGGAATGTGTGAAGACGACGGATGGATCTATTATACCGGGTGGAGCAGCGGAGATACGTTTTCCAAACCGCTGTGCCGCATTGCGGCGGATTTTTCGGGCGGGGCACAGTTTGTTGAAGATATTCCCGGATATCTGTGCGGCGTAAAAGATCATTGCGTGTATTATCTGGCGGCAGAAGAAAAAGAGTATTCCGGTATCTGGAAGCAAAATCTTGCAACAGGAGAAGAAGAGATTTGGGATAAGTGGGGAGCATTTGCAGAACAGATAGAATCTTTTGACGTAAGGGAGAGGGAGTATGCCAAGGGAGAGCTGATCGATTCCAAAGTTTCCGGGTGCCGTATCTTGTATCGATATCAGGACAATCCGGAGTGGAGGAGCGCAGACATATATTTTGCCGCATATTATGAATAAGAATGGTACCGGGTTCACATAGCTGGCAGGATCATGTTAGAATACCCTCAATGGACATGGGTTTACCCCCGTATGTCTGTTGAGGGATTATCATTGTAAGAAACTTGTAAGAATTCCCCCCGTTTTTTTGTAAGGAACATAAACTATACTACATATAAGCTTGAAGGAGGAAATCATGAACGAATGCATTTTAGTAGCGGATGATGACAGGGAGATCGTAAAGGCAATTGCCATATTGCTGGAGAAAGAGGGTTACCGGGTGGTGAAAGCATACGACGGGATGCAGGCGCTGGATGCGCTCACGCAGCACAGCGTACAGCTCGTGATCATGGATGTGATGATGCCGAACATGGACGGATTATCTGCGGTGATGCGTATTCGGGAAACCAGAAATCTTCCGATTATCGTTTTGAGTGCGAAAAGTGAAGATACAGATAAGGTTCTGGGGCTTTCCATGGGAGCCGACGATTATGTGGCAAAACCGTATCATCCCGCAGAGCTTTCCGCCCGAGTCAAAAGTCATCTAAGGCGTTATACCAGCCTGGGCGATATTCATACGGTAAATCAGGATCAGCTGACAAACGGAAGGCTTAGCTATCATACCGGCGAAAAAATACTCTATGCGGACGGAGAAGCCGTCCGCTTAACGGCAACGGAAACCAAAATCATGGAACTTTTCATGAAGTATCCCGGCCGCATTTTTCCGGCAGAAGAGATCTATGAACGGGTTTGGGAAGAGCAGAATTTTGCCTCTGAAAATACGGTGATGGTTCACATTCGGCGCATTCGGGAAAAGATTGAATTAAATCCGAAAGAGCCAGAATATTTAAAGGTGGTGTGGGGAATTGGTTATAAAATGGAAAAAAAGGAACGCTAGCGCTGTCGTTGTCTATGTGCTTGCCGTCAGCTTTTTGCTTCTGGGACTGACAGGATTTCTGCAGCAGGAGGTGTATTCGGGCATGGACGGGCCCGTTGCAGAGATGAGCAGCCGGGATTATCAATCGACAGCGGAGTTTCGAAATTTTATTTCTTCGCGGTTCCATAGTTTTTTGAATATGGCGTGCGGCGATTATGTCGGCGGAGATGATTACTACAGTAACTACGGAGACAGTTATAGTTTTGACACATACGCTGCCGGTGAGGCCGTGATAGAGCAGGGCGCGGTATACGAAGGAGGCATGGATTCGGCTGGATGGCAGGAAGCGGTAGAAGGGCAGGAAAATACGCAGCAAAAGCCGTCGATTTCTGATCGAAAGAAATCGGCAGATCGTTTTCACGAGCATATACAGGAGGATAAAAATCTGCTGTATCGAATCTCATATGACGGAGTGCATAAGTTCTCGAATCTGGATGGTATTTCGTGGAACTATGATTCCAAAACCAAAAATCTGCCGGAAGGATATAATTTTCTGCTGTATTTTGACGGAAAGAAAGCGACGGTGCGAAAGGACGGAGAAGAAGTTGATCTCTACGGAGACGGAATTTATCGGGAAGAGGAAGGATGGCGCCTGCCGGGGTTTAAAAATTATACCGGAAAAGAAAAATGGAAAAAGGCGAAAATTCTGATTCTGGCGGCAGAAGAGCCGGTATTGTATGCGGAAATGAAAGATGAAGACGGCGGCTGGACGGATCGGACACTGTATGATCTGTATCAAAGATACAGCGAAAAAAAGGATCGAATCCGGAATTCACAGATCTGTTTAGGGATTGGTGTTTTGCTGCTGCTTGGTTATCTGTTTCTTAGAAGAGAGGTGAGGCAGGCGGGAAAGACGTTCGCAGCGTGGACGGGTAAGATCTGGTTTGAGTGGAAAGCGCTTCTGTTTTTACTTTTACCGATTATTTTGTGCACTTCTATTCTGGATTCCTACGGCATGTATGACATATGGACAGAGCTTGGATACGAAGGAATTGAGTTTACGTCATATGCTTCTATGGCAGCGTCGTATTCTTTGGATGCGCTTGCGGCGCATGAGCTGTCTATGTTGGTTATATTCTGGCTGTTCCACCTGTTTGTCAGCGATGTATTTCACAACAGGGGCGGTTATAAAAAGGGAGGATTCGGAAAATTAGCAGCCGTTTTGGAGCAAAGAAGCCTTTCTCTGCCGCTTTCGAGGAAAATCGTCAAGCGTACTTACGGAATCATTTTTATTACGGTCGGACAGACGTTCTTTTTGGGGATTCTGCTGCTGAGGCGTTTGATTTTCCATTACGGGAACCGTGCTTTGCAGCCGGACGGCAGCGGGATATGGGATAAAATCCTGTTTGGCATCTCATTTGCCGTAACGATCGTGCTTTTGTTTACCGAATATCGGTATCAGAAAAAAAACCGGCAGTTTGCAGAAGACTTAAAGGAGCTGGCGGGGCAGATTACCGAAATCCGCGACGGAAATTATGAAAGAGAGATATCGTATGCTGCGGAAGATGCAGATATCCGCCATATGGCGTCAGATCTTGAGGATATCCGCAAGGGACTGGAGACTGCAGTGGAAGAGCGCACGGGAAGCGAGCGCATGAAAGTGGAGCTGGTTGCAAATGTCTCGCACGATATTAAGACGCCGCTGACTTCGATTATCAGCTATATTCAGCTGCTGAAACAGGAAGAAGGCCTGCCGGATCATATTCGGGATTATATCCGGATCTTAGACGTAAAGTCCGAACGCCTCAACCACATGGTACAGGATGTGTTTGACATCAGCAAAGCGGCTTCCGGGCAGTTAAGAGTGGAACAAAAGGAATTGGATTTAGGGAAACTTTTACACCAGACGCTGGCAGATATGCAGGAGACGATAGAGGCGGCTCCGGTCACGATTAAGACTGAGATACCATCGGTTCCTGTGATCGTACGGTCGGACGGCGGGCGTATGTACCGGGTATTCCAGAATTTAATCGGAAATGCCCTCAAGTATTCTCTGGAAGGTTCCAGAATCTACGTTTCTTTACAAACAGAAGGAAACCGTGCATTGGCAAGCATAAAAAATATATCCAATGCGGAACTCGATCAACAGACGGATTTTACCGAACGTTTTTTGCGGGGAGACGAAAGCCGGACGGACGGAGGGAGCGGCCTTGGGTTATCCATTGCCAAGAGTTTTACGGAAGCCTGCGGCGGTACGTTCGGACTGGAAATGAATGCAGATTTATTTGTAGTAACCGTAACATTTCAATCAGCAACATAACTTCTCGGAATCTCAATGAATGAGATTCCAACCGAAGATTGACAACTGAA
>BLMD01000280.1 GCA_011959925.1 Lachnospiraceae bacterium
CTACTTCTATTCCGCTTCTTTAACGGATAACATTAGATTATCCATCTAATTTAAATCCTTTTGTATTCATATCCTCTATTTTCATCCCACTATCCCCATCCAAAATTATACCCCCTCCCAACACATTTCGACAAGTTTTCAACAACGTATCCGGTATAATAAACAACACAAAGGAAATTTTTTTGGAAATTTTTGAAAAACACAGATGAAAAAAGAATAAAAAACACGAAAACACAGGAATGAAACCCATGAACAGACAACAAGAACACTGCTTAGACAAAACCTTGCAGACCCATCTCAACCAATTTCTATCTCAATACGGCGAATCCGGACTAAAAGAAGCGTTACAGCAGTATGTTTGTCTCCAGCAAGATTATATTTATAAAACCAAAAACACAACCATTCGAATCAAATCCAGCGACATCTACTATCTCGAAATCAAAGGACACACCATTCATATCCACACAAACCACGGCACATATAAAAAATACGGCAGCTTAAGCCATGAGCTAAAGCAGCTGTCCCGTTACCATTTTATTAAATGCAGTCAAAGCTGCATCGTATCATTAGAAAAAATACGAACGATCCAAAACAACGATATCATTCTGACAAACGACAAAATTCTACATATGAGCAGAAACTGCGCGCCAAAAGTTCTGATGGCAATTTCCGGAAAAGAAAACATCCAGCCACCCTGACGCATCACAAAAAAACTCTCCCATCCGCATTAATTCTGTCTTCGAATCATTTCTTCCCGAATCAGAGGAAAGCATGCCAAACACCTGCCGTTTAAATTTTCCCTGTACAGATCGACCGCCGTAATCTGATGATTTTCATACGTAGTGTAATAATACACTCCCCTGCTCATATTGCAGCAGGAAGTATAAATGGTCGTTTCAAACGTTCCGTCTTTCGTTTCACAGCAGCCGCGCTGCTGATCCACGGAACCGAGAATATGAAAAAACTGGCTGACACTCTCTTCTTCCGAATCTCCGGAAACGGAATTCATTTTCACAAAAGCAGCCCGGATAAAACGGGACTGTGACGATAAATCTCCCGGCATTCCCAAAGCGCCCATGCCAAGGCAGTATGCCTGCAGTTTCAGCTTATCCGAAAAATGATTGGTCGGTTCTTTGGGTGACAAATGCATATAATTATTCAATTGGAACATCTGCTCTTCAAAAGGCGGATTATTGGTCAGCACGCCGACCGGATTTTCGTGTATCCGGATTCCCTCTTGTACGGACTCGATCGTAACAGACTGGTTCCGGTCCGAAATCATCCAATGCAGCTGCGCCGCCGGAAGATTGCCGCGAAAACGGGTATCCGTAAGATTCATCCGCATAAACAGCTTCTTCGCTTCCTCCACAGAACCGCATTGTCCAAGGATCCATGGAATCAGCTCAAATACCGCTACATTCTCCTTTCCCTCTTCCTCCTTTTGATAGTGCGCGTTTCCGACAAAATTCAACCCCGCCATGCCAAGCCCCTTTTCGTTTACGGCATCATAATAAAGCGGATACCCGTCTTCCAGATGCGCCGTACCGATCATGGCATAATGATGTTTTACGGTTCCCATACAGGTAAAATGAAAACAATAATTCCGTGGCGTAACCACGATTTCTTCTCCGTAAGAAACTCCGTTATCCAATGTCCTTCCAAAATAAACGTCCTTTGTCTGATAAACCGCCGCTGTACACATAACCTTTCTCACCTCATGTTTTCTCCGGATTTTTCGTACTCACGTTTGACCCGCACATCTTATCGGCTGGGCGTCGATCCGCGAATCGCCCGTACATTTTCCTGGTCTCTTCATACTCTTTTACCATTGGTATATGCCGCTGGTTTCTATATTATACAAACGAAAAATAAAAAACGTTTCTCCCTACGTGCCGGCTGCATCCGACCCTCTCCACGGACCGCACCGGTAAAACCAGACGGACAATACGGTTGCAATCCCCCATCCGATCGGCCAGGAACTCCAGATTCCCGCATAGCCAAATTCCCCGGCAAGAACAACCGCCAAAACGACGCGCAGCACAAGATCTGTAAACGTCGCCGCCATAAACTGCTTCATCAGCCCGGCGCCCCTTAAAATGCCGTCTGCAATCAATTTGACAGAAATAACAAAATAAAAAGGCGTGACGATTTTTAAAAACAATACGCCGGAAGAAATCGCCGCATCAGAAGCCGTACTGTCCAAAAACAGGCGGATCAAACCATCGCTTGCAAAATAATACAGCGCCGCAATCGGCAGACATAAAATCCAAACCATTTTTATACCCGCCCGAAATCCTTCCTGAATCCGCGCCGGCAGTCCCGCGCCGACATTCTGCGCCGTATAGTTGGACATGCCGTTTCCAAGCGTCGTAAAAGATGTGACGACCAGGTTGTTCAGCTTGACAGCCGCAGAATAACCCGCGATTACACCCGAACCGAACCCGTTGATCACCCCCTGGATGATGATATTCCCGACCGATATAAAACTCTGCTGCAAAATACTCGGAATCGCAATCACCGCAATTTTCCCAAACAGAGCAAAGGAAAAAACCGCGGCCTTCCCTTCTGTATGTATCTTAGAAAGCCTCCTGCACACGACCCATACGGACAACACGCAGCTGACGCCCTGGCACAGAAACGTCGCCCACGCCACGCCGCTGACCCCCATATCCAAACAGGACACAAACAAAATATCCACCAAAATGTTTGCCGTAGACGACGCTGCCAGAAACAGAAACGGCGTTTTGGAATCTCCGAGTGCCGAAAAAATCCCGGTCGCAATATTATAAAAGAATAAAAACGGCAGCCCCCAAACATAGATATCCAAATACAATTTAGAATCCCCAAAAATCTCATCCGGCGTCCGAATTTGATGCAGTAAACTGCTGCAGCTTATTATCCCGGCAAACATCAGCACGGCGCATAATATACCGCTTGCGATCATTGCAGTATACACAGCGGTTTTCATATCCTTAAAATTTTTTGCCCCGAAAAGCTGCGAGACGATTACCGAGCAGCCGATATTACATCCAAAGGCAAACGCAAGGAAAATCATGGTGATCCCATAACTGTTCCCGACTGCCGCCAGCGCCTCTTCCCCAATAAACTTCCCCGCTACAAAGCTGTCTGCAATATTATAAAGCTGCTGGAACAGAATACTTCCAAACAGCGGTATGCAGAATTTCCACAAGACAAGCTCCGGCTTTCCTACGGTCAGATCCTGATTCATACACAACACCTCCAAAAAATTTCTTCATTTTGATTTTGTCCTCATACTGCTTTCTTCTTTGCCATTCGGCTGGTCCGTGGTAATACCCTCCGGGTATACCTTTTTGCCATTCGGCTGGTCCGTGGTAATTATAGTCCTCTCTTTGGGATTTGTAAAATATATTTTTCTGACTCCTCACCCCTGTGGCATTGCTGCCGTTAAGTCTTTTCATAAACAATTTCCCTTCCCAATGGAAAAACATTCCACGAAAAAAGAGCTGAAAATGCCTCCCCTCACCCAAAAAAATTTTCAGCTCTTTTTATAAACATACAATAAATTTTATATTAAAATGGTTGATCATCTCAAAAAAGCCTTGATTTACGGGCATACAAGCAGGATTTCGATCTGAATTTACTGCCAATTTACTACTTTTGAGGGAAAGAGCCTTGCTATATGCGGCTTTGCGGGCGGTGCTTTTCAATGCCCCGTCCACAATCGGCAATTATTATACGTCTCTTGTGGCGCATGACATGGCAAGCGGCGCACTTGCGCCAAAGGAGCCGTGCATAACAGGCTATGGAATCCCTCTCACACCTATATCATTTTTTGATTATCACAAACAAGATAGATTTAGAGATAGCGGAATGATATAATCTGAATGTACATATTTCCTTATATTTCGTTAAATTCCGTTTAGAACTATACTATCAGTAGAGATAAAAAGCCCCGTTTTATCCAACTCTACCGTTGGTAGGTGTTCATTTTTATGCCGGATTTATATAATTTACCGCAAGCAGGAGGGCTGAATGATGAATCAAATTAAGATTGGAGCTTTTATTTCCGAACGCCGGAAAGCAAAAGGCTGGACGCAAAGCCAATTGGCAGAAAAACTGGAAATAACTGATAAAGCTATTTCAAAATGGGAAACAGGACGGTCTATGCCGGATTTGTCTTTATTTCTGCCTTTATGCACTCTTTTAGACGTTACTTTGAATGAACTATTTGCGGGTGAGTGCATTGCAGAAGAAAAATTGAAAGAAAAAGCAGATGAGGTACTTATGGACGTGATTACAAATTGGTTAGGACACGATAAATGGGAATCAAAAGAAAGTGGTACAACCCCCGAAAATGTTTTGGAAGTTGAAAATGTTTCCAAACTCTATGAAACAGAAAATAATTCAGTGTTAGCTGTAAATGATGTAAGTTTTCAGTTACCACACGGCAGCTTTGTTGGAATCATGGGGGCTTCCGGTTCTGGGAAAACAACATTGCTTAATTTAATAGCCACAATAGACAAACCAACAAATGGGACGATACGAATAAGCGGACAGAATATAGTGGATATACCAGAGGAAGCTACCGCAGAATTTCGCCGCAGACATTTAGGCTTTGTTTTCCAAGAATATAATTTACTTGAAACTTTGACTATCTATGAAAATATTGCGCTTGCTTTGACGATTAAAGAGGTTTCCAAAGAAAGCATTCGCCCAACGATTCAAAGTTTGTCTGAAAAGCTGCATATATCAGCAATATTAGATAAATTTCCGTATGAGGTATCGGGAGGACAACGGCAACGCTGCGCCTGCGCCCGTGCTATTGTGGTAAATCCAGATATTATACTTGCAGACGAGCCTACCGGGGCATTAGATTCCCACGCAGCCAGACAGCTTTTAGACACCCTTGCTATGCTTTGTAGAGAGTACAGTGCAACAATATTGATGGTCACACATGACGTCATGGCAGCCAGCTATTGTGACAAGATTTTGTTTATGAAAGACGGCGAAATAAAAGCTGCTTTAAACCGGGAACAGGAAAACAAACAGACCTTTTTCGCAGATATTTTGAAGAAAATAGAATGGATAGAGGGAGAAAGCCATGATGTACTTGAAGTTGTCAATCCGTAATGCCAAGCGGTCTTTTATAAATTATCTTTTATATGTTGTTACCATGACCGTCCTTTTGGCGATTATAGAGGTATCTAATTGTATAACCATTATAGGAGAATCAGCCGGCTTTCAAGTGATTTCTCTGCCATTGCTGATAGCAGCCATTCAAATAGTTTTAGTTGGATATATAAACACTTTCATGTTAAAACAGCGGGCAAAAGAGTTTGCAAGCTATTTATTATTGGGTATGGGAAAAAAGAAATTAACCCGGCTGTTCCTATGCGAGGTCTTGTTAATTGGTTTTTTCTGCTATATAGCAGGAACAACAATAGGCTTTTCCATATATGGATTTTGGTATTTCCGTGAGCCTCTGCATGAAATGAAACATTGCGGATTCCTTTATGGTAAAAGTATGTTCTATACATTTCTGTTTTTTTGCCTTATTGAAACAGTGTGTACTTTTCGGTTAAAACAGCGCTTGAACAAGCTGAAAATAAGGGAACTGATGTATGAAAGAAACCGCAATCAAGGCGTAAAAAATATAGGAAACTATAAAAAATGGGGCATAATTTTCTTTTTGTGTTTTGTGTGCTTCATTGGTTGCATTTGTGGCATTGTTTTCTTGCCGGAAGTTTATATTGTTTATCCCGTATCTGTTACAGCAATCCCTTTGCTAATATCTGTTTTTGCTTTTTACAAATGGGTGTTTGGCTATTTATATGCGTGCAGGCGAATGAAATCCGTTAAGATCTATCAAAAAAACAGGCTGTATATTACAGCAAATATAACATCAAAGTTCAAAACATCTGCTATGGTGAATACTGTTTTTTGCATATGCTTTTTGTTTTCAGAGTGTTCTTTTGTAACTGGAATATTGATATTGCAGCCGGAATTTCAGCTTTTTGATACGGCTATGCGCCAGTGGATGGGAACGTCGCAAATAAGTATCTGTATCGTGTTTTTGGTTATTTATTTTTCGATACTATCATTGCAGCAGATTATAGAGATTAGGCAAAATTCAAAAAGCAATCAGATAATGCGCTGTATGGGAAAAAGTGATAAACAGATAGCAAGACTTGTGAATCAACAGATAGCAATTAAATTATCCTCTCCAATGTTAATGGCTTTATTGATTATTTTATTCTGCATACCGTTTCTGAATGGAAAAATGAACTTAATATTGCCAGTTTCTTTGAATAATATTCTGCTCAAATTAACCGGCGAATTTGGGGCGTGTATTGTAGTTTTTTATATTTGCTATTTTGAAATTGTAAGTGCCATGAGCAGACGTTATATATATCCCTCAGATTGAAAGCCGCCAAAACAATCGAAAAGCTAACACCCGTAGATAATCAAAGGCGACAGCTTAAAGAGCCATTGCCCTTTGAATTTTTCCGGCTCTCCTTGCGCCCTTTCCGGGCTGCCTTAATCGCTTCCCCAAAAGCCTTAAAGTCGTATCGTGGTACTGGTCTTTTTGCTATATTCATTTGAGAGCATTGCAGCAGGGAATTGACCATATTTTAAACAATGATTTGGATTTTATAATAGATTACCAAAGGCATAATGAATTAGGTAAACTATGCAGCGCATTTAAATTTATGCGCAAAGAATTGGTTAGGAATAACCGCTATATGTGGAATTTAGTGGAGGAAAGAAGAAACATCAATGCGAGCATATCCCACGATCTGCGGACACCGATCACAGTAATAAAAGGATATAGTGAGTATTTGAATAAGAATAAACAAACTATTTTTACAAAGGGGAATCTTCAAAGTCTCATTTTGGTATCGGCTTATCCATATGTAAAATGCTTTCAGAAAAACATGGTGGTTTTATCCAGCTTGATAATACGCCGGAAAAAGGCGCAAGGGTAACAGTAAAAATAAAAACAGAAAATTTATCTGCATTGTGACGGAATGTAGACAAATCCCTGTTATGTACTTTTCTTATATTTATAGATGCTTTCATCCGTCGATCTGTTATTATATCGTAATTTCCCTACCCCTGCGAATGTATTGCGTCATTTCTTGATAAAAGATATAAGCAATACTGGTTCATGCTGATCCCTTCCCGTTTGGATTGTTCGGAAAGCTGACGATGCAGGCTTTTAGGAATCCGCAACTTAAATTGCCCGGAATAATCATTCAGGACGTCCGGCGCCAAATCTCCTGCCCTTCCTCCAGTGCAGCCAATAGCCACTCCTTTTTTGCGTCCTCTGCATTGCTTAATGCCGATTCCAGAGTTCCCCACAGGTTATGCACACCGGCAGTTCCATACATTCATTCAGCGTCATCGGCATCCACCTCACTCTCTATTACTTCTTTAACCATTTCCATACATACTTTCTTTACCGGCTCATGTTTTGGAATTATAACCGGCCCGCCATTATTATAAGTGGTGTCACATACGGTATCAACAGAATTTTAATACGATCTGGCATAAAATACGACACTGTTTGTCCGCCGCGGGTCAAGCACCACGCACATAGCCTTCTGGATATTCTTCTGTCAATATGAGCTGTCAAAGTAATTCCTGCTTTTCGGCAGATTTTTGAACATATCCATGATCATGTCATACGTCATGGATGACGTGTCAATCTCCAGTTCCTTCCCGTCCTTTGATTTGATTACGGTGCCGTTATCACCCACGTAAGCAACTGTATTATCATCAAGGTACTGTATCATTCCTGTCATTTCCGCAAATTTTTTCACCGGAAATTCTCCCGTCTCCTTACACATCTTCCAAAATTTTTCGGCATCTTCCCCTGTTATATATGGTTGTTTGCCATCTATAACATACCATGAAATGCCTGTTTCTGAATCTGTATATTTCGGTGATGTCAACGCCCATTCGTCCAATGTCCTGCCTTTGTACCATGTGGTAAGTTTCTTATCGTCTTCGCCTGTATTCGTTTCTGCAACATCATTCAAACTGTCCTGCTCTTTTACATGTCCATTTGGTATTCTGCTTTTAAGTGCCTCGTATATATCCTGCACATCGGCATTCTGCCTTGTACCTTCGGGTGCGAATTCCTCTGCCGCCTATTTCTGCTGGCAGAACTGTCCGGCTCTGCTCCTGATGTACTTATTCGTTGATACATTGTTCTGATAATAATTCTGTCCTATTCCGTTTATACTCATTTCCCAATATTCTCCTTTCGGTGTCAATTCGTTTTAGTTCTACGGCTCATCTGTGAATCAGAGTCACTCCTGCTCCCTTGTAATAAGTCATCCTAACAATCATACGATTGATACCTCCGAAAAGTTTCATATAAACGCCGAATATGATTGCCTGTTTGCCATTTTGAACAAAGAAAAGAACACAAACGAGGAAACGACCAAGCCGAAAAGAAAGTCTTTTTATTCCTCCGGATACTCTTTATCCTTCCAATACCACCACTTCAGCTTTTCGGGATCATGGCTTTCATGTTCTGCATAATATACCGCACACCGAAATACATACAGCACACACCGGTCGTCCTGAAATCCCTTATACAGACAGTCTTTTTGATACAGCTCGTTTGGATCTTTCCCTTTTAAATCCGCAATACAGTAAATTCCGATATTCTTAAGGTGAGTCTCCATATTTGCCCCAATCCCCGGTATCTTCTGCAGATCCCCAGCAATGTTCTGATCTTTCTTTTTTGTCATGTTCCCCTCCGTTTTTCTTTAAAAATAAGGCATATCCCAAGAGACAAAGATCCCTGCCGCAGCTTCTGCCCGATGCAAATTGTTACACATTTTCACTATACCATGGAGCGCCATTTGTTTCAAATAGTTTCTTCTTTTACGCACATCCCGTCCGTGTCCCCCCATCTGTGTCCTTCTTCCCGCCGCATTCTCATCCTTCCGGCTTATTCTGCCGAAAATCTTTGAAAAATCTTTCTCGTTCCAATGGCGATCATAAGTGTAACAATGCCCGAAAACAAGACAACGGCATACTCAAAGCCTTCACACACTTCAAATAAAACCCCATAGAACGCATTGCCAAGCGGCTGGGCACACATGGAAACGGTAAGGATCACGGAAATAACCTTTCCGATCAAATGCTGCGGCGTCTCTGCCTGAACAAAAGACAGCATCTGCACGGTGAACATCGTAGAAAATACCATAATCCAAAAGCAGCATACGGTCAGAACGCCGTATGGTATCATCACGGGCAAGTCCAGCCGCAATACGGCTCCGATCGGAAACACACATACCGCACAGGCAATGAGCAGATTTCCCGCGTTACGGACGGTTCGTTTATTTGCAAAAACGCCTGCACAAATGCCGCCGGAAAGTCCGCCCGCCGCCAACGCTCCCTGGGCAAACCCATATAACCTGTTTGCCTGTGATGCCTCAAAGTCCAAAATCTCCGTAACCAAATAGGGCAATGCAACGATTATCATTGCCGACAAAAACAGATTGATCCCACAGACGACGAGAAGCGCTTTTCCAATCATAGACTTCTCCTTTCGGATCCATCGAATGCTCTTTGCAAAATCAGCTTTTGCCGTCTTTACGATGCCGCCGTCTGTGTCCTGTTTCTGAAAAGGAATCTGAAGAAACAGCTCCATCACTGCCGATAAAGCAAAACAGAGCATACAAACCCATAATACAGGTTCTAACCCATACGCACTGTATAATATGCCGCCAAGTACCGGTCCGACAAGCGATGCAAACGAACTTATCGTATTAATGATCGAATTGGCCGCCATAAAATAATCCGGATGAACCAATGCCGGAATACTTGCCTGCACGGACGGCTGATAGGCGCCTGCAATTCCGTACAAAATCATCATCGTAACGGTCAGAAGAAACACAAGATTCACAGCGCCCATGAACAATGCAAACACAAAAAGAACTGCCGCCGTAAAGAAATCCAATGCTGCCATAATCGTTCTTTTATTTACCCGGTCCGCTAATATCCCGCCGATGGGAGAAAGCAGAATGGCCGGAAGAAAAGCGCACGCCGTAACCGTTCCGTAAAGCGCCGACGAACCCGTCAGATTTAACAGATACAGCGGTAAGGCAAACCGGATCGCCGCATTCCCAAACAATGAAATCATCTGCCCGATCACCACTAACGTAAAATCCTTTGAAAATAATGTTTTTTTCATTCTCCAAACCTCTTCTTTTTTATTTTATACCGCATGACGGTATGTATAAGTTTTAAAATATATCTGCCCGTTTTCACAGGCAGATACTCATTTATTCTTCTGGTAGATCGCTGTCAGCTCCCGTAAGCGTTCTAAGATTTCCTGATCCACAATATCCAGTCCAAACCCGCGAAGCATCTGTCCGAATACCATAAACTTTCGATATGATTCTTCTTCAGAGCTGTCAAAAATCATCGGATTCATCCAGACATTTGCGGCAAGCAAAATCAGCTCTGCCAATTGTTCCGGATAATCCGTTTGGATCGAACCGTCTGAAATCCCCTGCCGGATGATCGGCAGAATATAATCAGGCGCTGCTTCTTCTATGGTTTCGTGCAAAAGACCAAACAAAAGCTTCGGGTTATTATGAAAATCCGGAGCTACCGTAAAGATATCGTTCTGCACGGGACGACGGATCGATTCTTTAAAAATCATTTTCAGCTTATCTTTGCCGCAAAGATCCATGCGGTCGCGAATCGATGCAAGCATCTGATTTGATTCTGCCGTCATCCGGTCTGTCACGGCAATTAAAATATCTTCCTTCGACTTAAAATGATGATAGATCGCGCCTTTGCTAAGACCGCCTAAATGATCGATAATGTCCTGAATGGAAGTATGCTCATACCCCTGTTCCATAAATAAGCGAAACGCAACGTCCAGGATCAACTGTATGGTTTCTTCCGGATGTTTATTTCTTGCCACTGTTTCTCAGCCCCCATATACATACCTTTGGTATGTTTATATTATCATACCGCCGGTATGTCCGTCAAGAAATTTCTTTGTGCCGCAGTAATTTTTTATTGCCTGATACCGGAAAAAAATTTACACACTTTACTGGACCCAATCTGTATCCAACCGAAAATGAAAAATCCGTTTATATTGCATTGTACCCAAACAAAGCAGCAGAGATTATCTCTGCCGCCTTGTTTCTTAAATATATATAATTACTTTTTTTGCAATCTCCCTTGTACAAGCTCTTATGTTACCTAGCTGTCCCACCCATTTTTCAGATAATCTAATGTCGCTGTCCCCAAGTGCCTATCGGTTGTTCTTCTTCGGCGGGTAATCGTAATCTGAAATAAAATATCTACTTTCTCCGTGATATGTGTCGCCAAATTGCTCAAATAATGATTTTGCCATTTTCTATTTCCTCCAGATATAATATTCACTCCACATATTTGTGTCTGCTGTCTTAAACACAATTCTTATTTTTGTACTTATGCCATGCATTCATATCTTTCAATTTTAATATAGGTTTTCCAATAAGAAACATAGATAATTCAGGTTTTTTATCTTTATACCTAAATCCATAAGTTAATTTTCTTATTATATATAAACAACTTGAAATTTTATAATAAAATCTATTATAATAACATATTGAATATCTTTATTTTGTTCTTCTGCAATTTTTTTGTATTTGTAATATTCGCTCTATTTGCATACTGCGTGGCATTCCATCACTTTCGTTTCCCAAATTTTTTATTTTACCACATAATTGGAGTTGCTTATTAAATATCTGATTATAAATAAATTTTTTCTTAATCCTCCTATTCGCAAACAGAAAATCTATGGCAGAATATGTTTTTCGCATCTTAGCACTATCTATTTTCTCACACTCCCTATATTCCTGCATAATAGTATCCATAACATTGTCATACTTTGTAAAAATTCAAAATTCGCATTCTCGAATTCTATTAATGTGTTTCTTCTTTCAATTCTATAATCAGAAATTGCAATACCTCCTGTTACAGCCGCACCGGTAAAAAAACCTAATGAAATATTCTCGAAAAATTCCTTTATATCATTAGAAATCGGAATAATATTCTTTGCAAATTCTTTCATTTCAGGCGTATAAAGATTTAACTGTAAAAAAGTATATATGCCTCCCATGACAAGAATTATAAAAGGCATCTGTAAGAGTACTTTTTAATAAGTTGGTTGATATTTTCTATGGGTATCTGCAAGCACACCCATAACACCGTTTTTTTATATGGTGGGCGTTTGCCTTAAAACCTTATGAAATAAAATAGAGCCAACGAACTGTGATTTTATATATCACACATTCATCGACTTTATATTTTCTCCTTTGTAATAATACTGATTTTGATTTAGAACAAAATGCTTTATTTATAAAAAATCAACGCTTATCTAAAATTTTATCAATCAAGCCAAAATCCATTGCTTCTATTGCCGTCATATAATTATCACGCTCCGTTGCAATAGCAATCTCATCAATACTTTTACCTGTATTTTCTGATAAAATGGTATTTAATCGCTTTTTGCTTTTTTGTATGTGGTCAGATGTAATTTTTATATCGGTTGCCTGCCCTTGAATCCCATTTCCATGAATAGCAGGCTGATGTATCATAATTTCTGCATTAGGCAAAGCAAGACGTTTTCCTTTTGTACCTCCTGCCAATAAAAAAGCTCCAAAACTTGCAGCAAGACCTATACATATTGTCGAAACATCGCATTTGACATATTGCATTGTGTCATAAATAGCAAACCCCGCCGAAACAGAACCGCCTGGACTATTTATATATAACTGAATGTCTTTTCCTGGGTCTTGTGATTCTAAAAATAGCATTTGTGCAATAATCAAACTTGCTGAAACATCACTTACTTCTTCTCCTAAAAAAACAATTCTGTCGGACAATAGTCTTGAAAAAATATCATAACTTCGTTCTCCTCGACTTGTCTGTTCAATAACATACGGAATTGTACTCATGCTGCCAATTTACCCCCTGTTAAATAATATATAAATGAGCATCTATCAAACGAACTTATCATGTATATCCTCGATTGTTTAGGATAGAACATACCGTTTTTTCGATAAATATTAGGCGTACATTCATATAACTGTTTAAAAGCTAATGTGAAAGCTTGCTGTGAATCATAATGTGCTTCATAAGCAATTTCAACAATGGGCTGCTCTGTTTCTACAAGTTTTTGAGCCGCCAAAGTCAACCTACGCCCCTGTATGTATTTATAAACCGTACATTTTGTTTCTTCAGTAAAAATTCTGGCTATATAGAATTTTGAATAATTTAATGCATTTGCTATTTTATCAAGCGACAAATCCTCGTTAATATGCGTTTCTATATAGTCTACTATTTTTTCTACTACTGTATTATTATTGTTCATATATGACACTCCTTTCCCTATTTAATATAATAACATAACTTTTTTAAATTATCTTAATAGAAATTGCCCTAATTAGAAACCAGAAAAGCGACAGAATATGATATAATCCTGCCGCCATTCTGCTATACATAAATAATTTCCTCGTTCACAATCTCCCTCGCACAAGCCCTTATGTTGTTGAGCCATCCTGTCCATTCTAAGGAGTTTTCTTCCTTTAAGCGTTCCGTTATGCCCTGTGCCTGTTTCATGCCCTCTATGAGCCTGTAGGAGCGTTCCTGCGCCTGCCTGTCAATGTCGGCAAGGTATGTATTCAGCCTGCCGCTTGTGAAAAGATTGGTGTATGTAACCTTGCGGCACTGCTTCAGATAGCCCAAGTGCCTCTGTCCCCATGTGCCTATCGGCTGTTCTTCTTCGGCGGGTACGGTTAAGCACGGTATTAAGTAATCTCCTTGCCGCTCGCATTTGCCGCCCAGTTCCTCAAAAATCGTCTTTGCCATAGTCTGTTACCTCCACATTCTTTTTTATTTTGAATGTCCGTAAAATTCGTCCTACATCTTTCTACCAGCTGGTAAGAACTTTAGCTGCTGGGAAAAGGTTAATTAAATACGCTGTATCTGATGTGTCAACCTGACACATCTAAAAAGGCGACAAGCTCATAAAAGATTTGTAGACTTGGGTGCTGTCCGCTGTTCTCAATAGACGCGATATAGCGCGGCGCAATGTTCAGCTTGTCCGCTAACTGGTTGCGCGATATGCCCTTTGCCTTTCTTTCTTCTTTTATGGCTTGCCCGAAAACCATAAAATCATATTTCACTTTATCCTGCTTCATATTTTTCACCCTATTACATTTTACCGTTCACCTTTCCATCTTGGGTATGAGTACACATATCATAGTATTGACTGTAATAGAACATATCATTTGTAGCCTGTCTATTGCTATTGTTCGTAAGTCCGTATATAATGTGATTTAAGAAAGGGCGTAGATAATATGACAGAGTACGTTACAGCTTCCGAAGCAGCAAAAAATTGGGGCATTTCAGAAAGACGGGTACAGAAGCTATGCGAAGAAAACCGTATACCCGGTGTTTCTAAATTTAGTTATATGTGGCTAATACCAAAGAACGCAATAAAGCCTGTTGACGGCAGGAGAAAAGGCGGTGTAATCAATGGATAGTAAGATATTGTTAGTAGATGATGAAAAAGACATTGCTGATTTATATAGAAGAAGTATTGCGTCAAGATAGTTTTGAAAACATTAAGAAAGTGTACACAGGTATGGACGCTGTACAGGTATGCCGGGAATATCAACCGGACGTGGTTGTTTTGGATATTATGCTGCCGGACATTGACGGTATTGAGGTTTGCAAGCAAATACGGGAGTTCTCGTTTTGCTCTATCCTGTTTCTTTCCTCAAAGAATGATGATATTGACAAAATACTTGGACTGTCCTGCGGCGGCGACGATTATATCACAAAACCCTTTAGTCCACGGGAGATTGTCTATCGTATCAAAGCGCAGCTCCGCCGCCAGCAATACCAGTCTGTCATGCGGACAGACGTAAAAGGGCTGCTGACTGTCGGAGGACTTGCGCTTGATAGAGAAAGCAGCCGGATTTATAAAAATGAAAAGGAAATTGATTTGACCGGGAGGGAATTTCTGCTATTGTCTTATCTCATGGAAAATGCAGATAAAATTATCAGTAAGGAACGACTATATGAACAGGTGTGGGGGGAATACAGCAGCATTTGTGATAATACAATCATGGTACATATTCGCCATATTCGGGAAAAGATTGAAGATACCCCGTCAACCCCGAAACAACTGATTACGATAAAAGGCTTGGGCTATAAGCTAAAGAAAAGGACTGATTAAATGAAGCAATCCGGCTACCGTACCACCTTTCACATATATTCCATATTCTTCTTGTCGCTGTTAGGGATGCTCCTTATGGTGTGCTGCCTTTTTGCCATGCTCATTACCGCGCCAAACCCGAACGGCAAAAATGTTCGCAGCGATTGGGCTAAAAATTTTACTTTAGATTTTTCGGACTACATTATCTTTGTAGACGGAAGCCCCACGGTAAAACAGACAGGCATAGAACGATTACAGGATAACCATATCGGACTGCAAATTTTGAACACCGCCGGAAATGAAGTATATGCGTGCCAAAAGCCTGGCAATGCACAGGACACTTACTCTAACGCTGACCTTTTACAGCTTAATCAGACTGGACGCCTTGATACAGAGGATATGACTTCCTTTGTAGGTATTGTAACAGAGTGCAGAAAGGAATATGCCTATATTCTCCATTTCCCTATGAACATTCAAAAAGTAACCATGTACTTAAACGGGGAACGGTTTACAGGCGGGAAAAAAATTGTTTTCTCAACGATTGGCATTTTATTAGCAGTAATCATTTCTTTAGGGTTGGTATATGGTTTTCTTATGACAAAAACCATACGCAAATTGGTAACGTCTATACAGGATATTTCTAAACGCTGTTATCTTCCTGTTAAGGCAAAAGGCGCATTTAGGGATCTATACAATAGTCTGAATGAATTGGACGCGGGTGTAAAGACAAGCGATAAGCTGCGGGAGGAAACGGAAAATATGCGCCGGGAATGGATTGCTAATATTACCCATGACTTAAAGACCCCACTATCCCCGATTAAAGGCTATGCGGAAGTTTTATATGATGATACAGAAAAAACAGCAGTTGAGTACAGGCGGTATGCGGGCATTATGCTAAAAAACGCGGCATATATGGAAAATCTGATTGACGATTTAAAATTAACATGGCAATTAGAAAACGGCACACTTCCGGTAAACAGGCAGGAACGGAATATTGTCCGCTTCTTGCGGGAACTGTCCATTGATATATTGAACCGCCCCGAATACGAAAACCGCATGATTTTGTTCGAGTGCAGCGATAATATTACAGACGAAACAGCACTCTTATCCTTTGACACAAAGCTTTTTATAAGGGCGTTTCAAAATCTGATTATCAATGCGTTTGTGCATGGAACGAAAGATTCGGAAGTAACCATAAAAATCGGGGCTTCTGAAAGTGAGTTGACTATAAACGTATCAGACAATGGCGGCGGCATGAGTAATGTGGTGGCAGAACGATTATTTGAGCGATATTACAGAGGGGCAAATACGGAGAGCAAAACCGAGGGGACAGGCTTAGGGCTTGCAATCGCAAAGAACATTGTAGAGCTTCATGGCGGTACAATTTCAGTTCATAGTACCCACGGTGTTGGGACTTCTTTTCTTATCCGTTTTCCCGGCAATTAAGGTTAATTAAGGCAGGATAAAAATTTAATTAAGGTTGACCGTTTACTATGTTAAGTGTAGGGACGGTCAACCTTTTTTCTGTTTATAGACGAGGAGGTGGAACATGAAAAAGAAATCTGAAAGCAATCGAAAATTCGTTGAAATGACGCATGGAAAGTAGGTGTGGACTTGAAAATTATTCTAAAGTATATCTTAACAAACGTAAAAGAGCGTAAAGCAAGAACTCTCGTTATGCTTCTTTCAATCCTGCTGTCTGCTATGCTGCTGTTCGTTTCCTTTTCTATTGGCGTTTCTTATGAAAGCGCACAACGGAAAATGGCGTGCGGCATGGCGGGGAGGGCGACTGTTTCTGTTCAGAGTGTGGAGGGCGGTATTCATGCAGACGATATTCCCGCCTTGCCAGACATACAGACAAAAGCAGGCATTGTAGAGGGTACTTCCCTTTACCATGAAAACGGATACTATGAAACGGTTGACCTCTTGGCGGCTGATATGGAAGCATTAAATCAAATCAATAAACCGCGACTAATTGGTGACGGCGAAGTTACCGCATTTTCCGGCAATCAGATTATCTTGCCGGACAGGTTTACATCAAAATATGGCATAGAAAAAGGCGATACTGTTACATTACAAATAAATGGTTCGCCAGTGGATTTTGAAGTAGCGGAAATTGCCGCTTATGACACAGTTTTCCTGCGTCACACAAGGGGTGCAACAGCACTTCTGCCTTTGGAAACCATAAAAGAAGTTTTGGGGTGGGAGGACGGTTATAGCGAAATTCTGATTGACCCCGCCCCAAATAGTACAACAGGAAATCTTATTTCTGAACTGAAAAATGCTCTTGATAACGGAAAGTACCGGGTATCGGAGGTTGTCAATGAATCGCAGACAGCCGCCGACGCAAGGCAGAAATCCCTGCCTTTCTTTCTAATCAGTTTCTTTTCATTAACTATGAGTATTTTTATCATTTACAGCAGCTATAAAGTCATTACCTTAGACCGTTTACCGATTATTGGCACATTCCGCAGTATCGGCGCGACAGAAAAGACCGTAACCCGTATTCTGCTTTTAGAAAGCCTGTTTTACGGCTGCACAGGCGGGTTGATTGGTATTCCTGTTGGTATGATTGTATTAAAAGGCATCTTGCAGGGAATGGGCAAATCATTATCGCAGGGAATTGTAATCCCTGTTGTTATCTCTGTTCCCGGCGTTATTCTTTCTTTTGCAGTTGCGGTGATCGTGTCTTTGTGTTCGGCATGGCTGCCTGTCCGCAGGGCAAGCCGGCTACCGATAAAAGATATTGTCTTAGGTACGGTAGAGGAAAAGCATATTCCGCGTCCTCTGATTATCAGAATAGGGATTGTATTGTTTATCGTGTCCGCTTTGTTGCCGCACTTTGCGTCCGGCACTATGCTTTATCTTGCGGGTGGTTTTTCCCTGTTAGGTCTGATTGCTGCTACTATCCTTGTGATACCGATTTTCACAAATATAGCAAGCGCAGGATTGGAGCGCTTCTATGGTGCGGTAGCAGGAAATGAGGGCAGGATTGCCACCCGCAACATGAAAGATAATAAGAATGTCACGCAGAATATTACGCTACTGTTCATCAGCATATCAGCGATTATTGCAATCCGTGTAGTGGGGAATTTTGTGACAACTTATATCAGCGACGTATTTCATGGCGCAGAGCTTCAAGGTTTTGCCGACGGACACATGAAGCCGGAATTTGTGGAACAGGTAAAAGAGATGGACGGAGCAGAAAAAGTATTACCTCTTTATGTATTTAAGAACAATGTACAGGGGAATCGTGAACCCATTTCCCGTTTAGAGGGAACGGATAATTTGGAATGGTATAATTCCATGTTTGCACTTCATTACACGGATCGTCACATGAGTGAACAGGCTGCGCTCTCTTTTGCTTCTGGTGAACGGGCAGTAATTATAAACGAAGATTGCATGAAGCGGGGCGGTTTTTCCATAGGCGATACGATTACGCTGTCAAATGGAACAAACGGAAATTCCTATGTAGTGGCAGGCAGTTTCAAATCAAGGGCAACTGATGTGGAAGCAGTCATTCCATCTATGTACGCCGTATCTGACTTTGGCGCGTCTGACTATGACCTTTTAGCTTATACCGCCGCAGACCCCGACGCAATCATGGTACAGATACGGGCTTTGTTTGGGGAAACCTCAAATTGGAGCCGTACCGTGGAGGAATTTAATAACGACGCGCTCGCAACTGTTGGCGCATTTTTACAGCCAATGCACAGCATGACCTATTTTATCCTGCTGCTTGCGACTGTCGGCGTTATCAATAATCTTTTAATCAACTATATACAAAAGCGGCGTACCATTGCCATGTATAAATCCATTGGACTAAGTAACCGTCAAAACAGAAAGATGACACTGATAGAGGGCTTTTCTTCCGGGCTTATCGGCGCTGTCATTGCTATTGTTGTTTCTTACATGGAAATACAGACTATTTTCCTTGTTGCGGCACCCAAAATTTCAATGACACCGGAACTGGACATTTGGACATTTCTCGTTGCGGGAACATTAGGAATTATCGTCACCCTGCTTGGCTCCATAGTACCAATTTTTAAAAGCCGAAAAATGAAACTGGTGGAAGAAATAAAATTTGAGATAGGAGGTCTTGCCAAATGAACATATTAACAGAGGAAGTTGCCATTGAGGGCAAAAATATAATTAAAGACTTTCAGCTTAGTGATACCAAAACAAGAGTGCTGAAAAACATATCGCTGAAAGTGATACAGGGTGAATTTGTTTCCATCATGGGACAGTCCGGCTCTGGAAAAAGTACGCTGCTTTATATTCTCGGAGGGCTTGATGTACCTACAAGCGGCTCTGTCTTTATGAACGGCATGGATATTTCAAAATTCAATGATGAAAAAATGAGCCGGATAAGGCGGCAGAATATAGGATTTGTTTTTCAGTTTTACAACCTTATCCCCAACTTGAATGTGGCAGAAAATATCATGCTTCCGCTTTTGTTGGACGGAAAGAAAATGCGGGACTACAAAAAACCTCTGAAAGATATTTTAGAGGTAGTCGGCTTATCGGACAAACGAGGGCATACACCCCGCGAATTGTCCGGGGGACAACAGCAACGTGTGGCAATCGCCCGCGCACTAATTGGAAATCCCGAAATCCTGTTTGCAGACGAACCTACGGGAAACCTTGATAGTCATACAGGAGCAGAGATAATGAGTTTGTTGCAGCGTATCAACAAGGAACGCGGACAGACAATTATCATGGTTACTCATTCACCGGAAGCGGCGAAAAGCAGCAACCGTGTTATCACCGTAAGTGACGGACTGCTTCAATAACCACACCATTTAGCCGAATAAAAATGCAATCTGCCGGACGACGGCAAAGAAACATTGATGACCTTGTGATCTGCAAGCCTAACGGAGCGCCCCAAGCCGCCAACTGGATTTCAACCGGCTTTGGTAAACTGCTGGCGGGCCTCGATATGCCGCATATCCGCTACCATGACTTACGGCACCCGTATGTCAAGCCCACGACAAAAAAATTTATAACTTTTATTGAAGTTTTTCGGGCAGCTTCATAGCTGCCCATAGCTGTTTCAAATGGGTGTTCACGGTTATACCTCCTTTTCGGATTCCTTAGTTTCTAAGAAATCCTGTGTTGCATATTCAATCTCAATCCGATCTCCTGGAAAGACGTAAACTTTGTTGATAAGCCGGTCAATCAGAGCTTTCGTCAGCATGTTGGCGTTTCCGACTTCCTGCACAATTTCCTGTTGTTTCAGCTTAATCTCATAATCACTTTTCCTATAAATTCACAGCTGATTAGGAAAAAAGAGTCGATAACACAAGGGGTCTTGTGTGCTATCGGCTCTGCGTCTGTGCGTCTGGCTCTTTGATAACAGTAACTTCTAAATGTTTGATATTTACAAGAAATTCCTTTTTGCATTTCGGGCAAAACAATGGAAAATTCTCTAAAACTGAATCTGTTCTGATTTTTGTACGGGTTTTACTCTGACATATTGGACACAGCACCCAATGTTCAAGCTGCATGGCATATCTCTTTTCCATAGGCAGTTACTTTGTAACAATGGGTTTTCCATCTTTATCAATTAAAGGACAGATACCAGCACCCGCACCAAACTTTGCAACAAGATAATTGACACCGGTTTCTTTATCTACCACCACATAAAACCCCTTTACACTTCCAGCGGTTTCGGTAATTTCAAATCTCTTATTTTCCATATAGATACCTCCTAACTATTCAAAAAAATCAAATTTCTTGCTTTGCAAAAATACGATAACTGATTTGATACATCACATAGCACCACGCTAATGCCAAAAGCGGAGAGCAACAGAGAAGAATAAACACAAGCTGATCGGTCAGCGCAACTCCTAATGTAGCAAGAAGCTGATATACTCCAAAACAAATCCCTGCCGGAATAAGGAAAGATACCAACAACAGGACGCGGCCTCTTTCTGCTCCAAACTTGAATACAAGAGGAATTGACATACTACCAAAAATCAGAGCAATTACCCATGAAATCAAGGTCAAAAATAAAAGTTCTCCAATCCCTATAAGGTCAAGCGTGATTTTATTTGAGATAAGGCCGCCGATAGAACCAACAACCAGTCCAAAGAGGCTGCCAACAGCGCAGAAGATAGCCAGTACAATAAATTTTCCGCCCACCAATTCTTTCTTGGAAACTGGCATAATCATGGCATATCGTGTCCACTTAGAATTATCGTCAAAAGAGAAAGTTGTTACAATCATCATGCTACACAGAATGGCGCACACAAAGATATAACCTTCAACACCAGAAAACGGGATAAGGGCAATAGCAAAAACCAAAAGGATGAACAACATAGATTTGGCATTATAACCGATATTCAATAAATCTTTCAAAACAAGGCTTTTCATTTAGCTTGATCTCCTTTCACATACAGCAGCAGAATATCATCAATCGTTGCATCATCCACTACGGCATTTTTATATTTTCTTTTGGCCTTTTCCTTATCAGCTACCAGAACATTCCATTGGTAATCGTCTTTACGGTAGGCCAGAATTTCGTCTTTGTCCAACTGATCGAACAGAGCTGCCCCACAGCGAATAATACCGTAGTTATAACGGAGTTCATCTTTCGTTTTGCAGAAAAGGACTTTTCCTTGATGAATAAAAGTAATATAGTCTGCAACTTTTTCTAAATCCGTTGTGATATGCGAGGACATCAAAATAGAATGTGTTTCATCCTGCACAAAGTCGAGGAACACCTCAAGAATATCATCCCGCATTACAGGATCAAGTCCACTGGTGGCTTCATCTAAAATAAGCATCTTCGGTTTATGTGAGAGTGCGAAGGCAATGCACAGCTTCATTTTCATACCTTTGGATAAAGTTTTGATTTCTTTATCCAAAGGGAGCTGAAAGTGTTTCAGATATTCCTGATATAAATGTGCATCCCACTGTTTGTAGGCCGTTCTACCGATTTTTCCGACTTTGGCAGGGGTGAGAGTTTCATAGAAGTTAATCCCATCGAACACCACTCCAATATCCTCTTTGAGCTGTTTCGATCCCGATAACTCCTGCCCCCAAAAAGTGACAGTTCCCTCGTCCTTATAGATTAAATCAAGAATGGCATTGATAGTCGTACTTTTTCCAGCTCCATTTTCACCAATCAACCCCATAATTGCTCCTTTGGGAACCGAAAACGAAACATGATCTAATTTGAAGCCATCGTATTGTTTTGTTAGGTTATTAACCTGCAAAATAGAGTCCATAGTTAATCCTCCTCTTGATAAAACATCGTCAGTAATTCAACCAATTTTTCTAACGATATTCCACTTGTTCGGCCAATATCAGCCGCTTCCTGCAAATGTTCTTCAGCCAATCTCTGCTGTTCTTCTTGATAAAAGTCTTTGTTCTGTGCCGACACAAAACTGCCTCGACCAACTGTTGTTTCTATAAACCCGTCCCGCTGCAAATCTTCATACGCCTTTTGGACGGTAATGACACTCACATGAATGGATTTTGCCAGTGCCCGCATAGAGGGAATCGGGTCGCCAGTTTTCAGTTCACCACTCATAATCATGGCTTTTATCTGCGAAGTTATTTGCTCATAGATTGGCTTGCTGGTATTGCTACTTATTATAATTTCCACTACGCCCCTCCTTTGTTTTATAGTGTGCTTATTGAACAAGTACATTATACACAAGTTGGGTGGCCTTGTCAACAAAAGTATGTCAATAAATGAGGATAAACTACTGGCAAGCAATGCAATCTTCCGTAAGATTGCGTATTTTGGCAGGAATCCCTTTCCGGTATTCCTGCCAAAATGCTTGTTGGTGACATATCCCCAAACCCCTGAGATCATCACCTGCGGTAATGGCTGCGCGTTCCGTTAGAACGCCGAAAAACAAAAGAGAGCTGTTTTAAGTTGAACACCTTCGCCCAGCGTTCATACCCCGGACCTTTGCCGGAACGGATCGCCGCCTCAATATCCACCAGCAGCCCGACTTTGGAAACCGGCTTTTGTGGGGAGGTACGGCGGGGCTCCGCCGTCCGCGTGCCGGCGATCCGTTCTTTCAGCACCCCAGGCTCATGGAACTGCAGGTAAGCAAACAGGTCCGCCTCCCTCGCCGCCTGAATCTGCTCTTTGCTTACGCCGGGCATAGTGCCGGCACAGAATTTCTTTTCATCGTGCCCCGCCTCCTGTGATGAAAAAAGACGCCCGAAGGCGCCTAACAGCCGTATAGGTCGTGATTGACCTCGGCACGGTAATAACTGTCCATTGTTGCCGGGGCATTATACAGCTCTGCCAGCAGGTATGCCTTGATATTTCCGACTTTTGTGGTGTTCTTGTCAATACAGTCAAAGACATACTCCAGGTGGCCGGAATTGATCTTCAGGAAACGGCCCTTTACCACCTCCCTGGGAAAATCATCCCCGGCAATACGGATATATGGCCGCTTGGACAAAACAACTTCAAGCATAAGCTCCATAGTCTCGTCTAAGCGTTCTTTCCCATAACGGGAAACCATACAGTCATACTCAATATTTTCTTTAATGATCTCGCGGTAGGCGTCTGTCAGCTCTATCCGGGCGGCCTGCCGCCTCCGGCTCTGCCGGATAGATTGATTGATGGGTCCTTGATATATCCGTTTTTGATTTTTTAGTCCTTAGTGGATTAGTATTTAATTGTGTGGGATTTTCCTGTCCAGGTTCGGCCTGTTCAGGTTTTGCCTGTCCTGGATTTACCTGTCTTGGATTTTCCCGTTTAGGTGAATACTCCCGTTTTTCAGCATTTACAGGCTTTTCATGGATCGTATACTCAATGTCTCCGAGCTGTCCGTTCCCATAGCGGAGGCGCTGCCTGGTGAGATACCCGTGCCGCTCCAGCTCTTTCAGGGCGGTAGTGATCGAATCCACGCCATCCTTACAGATATGGGCGAGCCCCTTTGTGGTATAATCCCAATCTTCCGGCAGCGACAGCATGAGCGAGAGGAGCCCCTTTGCCTTTAAGGACAGTTCCGTATTGCGCAGGTGGTGGTTGCACATGATCGTGAAGTCCTTTGTTTTTTCTACCCGGAATACAGCCATAACAAAAACCTCCTTCCTTTTCCTCCGGGTTACAAGGCGCGGTCCCTGCGGTCATAGTGCAGATGGCCGCCCGGTGCAACCTTCGCATGGTTTTTCAGTCTGACCTCGCCCCGTTCCTGGCTGTCTAAAAATTTCTGGTAGCCGGCATCCGTAAGGAACAGGCGCATCTTGTCGCCTTTATCCCCGACAGGGGCTTTACCTGAAAGCACGTCAAAGACAATCATGTGCTTTACTTCCGGGTCAAAGCGCTCCAGAGCCATGATGTCATACCCCTTCAATTACTCCGCGCCGGATTTCTGCCTGGCCTCTGCCAGTAGTTCCCCCATCGTCTTAGGTCCTGCCGGAATCCGGTAGTTTTTCCGAATATCCTGAATGAGCGCCAGACAGTCTTTTTCCGGCATGGCGTCCAGCTTTCGCATAAGCTCCTCCGCCGTTTTCCTCTTTACCGGGTCCGGTATATAGGGGAGGCACATGCGCAGCTCATAAGTGACATCTGATTTCCCATAGCCTTCCGTCTGGAAGATCAGGCGCTTTTCCATTTCGTTCAGTTCCATATGAATCTCCTTTCTCCTGAAAATGGATATGAAAAAAGGGCGTCCACATATAAAAGTGAAACGCCCACGGCAATCAGCGGCCAGGCAATACACCGGACCGCTGGCGTTATTAAATTTTGTCGTTAATGAAACAGCCTCCTTTTTTCGATATTTTTCTCGTCAGATTTCAACTTGGAAAAGGAATTGAATAAATGACGGCAAACGCTCAAACCCCTTGAAAATAAAGGCTTTTTCCGTTTGTCGTTATTATACCGTAATGGCACACGGCGGCAACGAACATGCACCAACTCACCGGCGACTTTTACACGGTAGGCGAAGTGCTGGATGCCTACCATGCCGCCGTACACCCCCAGCCAAAACAGGCGCGACAAACCACCCCGAAACAGGATAAACAGACGTCCAAGAGAAAATCCCCTGAAATGACGCTGTAACGGCATATCCCGGCAGCGTATTTCATAGCTTCTCAAAGACTTTCGGTGAATGTGGGCACCATTTCACCGAAAATAGCGCTTTCAACCAGGACATGGAAAAGGCCGCAAAACCCTGTAACCATGCAGCTTTGCGGCACTTTAGCGTTCATATAAAACACATTGAAAATGACACGAAAATTTACTATTTTTTATCCTATTCTCCATACAGCGTATGGAATGTCCCTGTCAAACCGGCACATACTCTCTTTCGGAAATCTTTTTACAGATTGTAACCGCCGTGAGATTGTACTATAATATGTTACAAACCGGATCATCCTAAGGATGACCGTATGACTTATCGCTGCGTCCCCTCCACAGAAACGAGAGGGAAACGACGCAGCCGCACAACATAAGAACCGCGTACCATAAAGGAGGCAGCACAATGATCATTGATTTTCATACTCACACGTTTCCGGACGCCATTTCCGAAAAAGTTCTGGCAAAACTAAGCAGGCTATCGCACACAAAATACTTCACGGACGGCTCCGTACGCGGTCTTACCGCTTCCATGAAAAAAGCTTCCGTTGACTATTCCGTCAATCTTCCCGTTATGACAAGCGCCGAGCAGGTGGAAAAAGTCAATTCCGCGCTGATTGCTCAAAAAGAAACGCTGATGGAACAGGGAATTCTTACGTTCGGGGGAATGCATCCCGAATACGAAAATTTTAAAAACGAGCTGATCCGGCTGCGGCAGCATCATGTTCCTGGAATTAAAATCCATCCTGCATACCAGAATACGGATATTGACGACAGTAAAATGATGCGTATCATAGATTTTGCCTCGGAACAGGGACTGATCGTGCTGACCCACGCCGGCATTGACATCGGTATCTACGACCGCAATTATACTTCTACACGGCAGATCTTAAGAATCATAGATGAAATCCGTCCGGAAAAATTTGTCCTCGCCCATATGGGAAACTGGGGTTTATGGGAAGATGTGGAACGCGATCTTGCCGGCGCTCCCGTCTGGTTTGATACGGCGTTTGCCATCGGAGACATCACGCCGGACGATGCAGGCAGCGGCACGCCTTATCTTTCCAGTAATTTAAAAGACGAAGACTTCATCCGTATCGTCAGAAAACACGGCGCCGATAAAATCCTCTTTGCCACAGATTCTCCCTGGGAAGACCAGACCGATTATGTAAAACGAATCGAATCTCTTCCGTTATCCTACAAAGAAAGACAGATGATCTTTGGAGAAAACGCAGAAAAACTACTGTTTCCGTAAAACCTCAGCTTTCACTTCCGACCGTGTCTTTCCGATACTGCGACGGCGTGCACCCATACATCTGCCGAAACGATCTGGTAAAATAACTCATTTCCTGAAAACCGCACTGACTGCCGATTACAGTGATCGGCGCATCCGTCGTTTTTAAGAATTCCGCCGCGCACTGCAACCGGTAATTCTTTAAATAAGCGATCGGCGTTACGCCGATCGTCTGACGGAAGCAGCGCATACATTCGCTTTCACTGACAGAAGCGCTCTCTGCAATCTGCCGAATCGTAATCGTCTGATCAAAATGCTGCTGCATATATTTCAGCATAATTTTCATGCGCGCATTCTGACGCAGAAACTTTTCCGAATACATGTTGGAAGAAAGGGGACGATTTCGCTGGATCATTCCGATACATTCTGACAGCTCGTTTCTTGCAGCGATTTCATACAGTTCCTCTTCCTTCACACAAACTTCCCATGCCCTGCGGATATGCGAAATCATCGTCTGCTGCCAGGGAATCGAACGGTTCAAAAACAATCCGGAAAACGCGGGATCGGAAATCACCGGCTTTACATATTTCTGCCAGAACACACTCTCCATGCTCCCTCCCACCAGACGGGGATGAAATACCATACAGCGCTCTTTCATCGGAACATCGGAAGCTTTTTCTACCATATGCAAAATCCCGGAATTGATCAAACAGCCGTTTCCTTCCGTCACTTCATACTGCTCGGAAGAAAACCGAACGACCGCACTTCCCTGTTCGATTACGAGCACCTCGATTTCCTCATGCCAGTGCCACGGAACGGGAAGCGTTTCGTTCCCATTCAGATAACACGCCACCGGAAAGGCAAAGGACCCGTGTTCTTTTACTTCTCTTTTCTGCTCGTCTGTGATACATCCGCATAACGCAATCATCATTCCCTCCAAACTATCTCCGCCCACTGTGGGAGAACGTTCTCTCTATGCTTGATTTTGACAGTTTTGTACTATTATATGGCAGAATACTTCTAAAAAGCAATCGTTTTTGGTGATATACTCTCACTGAAACCGCAGGAAGCATTCCATAACAAAACCAGAAAATGAAAAAGGAGAGTTTGTCATGAATCGTGAATTCTATAAAAAATTATTGTCGCTTGTGCTGCCGATTGCCTTTCAGCAGTTTATGCTCTCTTTGGTCAGCGCATCGGATGCACTGATGCTCGGACTGATCAGCCAGGACGCGCTTTCCGCCGTCTCGCTTGCAGGGCAAGTGACTTTTTTGTTTAACCTGTTTTTAACGGCGTTTTCCATGGGAACCAGTATGCTGGCCGCACAGTATTGGGGAAAGGGCGACAAAGAATCGTTGGAAAAGATACTGGCCTTTGTTCTGCGCATCTGTCTTATCGTATCTTTTGTATTTTTTATCGGCACACTCTGTTTCCCGCGGCAGCTGATGTATTGTTTCACATCGGAATCCGGGTTAATCAACGGCGGAGCCGCATACCTTAAGGCATCGGCAATTTCTTACCTTCTGTGCGGCGTATCACAGATCTATCTGTGTATCATGAAAAACACCGGCTGTGCAGTAAAAAGCACGCTGATCAGTTCTACCGCCGTTATCATCAATCTCTCGCTGAATGCCGCTTTGATTTTCGGACTCTGGAAATTTCCCGCTTTGGGAATCGCCGGAGCCGCATATGCAACGGTGATCGCAAGAGCCGCAGAGATGCTCTGGGCGGTTTTTGATTCTACAGGAGCCGAAAGAATCCGCTTAAGATTCCGTTTCTTTCTCCATGCAGATCATGCATTAAAAACATCCTATCGGAGATATTCGCTGCCGATTTTAGGAAATCAACTGGCGTGGGGATGTGGATTTATGATGTATTCGGTAGTCATGGGACATATGGGAAGCGACGCCGTAGCAGCAAACTCCATTGCCAATATCGCAAAAAACCTGATGATCTGTTTTTGCATCGGTATTGCAAACGGCGGCAGCATCCTGATCGGAAATGAACTCGGTGCCGGAAAACTAAAACAGGCAAAAGAATACGGTGGGAAATTATGCCGGATTTCGATTGCCGGAGGCATAGCGTCCGGAGCTTTATTGCTTCTGTGCTCTCCGGTAATTCTTCGTGTCGCTTCTCTGAATGCACAGGCATCCGAATACCTGACCTGGATGTTTTTTATCTGTTCTTATTATCTGGTCGGAAAATCTGTCAATTCCACGACGATCGGAGGAATTTTCAGCGCCGGAGGCGATACGCGGTTCGGTCTGATCTGCGACACCATAACGCTATGGTGCGTTACGGTACCGCTGGGATGCATTGCCGCCTTTGTCCTTCATTGGCCGGTACTCGCCGTCTATTTTGTACTCAACCTCGATGAAATCGTGAAACTGCCCGCCGTTTACAAACACTATAAAGAGTATCGCTGGGTGAAAAATCTAACCAGTCCGCCGGACACCGCTCAAAAAACAACGGCAGAATGTTCCTAAAGAAGACGCAGAAACAGAACTCTACAAAAAAACAGGGGACGATGCGGCCCATACAGGTCACATCCTCCCCTGAAATTTTCCCTCAAAGCATCTTAATACAAATGCCTCTTATCAATGACGCGGACAGCTTTGCCCTCGCTTCTTGTAATCGTCTTCGGTTCTACCACCTTAACGTCTACCTTAATGCCAAGCATGGATTTCAATCCAGAAACAATCTTCTTTTCTCTTTCCGCGATTGTCTTTGTCGGATGTTCCGCCATTTCCGGCGTCAGCTCCACCTGCACCTCAATCGTATCGTTATTGCCTACGCGGTCCACGACAATCTGGTAGTTCGCCTGATACCCCTGATTCAAAAGAACGGCTTCAATCTGGGATGGCCATACGTTGACGCCCTTAACAACCATCATGTCGTCGCTTCTTCCTTTCGGCTTCATCATACGTATATGGGTACGTCCGCAGGAACATTTTTTTCTGGTCAGACGACAGAGATCACGGGTGCGGTAACGCATCAGCGGAAACGCTTTTTTCGTAATGCAAGTGAACACCAGCTCTCCTAACTCTCCCTCAGGAAGAACCTCTCCCGTATCCGGATGGATGATCTCGGCAATGAAATGATCTTCCTGAATGTGCATACCCGCCTGTTCTTCACATTCAAATGAAACGCCCGGTCCTGAAATTTCTGTCAGTCCGTAGATATCGTATGCTTTAATGCCGAGGGATTCTTCGATATTACGGCGCATCTCTTCCGTCCATGGTTCGGCGCCGAAAATTCCGGCTTTCAATTTGATCTGGTCTTTGATGCCTCTTTCGTTGACTGCTTCACCCAGATTTGCAGCATAGGAAGGCGTACAGCAAAGAATCGTAGAACCAAGGTCCGTCATAAACTGCAGCTGCCGCTCCGTATTTCCGGAGGACATCGGAAGCGTCAGGCAGCCGACTTTATGGGAACCGCCATTTAATCCGGGACCTCCGGTAAATAATCCGTATCCGTAGCAGACATGGCAAACATCTTCTTTGGTTCCGCCCGCGGCAACGATCGCCCTTGCACAGCATTCTTCCCAGACATCGATATCTGCCTGCGTATAAAACGCAACGACGCGCCTTCCGGTCGTCCCGCTGGTAGACTGGATGCGTACACAGTCGGAAAGCGGCACGCCCAACAGTCCGTAAGGATACTGATCGCGAAGATCGTCTTTAGTAATAAACGGAAGTTTGTGCAAATCGCCAATTCCCTTTATGTCTTCCGGCGTTACGCCCGCTTCCTCCATCTTGTCATGATAAAACTTGACATTGTCATACACAAACTGCACCTGTTTTACCAGTCTTTCACTCTGAAGCGCCTGAAGCTGTTCTACCGGCATGGTTTCGATTTCCGGCTGATAATAATTTTTCATGTTTTTCAATCCTTCCTCTGTTCTTTTCTCGATATAAACGGCAGACCCTTTTCTATAAAATCGTTTATTCGTCTCCGCGTCCCAATAAAAATGCCTTCTGGTTCATTTCCGCAAATTTGGCGGGCACGCATGCGTCGATCGCCTTCTGCCATTTTTCAAGCGGAATATCAAAATATCTCGATAAACGTCCCATCAGCACAAGATTGACCGCCTTGGAAGACCCCGCCTCATTGGCAAGCGTCAGGCAGTCCATAGCGTCCACCTGTATGGAAAGCGACTGCATTTTTTCGATCAAATGCTCGGGATACAACGCCGCTCCCGTAATCACAGGCATCGGATCAATCTCCTGTGTATTTACCACGATTTTCCCGCCTTTTTTCAGATATTCCACATAACGGGCAGCTTCTAATTTTTCAAAGGAAACAATCACATCTGCTTCCCCTTTATCTATAATCGGAGAATATACTTTTTCCCCGAATCTTACATACGTGACTACGCTTCCGCCGCGCTGGCTCATACCGTGCACTTCGGACACTTTCACATCATATCCTTCCGACAAAAGCAGATGCCCCAAAAGTTTGCTGGCAAGCAGGGAACCTTGTCCGCCTACGCCGACAATCATAATATTCTTTGTCATTTTTATACCTCCCCCGACTGTAATGCATCAAACTTGCATAATTGCTGGCAGACCTTGCAGCCAACGCACTGCGTGCTGTCAATGACGGCTTTTTTGTCTTTCATACTGATCGCAGGGCATCCCAGGCGCATACAGGATTTACAGCCCACGCAATTCTCTTCTTTTACAAAAAGAGGAGGATTGTGTTTTACATATTTTAACAGCGCGCAGGGACGTCTGCTGATAATGACAGACGGCTCTTTCGCCGCAAGCTCTTCTTTTATGACGCTGTCACATTCATCCAGATTATAAGGATCCACAACCGCAACACGGGAAAATCCCATGGAACGGCACAGGCTTTCCAGATCAATCTTTCCTGCCGGATCGCCTTTGATATTGTAGCCCGTCGTCGGGTTCTGCTGATGCCCTGTCATACCCGTAATCGAATTATCCAGAATAATCACCGTAGAATTGCTCTGGTTGTATGCGATATTGGCAAGACCTGTCATACCGGAATGCATAAAGGTGGAATCTCCGATAACCGCCACCGTCTTTTTCTCGCTCTCTTCTCCAAGCGCTTTGTTAAATCCATGGATGGAACTTATGGAAGCTCCCATGCAGAGCGTCATTTCCATCGCGTTCAGCGGCGCGACTGCTCCAAGGGTATAACATCCGATATCCCCGAGTACCGTGCATTTTTGTTTGGACAATATGTAAAACAGTCCTCTGTGCGGACATCCTGCGCACATGACCGGAGGACGGTTGGGAAGTATTTCTTTGAAACTCTGATATTCCGGAACTTCTTCTCCGAGCTTTTCTGCGATCAGGTTCTGTGAATATTCCCCTTCCAAGGGCAGTACGTCTTTTCCGGTTACGGTAAGCCCAAGCGCCTTACAGTGGTTTTCAATGATCGGATCCAGTTCTTCGACGATGGCAAGTTTGTCTACTTTGGAAGCAAAGTCAAGAATCAGCCGTTCGGGAAGCGGATTCACAAGACCCAGTTTCAAAATACTTGCCCGCTCGCCGAAAATTTCCTTCACATACTGGTAGCTTGTGGAAGAAGTAATGATGCCAAGCCCGGTATTTCCCATTTCCACACGGTTAAATTCACAATGTTCTGCATATTCTGTCAGCTTCCTTGTACGTTCCTCCACAACGGGATGGCGTCTGATCGCATTTCCCGGCATCATCACGTATTTGGCAATATTCTTTTCATAGGGAATGGTGCTGCGCTCTTCTCTCTCACACGTATCCACAATACTCTGAGAATGTGCAACCCTGGTGCACATCTTGATAATCACCGGGGTATCAAATTCTTCGGAAAGATCAAACGCCTTTTTCGCAAACTCACATGCTTCCGCAGAATCCGACGGCTCTAACATCGGAATCTTCGATGCTATGGCATGGTGTCTCGAATCCTGTTCGTTCTGGGAAGAATGCATACCGGCGTCATCTGCCACACAAATAACCATTCCGGCATTGACTCCCGTATAAGAGCAGGTAAATAAGGGATCCGCCGCAACGTTTAAACCCACGTGCTTCATCCCGCAAAAACTTCTCCTGCCCGCTAAAGATGCGCCGAACGCAACTTCCATGGCAACCTTCTCATTCGGCGCCCATTCACAGTATATCTCATCATATTTTGCGGCTTCTTCTGTCACTTCCGTACTCGGCGTTCCGGGATAGCTGGATACTACGGCGCATCCCGCCTCATACAGTCCCCTCGCCAGGGCTTTATTGCCCAACATCAATTGTTTCATAGAATACGTTCCTTTCTTCATTCGCACATTATAAATCATAATAACACAATGCTTCGTATTTTTCAAATAATTCCGAATCTATTTTGTTTATCCTTTCACAACGCCGACGGTTTTTAACTTCCGTATCGGCGTAACGATATCTTTTTGCTGTGCCATCACTTCGTCAATATCTTTATAGGCGAAGCGGCACTCTTGCGCCACATCATTTTTCTTTCGTTTTCCAAGGATCACTCCCTGTTCTTTCAGATCAACCATCACCTGTTCCACGGAAAACACCTGCATCGCCCCTGTTCTGGAATAGCTTCTTCCCGCTCCATGGGAAGAAGTATAAAAAGACTCCCGGTTGCCGGTTCCTTTTACCACATAACTGTAAGACCCCATTGCCCCGGGAATAACGGCAACCTCTCCTTCTCTAACCCTGGTGGCACCTTTTCTGTGTACCCATACATCGGCTCCGTAATGATGTTCCAAAGCCGCATAATTGTGGTGGCAGTTAATCTCCTCTCCGAACTCTGTCAAACGCCCTGTAGATTGCTCGATTACCTCTTTTACGATCGCACAGGTTTTTTCCAACATCCTCTCCCTGTTTTCATACGCGTAATCCAACGCCAGATTCATCCAGTTGATGTATTGCCGCCCTTCTTTTGATGCAGTCGGAAGAAAAGAAAGACCGTATTCCTCTCTTACCTCACTATACCATGTTCTGTTTAATTCCTTCGCCTTCTGATGAAAATAATCACAGATCGCTTTTCCAAGATGACGGCTTCCGGAATGCAGCATGATACATAAGTATCCATTCTCATCCTCCAAAAGCTCAATAAAATGATTTCCGCCTCCCAAAGAACCAATCTGAAAATAGCCGTCTGCAATCAGAGGAAGCAGTTCCTCATTGTCCTGGTACTTCTCCATCTCCTGTCTTGCCCGATCCAAAACGTTTGATTCCTGAGGATCTTTATACCTCTTCGCATTCACCGGAATCGTACGCATGATGTTTCCGATGATCGATTGAATGACGCTTCCGTTTCCCGTCTGAACTTCCCGTATTTCATCCACAAAAATATTCGTAGGAATAAAATCCATGCCGCATCCGATATCAACCCCCACTGCATTGGGGATGACCGCATCTTTTACGGCAATCACTCCCCCGATCGGCATTCCCTTACCCGTATGGGTATCCGGCATCAGGCAGGCCCACTGATGTAGAAACGGAAGCTGCGACAGATGATACGCCTGCTCCAGACAGCTTTCTTCCAATTTTGAAAAATCCTCCAACCATACTTTCACAGGAAATCTCGTATTTTCATTATAAATAACAAACATAGCACCTCTTCCTTTCCCATTGATTTTTACTGTTTTCTCACGTTCCCGCTGACATGTTCTCTTCCTTTTTTTATTAACCTGTTACCACTCCTGAATAACTGTCTTACCGTATATATAAAACATGCGCCTGGCTGTGTGAACAATTACATAATATACAGTATTTTCCTGTAAATCATTTCAAAAAAGTTGCGAACAGTTCCTTTTATTTGATAAAATGAAAAAAACGAAAAAACAGGAGAGGACAAACAATGTCTGAATTTCAGGAACTAATCAAAAGCTTCCCAAAAACAAGAGATTACGTCCGGGACTTTTTTGTCTATGGATTTAAAAGCCGAACGGAATTTAAACATAAAAGCCCGCGAACCTATGACAACGAAAGGCGCCGCCTGGAAAGCTGGCTTAGTCCTTATGTACGGAAGGATTTTGCGGCAAACGGATCGAATATTTCCCTTTCCATAGACAGTAATCTTCTGGATACCAATCCGCTGTTTCAGGTCTGGAAAACGAAAAGCTTTACCGACAATGATATCGTACTGCACTTTCTCATCCTTGATCTGCTTTCCGGGGAAAATTTTCTGTCTGCGGAAGAAATCACGGACCGGTTACTGACCGATTACGAATCTCTCTTTGATATACAGACGGTACGCAGAAAATGCAACGCATACGCAAAAGAAGGTCTTCTTAATAAAACAAAAACCGGAAAATCCGTCGTTTTCTCTCTGGATCTTACGCTCGCCCTGTGGGTAACATCCAACACATCCTTACTGGATGCCCTTTCGTTCTATCAGATGGCAGGCGTCTTTGGTATTATTGGAAACTATCTGTCTTCTGGGTCAGATTCTAACAACAGAACCTTTCGGGTAAAACACAGCTTTTTCGTACATACCTTAGAAGATGAAATCCTTTCTTCTATCCTGCATTCCATGCGGGAACATAAGTCCGTAACGCTTGCCATCAAAAGTTCCAAACGGGACACGGCATATACGGTTGTCTGCATCCCATTGCTGATTATGATCAGTACCAGAAGCGGACGCCGTTTTCTCTGCGGTTATACGACGGCACGCAAGCGGTTTACCTGCTACCGTCTGGATACGATCAAACGCGTTACTCCTTTGGAACAGAAACCGGAATACGATTTTCTCCTTGAAAAATTAAACCAAAACCGCAGGAAACTCTGGGGCGTCTCTTTTCAAAGCACAAACCAAACCCATGTCAACCGTCTTACCATGACGTTACGGATATACGAACCGCACGAACGCCATATAATAGATCGTTTAAAAAGAGAAGGAAGGGGCGGAACCGTTACAAAAACAGGCAAACATGTCTATACCTATGAAAAAGAAGCGTTTGACTGTAATGAGATGCTTCCATGGATCCGCACATTTATCGGAAGAATTCTCTCACTGAAATGTACGGACAAATCCGTGGAACAGCGTTTTTACCGGGATTTACAGGAAATGTACCAGATGTATCGGATTACGGAAAACAACCCGAAAACCGTACATTCCGGCAACAATAGATCCTGACGGATCCGGCAAAGAAATCTCAAACATTTTAGCACTTATGACATCTGCAAACGCTGCATACGCTATGCCAGAAGAAAGGAAGCCATGCCATATGGAACTGTTTTCAGAACGCTACAGCTGCTATTATCATGTACTGCGGCATCTGTTATGTACAAAACATCCCTTAACCTTAAACGAAATCTGCGACAGGGTCTCAAACGAAGGCTTTGAGGAAAGTCTGCTTTCGATCATACCCAACCTAAACAGCGGCGCTTGGAAAGTATTTGCAAAAAAAGGGGACCTCTATCTTTCCAGAATTTCCCCGCATTTTGTCACGCCTCTTTCGAATCTTGAAAAATCCTATCTGAAAGCTCTGTTGCAGGATGCGCGCATCGGTTTATTTTTAGACCAGAACCAGAAAGACGCTTTAGACGGTATGCTCTCTTCGGTCACTCCGCTCTGGGAAGAGAAACAACTCTATTATTACGACCGTTTTGCCGACGGCGATCCTTATCAGGACGAAACCTATCGCAAAAACTTTCATACGATTCTTTCGGCACAAAAAAACAGGGCGTACCTGAATATCGACTACGATTCTCCAAAAGGAACCCGCATACACCATCACTATGTCCCCGCCCGATTGGAATACTCCGAAAAAAATGATAAATTTCGTCTTCTCGCCTTGAAGGAATCCGGACATGGAACCATGGAACTTCAAGTTTTAAATATTGACCGGATCCGGCAGATCTCCCACACACAAAAAACGCTTTCCTCTGCGGTAAACATCAATGAACTCATCAAACGTTCTTATTATAAAGAACCATTAACGCTTCGTATCGCAGACAAACGCAACGCCTTAGAACGCGCCATGCTGCATTTTGCCAATTATGAAAAAAACACCGTAAAAATAGATGAGAACACGTATGAATGCCTCATCTACTATAATCAAAGTATGGAAACAGAATTACTGATTGAAGTGATGTCGTTTGGTCCCATGCTTACCGTAACCGGAAACGAGAGATTCTTAAAAGCCTTAAAAGAACGACTGAAAAAACAGATTTCGCTCCCTTCTGTTTCAGATTCATAAGGGGGTACCTGCCAACAGCAGATCCCCCCTGTAAAATCATTTACTTAAAAAACTTAAAAATCTACCTCTGTGTCATAATAGCAGCACTTTAAGATTTTTTCCATTTCTTCCTGGCTTGGCTGACGCGGATTGGATCCTGTGCAGGCATCCAAAATAGCGTTTGCCGCAATCTCCGGCAGTCTCTCTAAGAATACTTCTTCCGGCACAAAGCCTTGCTCTGCGGGATAACTGTCCGGTCCGTACTGTTTGATGCAGTGCGGGATATTCAGATCGTCGTTCATCTTGCGCAGATATGCGATCAGAAGTTCTACTTTCTCGTCCGCCGTTTCGCCTCCTAAGCCCATAAAATCCGCAATATCACAATAACGTTTCTTCGCCGTTTCATCCTTTGCATTGTATGCGATAACTTTCGGCAGATACATTGCGTTTGCCGCGCCGTGGATAATATGAGCGCCGTAGTCTGCAAACGCAGCGCCGGTCTTATGCGCCATAGAATGTACGATTCCAAGAAGCGCATTGGAAAACGCCATTCCGGCAAGACACTGCGCATTGTGCATGGAATCTCTTTTTGCCATATCTCCGTTGTAAGAATCCACCAAATCTCTCTGAATCATTTGAATGGCATGGAGCGCAAGCGGATCCGTAAAATCACAGTTTGCCGTAGAAACATATGCCTCCACTGCATGTGTCATAGCGTCCATTCCGGTATGCGCTACCAGTTTCTGCGGCATCGTTTCCGCTAAATCCGGATCCACGATCGCCACGTCCGGCGTAATTTCAAAATCCGCGATCGGATATTTGATCCCTTTCTGATAATCGGTAATAATAGAAAAAGCCGTCACTTCGGTTGCCGTTCCGGATGTAGAAGAAATTGCACAGAAACGCGCTTTCTTCCTTAAACTCGGAATACCGAAGACTTTGCACATATCTTCAAACGTAATATCCGGATACTCGTATTTGATCCACATGGCTTTTGCCGCGTCGATCGGAGAACCTCCGCCCATTGCAATAATCCAGTCCGGCTCAAATGCCAACATGGCTTCTGCGCCCTTCATTACGGTCTCTACGGAAGGATCCGGCTCAATGCCTTCAAACAATTCCACTTCCATACCCGCTTCTTTTAAATATTCAATTGCACGGTCCAAAAATCCAAACCGTTTCATGGAGCCGCCGCCGACACAGATCATCGCTTTTTTTCCCTGAAAAGACTTCAGCGCCTCCAATGCCCCCTTGCCGTGATAGAGATCACGGGGTAACGTAAATCTTGCCATTTTCAACTACCTCCTTATAATATATGTATATTTAAACAGCAGAGTCAAAAGACTGCCTGACCCTGCTGCTATTATACTAAGATTTTACAGAAAATGGAACACTTTTTCCCCGGGATTATTTCTTTTGTTTCCTTTTCCATTCATATTCATTACCGTCTTTCTTCGCTCCACTCTAAGAAATCTCCCGTCGCGGCATCGATTTCAAACTCATATTCTCTCTGTTCATAGATAATATCGCCTTCGTATTTATATCTGCCGTCGTCATATTCCATCTCAATTTTCAGATCTGCTTTGGATGCCCCCGGAACACGGTCAAGCACCAGCTTTACGGCTTCCTCCATCGTAAGCTGCGCTGCGGTGTCGGTATCCTGCGTTTGCGTCTCTTGTGTCTGCTGCTTTGCATCCGGCATCTTTTCCTGTTCCTGTAAATCCTCAAAAGACCCGTTATGATCAAAAGAATCCTTATCGGCCTTCTCAAGATTCTGAACAGCTTCATGATCCACACTTAAAATGTCTCCGTCGACTGACCGTATTTCGTATTTATATTCCGTCTGCTCAGCGGTAAACTCTACGTCATACACCTCTTCCCCGTCTTCTTTATCTCTGGAAATATGCAGGCGCGTCACATCTTCTTCCGTAAATCCTGCGTCACTGAAAGCAATCTCTTGCGCCCTTTCCTTTCCGATATCCGAAGTACCGCCGCAGCCTGCCAGAAATCCGGCAAAGGCAATCCATACAGTCAGTTTCAATAATAATTTCTGCATCTGGTTTTTTCTCCTTCCTATTTACACATATGAAAATTTACATATGAAAACAACACGCTGGCTTTTGTAAGCTTCCTTCCTATGGCAGCAAAAGAAATTACAGCGTCAAATCCTCTGACACATCGATCTGGCACATTTTCATTGTCTCAAGCGCCGCTTTGTGCGACCGGGGCGTAACGCCCGCACAACCTGCCGCATCTACACGAATAACCGCGTTCGGAAAAAACGCTTTCAGCAAAAGTGCGTTGGAAACCACACAGATATCGGTACACAGACCGACCAGTTCCATTTCCGTATCCGCTCCGTTTCCGATCTCCCGCAGCTGCTTCACCAGCTTTTTGGCTCCGAATGTCTTCTTTTCAAGCAGTTTATATGATTTACCCGCCAATGCCTGATACACTTTTTCATGCAGCAGCCATCCATGCGTCATTTTAATACAATGGGGAACCGGAAGTTTCTTCCCTTCTTCTGTCTCCATATAATCCCCTCCATGCGTATCCAGCGTAACAAAAATCTGACCGTCAAAATTTTTAATCTTAAACGCCACATAATCGACAATGCTCTCCGCCTCTTTTGTGCCAAGCGCTCCGTCGATAAAGTCATTCTGCATATCCACAACGATTAATATTTTTTTCATTTTTATGCTCCCTCCTCTTCTCCCCGCTGCGGTCTGATTTTTTTGTTTCCGAAAAATGCTTTTCTAAAAGAAATTATACAAAAAAAACAGGATAAAAACAACGAAAACCTCTTTTTTTAATGCAAAATTTATATAAAAATGTTACAATTAATTATACTATAAACGGAGGAGGTTTTGTATGAAACGAACAAAACGACTACTTAGCCTGCTGCTGGCGGCGGGACTGCTTTTGACTTGCGCCCCGGCAAAGGCCTATGACCCGCCGGCAGAAGCCGAAAATATTCTGCAGGACGGCTATGCCGAAACAGAAAGCGCCTATGCGATTTATCCGATTCCGCAGGATATCGACTATTCTGCAGAAGGCAGCTTTACGCTTGGCACAAATGTATCGGTCGTAAGCGAAACCGGTATCGATTCTTATACCACTCGATTTCTGGACGAAATTCTTGCAGATTACGGCAGGACAAAAACCGTATCCCAGACAATCGGAACCGAAAACCAGATCCTGCTCGGTATTCAGGAAAGCGGCGGCGCTGTCGACACCTGGGTAAAAAACAATATAACCCCAAAAAATGCGGCGCTTTTTGAACAAACAGACGCGTATCTTTTAAGCGCCGATAACGGAACCATTGTCATTCTCGGAAAAGATACGGATGCCGTTTATTACGGCCTGGCAACGCTGCAGATGATGTTTTCATCTTTTAACGGAACAAAATTTTTAAATGTGCAGATTGAAGATTATGCAACAATAAAAATGCGGGGCTTTATTGAAGGCTTTTACGGCGGATGGGACCATAACGACCGGATCAGCCTGATGCAGTCCGCACGGGACACCAAAATGAATCTCTATATGTACGCGCCCAAACATGACGCCCTGCACAAAAACGATACCTTGTATCCCGACGCGGAAATAGAAAAGTTCCGGGAACTGGTCAAAATCGGTGAAGAGACAAAAGTGAAATTCGGGTGGTCGATCCATCTTTCCTATTTCTTCCCAAGCCTGCCGGCTACTTCGGACCCCGGATATGAAGCTGCTTACAATGCAAAATTCCAGAAACTTCTGGATAAATTCCAGCAGCTGTATGATGCCGGTGTCAGAGACTTTGCCGTTTTAGGAGACGATTACAAAATGGGTACTGTTACCTTTGACCAGATCGTTTCCCTTTTAAACAGGCTAAACGAAGAATTTATCGTAGAAAAAGAATGTAACAGCCTGACCTACTGCATGCAGGGTTACAATGAGGCATGGAGAAAAGCAGGGGAACTGGAATCCTTCCAAAACCTGGATCCTTCCGTCAATCTCTTCTGGACAGGCAGAGACGTAAATGCACCGATCACACAGGAAACCGTCGATCTTGTCAAAGGCGTCACACAGCGAAACATTGTATTCTGGCTGAATTATCCGGTCAACGAACACGGAAAGTCCGGCGTATACCTGGGCAATATCACTCACTATGCCAGGGACGGCGTAACGGGCCTGACCGGCATCATGTCCAATCCCTGCCAGTATGCGGAAATTAATAAACCCGCACTGTTCCAACTTGCCTGTCTCTCCTGGAACAATCAGAACTATCTGGCGCAGGCAGATACAATCTGGCAGGAATCTTACAAATACCATCAGCCGGAAGTATACGACGCGTATCTGACGATCGCCCGCAACGTAGCCAACTGTCCGAATTCTGGCAGAGTTCCAAACGGATTTCCGGAATCGGAATATTTAGCGGAAGCCATCGAATCCGTCGGCAAAAAAATCCAGAAAGGAACCCGCATTTCGGAGGATGAAAACGCTTTACTGCTGCTGAATGAATTCCGGCATATCCATTCTGCCATCCAGACATTCCGCAGCAGCTGCAAAAACGAAAAACTAATCGAACAATTAAATCCGTGGCTGAACTCCCTGGAAGATGTGGCAGCGGCCGGAGCAGCCGCATTAAATTCCGTTTTTGCACTGGAACAAAAAGACGCAGACCGGGCATGGAGCGAACTTGCCGCCGCAAGCCTTGCCATGGATACGCAGGGATCGTATCCTGCGCCAAATACGGACGTCTACGCCCTGGCAGGCAGTAAGCGCCTGGTTCCGTTTATCAACAAAGTAATCGCAGCTGTAAAAAATCAGCTGATTCCGTTTTTTAATCCTTCCTCCACAGATTTTACGCCTTCTTTCATCGGCGTATTCGGCGGTGTAGAGCAGGGACACGACAGCAACTCTGCCAAAATTTTCGATAAAAACGAAACGACATTTGCTTCTTATCAAATCATACAGCAATTGAACGATTATTTCGGAATCGACATGGGAAGGGTTCTTTCCGTCAACAGCATCGATATCCTGCAGGGCAAAGAAGACGGGCATCATGATATATTCCATAACGCCGTGTTGGAATATTCGGAAAACGGAGACGACTGGACGGAAATTGAATCATATGAAAACGATTCTGCTCCCCTTCGCATCACAAAGACAGGCCTTGACCTGAAAGCCAGGTATATCCGTCTGAAGCTGACAAAAGTAGGCGCCGGCAATAAAAACGACTACCATACCTATATTCGTGAAATCACCGTAAACGGAAATAAACAATCCGATGAGAACGGAAGCATTTACGCGAGCAAAGACCTGGATGCCGCCGTTACGCGCGACGGACTGACTTACCGTCTGCAGGCAGACGGACCGATTACGCTGGCGCCCGGCGAATACATCGGCATCAAATTCAAAGAGCTTGCCGGACTGACTTCGTTTCAGCAGGAAATTTCCGGAGCAGACGGATTGAAAAAACAATACTCTGCAAACGATGCGGTCTGGACAGACATACCGTCTGCATTGGACGGCGAACTGGCGCGTTATGTGCGCTTATACAACGACGGTACACAAACCGTTTCTTTTACGCTGGCAAACTTCACCGCCACGGTTGACAGCATAGAAATGCATCCGTCGGTGACAGAAAAAACAAATAATCTTGCGCTGCAGGAAGGTTCCTGGGAAAACCTGTTTGACGGTAATTTAGCAACGTTTGCATGGACAAACCGGGCACAGAAAAACGGAGATTATATCATCGTTGACTTTGGTTCGGCAGCTCCTTTGTATGACCTGACGATCACTACGGAAGACGGCAAACCTCGTTTTTACAACGCCGAATTCTACATTTCCGCCGACAAGACAAACTGGGGCAGTCCGATCGCAACTGTAGTCGATTCCGGCGGGGACGCCGTTCGGGAAGATATTTACTACCGGATCCGCAAGAATCTGGGCGGAACTACGGCACGATACCTAAAAATACTGATCACGGCAGACGCTTCAAACGGGGCCTATTTAAAGATTAATGAAATCGCCGTCAACACAACGATAAAAACAGAAAACAAAACGATTACCGGCAATCTTTCCGGAGACTTAAAAAAGATGGTTGACGGCAATATATCTACCGTATATACTGCCCCGGAACCGTCGGACGGAACGGCTTATGTGAAATATCTGCTGACGGAGGAGACCGGCCTGACTTCTGTCACATTGTTGCAGAACCCTTCAGAACTTACCAACGCAGAAGTAAAAGCAGAGATCTTTGACGGGTCGACCATACGGACGGAAACGATCGGACGCCTGACGGACGGAAGCACCACATTCTATTTCAAAGGCACAGAACACATCCTGTCTCTCACGATAACCTGGCCCAAAGATACGACTCCGTCCATTTATGAAATTATTACCAATACGAAAGACACCATTTACACCCTGACCCTGAACGGAAACGGCGCGCCTTCCAAACAGGTATTGTGCGCCGAAAACAAGGTCCTGCGCCTTCCGTTCGATATTCCGGCAAGAGAAGGCTATACGTTTAAAGGATGGACAGACGGAACCAACACATACGAACCGGGCAGCCGTTATCAGATGGGAACCTCAGACGCAGTGCTGACTGCAGTCTGGCAGAAACATACGTCCGGTCCCATTGATCCGAAACCGCCGGTAACAAACAGCATTGACACAAAAACAACCTATACGGTCAGCGGATACACTTACAAAGTCACCAATCTGGCTTTAAAAACGGTTCAAATCACAGGATGGACGTCAACCGGTAAAAAAATCACCGTACCCGACGATATCACGCTTGCCGACGGAAACAAATACAAAGTAACCGCAATCGCCGCATCTGCATTCCGCAATAAAGCAACGACAACGGAAGCATCCATCGGCAAACATGTAACTTCGATCGGAGCAAACGCATTTGCAGGATGTAAAAAACTCAAAAAAATTACAGTCAGCAGTACGGTTTTAACCTCCATCGGGAGCAAGGCATTTTACAATTGTAAAGTGTTAAAAAATATCGTCCTTAAGAGTAAATCCTTAAAAACCGTCGGAAAAAATGCATTCAAAGGTATCCATAAAAAGGCGGTCATTAAAGTTCCTTCCGCCAAACTGAAAAAATATAAAAAACTGCTTGCAAAGAAAGGACAGAAAAAGACGGTAAAGATCAAAAAATAGGTGTCCGTGAGAACGAAAAGAATTCTGTTCGCCATGATGACAAGACAAAGCGCGGCGCCTGACGGATTCGTCAGGCGCCGCGCCCTCTTACTCATACTCTATACCAGACAAACCTTCTGCCGGACCGGTTTAAAAAACTATGTCTTCTTAATTAATTTGTCAGATCATACTGCTGCCCCGGCAGCTGACGGACAGTCCAAAAAGACTTAACACCGTCGCCGCGATATCGCAAAATCCCTCTCTCGTTCCGTAATTTTTACCGGATGGGATACCATCTCCCACCATCAAAAACGGCGTATATTCCCGCGAGTGATCCGTAGACTGCGTACTGGGATCGCACCCGTGATCTGCCGTGATCATTAAAACATCCTCCTGTTTCATATGTCCCAGCAGCTTCGGAATCTGCGCGTCAAAATACGTCAGCGCCTTTGCATAACCGTCGACATCATTTCTATGCCCATAGAGCATATCAAAGTCCACCAGATTGACAAAACACAATCCTTCAAACTCCCGGTTCATATAAGCAAGCGTTTGTTCGATCCCGTCCTCATTTCCTGCCGTCCGCACAAACTCTGTAATACCACGTCCCGCAAAAATATCTACGATTTTTCCGACCGAAATCACGTCATAGCCTTCCTCCTTAAGCCGGTCTAACATCGTCATCTTCGGCGGTTCCAGAGAAAAGTCATGCCGCCTGACCGTCCGTTCAAATTTTCCCGGCTCTCCGGCAAACGGACGCGCAATCACGCGCCCGACGCCATGCTCTCCCTGCAAAAGTTCCCGGGCAGTTTTACAATATTCATACAATTTTTCCACCGGAACCAGCTTTTCATGCGCCGCGACCTGAAACACGGAATCCGCTGAAGTATAGACAATCAGGTCTCCCGTCTTTAAATGCTGTTCCCCATACTCTTTGATCACTTCCGTACCGGAATACGGCTTGTTGCACAGCACGCCCCGTCCCGTCCGTTTTTGAAACTCTCCGATAACTTCTTTCGGAAACCCTCTTGGATAAACAGGCAGAGACGCATCCGATACAACGCCGGCAATCTCCCAATGTCCGATCGTCGTATCTTTTCCTTTTGATAATTCCGCTAAACGCGCATACGACCCCCTGGGAGCAGTCTCCCGTTCGCCAACTGAAACACCGTCGATATTAAAAAATCCAAGTTTCCGCATGTTCGGCATGGAAAAATAGCTGCTTTTCGACGCCGCAAGAAGTGTATGGCTGCCCGCGTCTCCATATTCCGCAGCATCCGGCATCGCTCCGATTCCCACGCTGTCCAATACGATCAAAAATATTCTCTTCATTGTCTGCCGCCTCCCTTCGCGCCAATTGCAGCGTTTTCTTACTGATTGCTCTTATATCCGCATTTGGGGCAGGTCTGACCGCCCTGATACGTGTATCCGCAACGGAAACAGCAGATCTTTTCATGTTTCTCCTTTGCAAGGTACGTTACTTTTCTGGAATCCGGTTTTTCCTGCAGATAACGGATAAATTCTTCCAGGCAGTTCCCCCATGCCAAAAGTTCACGTTTCTCCACCGCATACGGAATCTTTAACTTGTTTCCGTCCTTTAACTCAAGAAACAACGCCGAATGAAACATGCCCGTCTGGGAATGTACCTTACGGATATCACCGATTTCTGCCGCATACGCATTTAACATCGTCCGGTAAAAAATATGCTCCGGCGTCAAAATCATGCCCTCTTTTCCGGACCGGTCTCTGGAAGTATCGATGACAAGAATCGGATATTCAAACATCCCCCTTGTCGTTCCATACGTATCCAGCGCGTACTGGATCACCTCATATTCTTCCGGCGCCGCTTCTTTTGCCATCACTTTTCTTGCCGGATAGAAATGGTATCTGTCGTTTTTCTTAATCCGTCCCACCAGCCCGTCTTCAAATTTATGAACCAGCAGTTCGCATTCATCCGTTTTTAACTTCGCCAGCCTTTTCTTTAGCATTTCCAGAGCATTCGTTTTTAATTCCGGCAGAAAAACACCCGCTTCGATCTTCCGGTAGGCTTCCATTGTTTCCGACGCCGTCATCTGTCCGGGACTGCCGCAGATTTTGGCAATGGCATTCTCATCCAGCATCCGCAGTTTATCCTCCAGCTGTTCGATATACGGCGCTAAAATCTCCGGTTCAAATTCCTCATGTTTCAGCTTATCCATCAATTCCGTCAATCTCTGCCGGTTTGTCACTCTTGTGCGGTTGATCATATTGGAAATTTCTTTATTCTGCGCCTCTTTCCTTTTTTCATCCAAAATCTCCTGATACGGCGCAAGATCTACTTCCTCATATCCCTTAAGGCGCGCAAGCGTTTCCTGATACTGCTTCACGCTCATCTGCTTTGGCATATGCAAAAGCAGATCTTTCGCTTCCTCTTCGCCCCGCTTTTTCTTTTCCTGATACAACGGCTTTAAAACAGAATCTTTTTCCTCCCGCGGCAGTTCTGTCCGCTCGATCTCTTCTGTAATCCGCTGCATTTTTGCATAATTGGCACCCTTACAGCTTTTTGCAAGCATCTGGATGCGCTCGCGCTTCTGCTGCATCTCTTTGTTATGAATCTTCTTTAAAAACGGCTCTTTCTCCGTTTCATACAGGCTCTTATCCGCAAGCAGCTCCCGTTTTACTTCTGCCACCTGCGCATAAGACATGCGATCCAGCACGTCGCATTTTGCCGTATACCTTTTCTTTGCGGCTTCCCTCCTTAGAAGCGGGATTTCCCGCACCTGTTCCGTATGCTCCTTCGTCCCGTTTCTCTGTGTGCCCTGTTTGGATGAACCGCCGTCTGCGCCTGCCTCCCGCGGCGCACCAAATGCATTTGCCGCAGGCGCCGCCGGGCTGCCCGCTGCCGGAGCTGTTTTTACAGCGCCCGCCTCGCCCGTATACAATGTTTCAGCGCCTTGTGGGTATGTAGAACGAGACTGCACCGCAGTCTCTGCCGAATTGCCCGCAGTCTCTGAGTGTGCCGCCGCAGACTGCCTGGATCCTGTGCACGCTTTGCTCCGCCTGTGCGTTTCCGTTAAGACGGCATCCGTAAAATGCTCCGTGCTCCCCATCGGATAAAACCCTTCCTCCATCTTTTCCGCAAGATCGTTCAGCTGCGCATCCGACAATTCGTCTAAATGAGCGCACACCGCTTCCAAAGATTCCTTTTGTTCCGTCACGCCGAGTTTTTCTTTTCGTTTTTTTATTTCCTCATATTCATTGAATTTATAGTTAGATACTCTGTCTGCAGAAGCTCCCAGAAGCTCTTTATAATCTGTATAAGCGTCTTCGTCTTTTACAAAATCCATCGTATAAACGTCGCCCTCCGACAACAGTGTTTCCGGTCTCGGCGTATAAAAACAATGACAGTTTCCGCAGGTATACGCTCTTGCCAGAAATACACCGCCCTCCGAAGTTTCAATCCGAAATTCCTTTCCTTCCGGATACACCGCCATATGCAGGTGGTTTCTGCATTTCGGGCACAGGAAGCTGACCATGTAAAAGTTACTGCCCAAACGGTTTCTCTGCCGTTCTTTTTGATCTGTCTCTTCTTTTGCAAAAGAAAGCGTATGCTTTTTCCAGACCAGCTTATGCCATAGTCCGCGGCTGATTTTCTCTTCCTGCCCATCTTCGTTTGGAATCTCTTCTTTCGCTTCTATCGCAGATTGAACCACATCTTCATAACTGAAACGGATGCCGTCTTTAAAAAACCGAAAATTTTCATGGGTATATCCGGGCTCTATTCCGATTTCCCGGAGTACGCCGGAAAAAAGCCCGTTGAGCTTCGCGTAATCCTGTTCCACCTTTACGCCCCGGATCAGCCCCCATTTTCCAAACGCATACAATACCAGATTCAGCACGTTCTGAACCTTTGTATGGGTTCCGATTTCAATGACTTCCTCTTCTTTGACGGGAATATCGATCAAATTGGTCAGTACTTTCCTGCTTTCAAACTGAAAAAACAAAGATCTCAGTTTCCCCTGCAGGATCAAATAATCCCCGATTACGATAAACCGCCCGTTCCATTCCACCGGCTCCTTCATCGTCTTGATCAGCCGTTCAAACGTCGTTTTCAATTCTAAATTCGTATGCAATATAATCATCGTTTTACACCTCTCTTTCTACTATAACGGTACAAACTACTCTGGTCAAGTAAACTTTATAAACTTTTAATAAATCCCAAACCCCTTGCATTTCCTTACTTTTTTCGTTTTTGTTAGCACTCGGTACAAAAGAGTGCTAATTTTCTATTGACTTTTCAAATATTCAGTTATAAGATGTAATGCAGAACAAAAAAATGAATAAAAAAGGAGTGTTTTCCTATGACAGACAAGCATGGCAATTTATCCATTCACAGCGACAATATTTTTCCGGTCATCAAAAAATGGCTCTATTCCGACCACGATATTTTCTATCGTGAATTAATCTCAAACGGCTGTGACGCAATCACAAAATTAAAAAAATTGGACATGATGGGCGAATATGAGCTTCCGGCAGATTACAAACCTCAAATCGAAATTACAGCGGATCCGGATGCTAAAACGCTCACGTTTACCGACAACGGACTTGGAATGACGGCGGATGAAGTGGAAGAATATATCAATCAAATCGCTTTTTCCGGCGCCAACGACTTTTTGGAAAAATACAAGGACAAGGCAAACGACGACCAGATCATCGGTCATTTCGGTCTTGGATTTTATTCTGCATTTATGGTTGCAGACGAAGTTCACATTGATACCCTCTCTTACCAAAGCGGCGCATCTGCCGTTCACTGGGAATGTGACGGCGGCACGGAATTTTCCATGAAAGACGGCATCAAAGAAAGCGTAGGAACGACGATCACGCTGTTTTTAAACGAAGACTGCCTAGAATTTGCAAACGAATACCGTGCAAGAGAAGTCATTGAAAAATACTGTTCGTTTATGCCGATCGAAATCTTTTTAAAGAAAGCAAATGCCGAAACAGAATACGAAACGATCGATCCGGCGGACAAGAGGGATTCGGATACCGTTGTGGAAACAATTGTAGAAGAAGCCAAAACAGAAGAAAAAGAAAATGAAAACGGTGAAAAAGAGATCGTAGAAGTTTCCCCGCGGACGGAAAAATTAAAGATCGTAAAACGTCCGGTTCCGTTAAACGATACGGCTCCTCTCTGGGCAAAAACGCCGAAAGACTGCACGGACGAAGAATACAAATCATTTTACCGCAAAGTATTTATGGATTATAAGGAACCTTTGTTCTGGATTCATTTGAATATGGACTATCCGTTTAATTTAAAAGGCATTCTGTATTTCCCGAAAATCAATACGGAATACGATTCCATTGAAGGAACCATTAAACTGTACAACAATCAGGTATTCGTGGCAGACAATATCAAAGAAGTCATTCCGGAATTTCTAATGCTGTTAAAAGGCGTGATCGACTGCCCTGACCTGCCGCTGAACGTATCGAGAAGCGCACTGCAAAACGACGGCTTCGTAAAGAAAATTTCCGATTATATCACGAAAAAAGTCGCGGACAAATTAATCGGCATGTGCAAGACCGAAAAAGAATCCTATGAAAAATATTGGGACGATATCAGCCCGTTTATCAAATTCGGCTGCTTAAAAGACGAAAAATTCTGCGATAAGATCAACGATTATATCTTATTTAAAGATATCAACGATAAATACCTGACTCTTCCGGAGTGGATGAAACCCGTAGAAGAAGAAAAGAAAGAAGAAGCAGCAGAAACAGCAGAATCTGCGGAAACGAATGATGATACTAACGCGGAGGAAGATACCGATGAAAAAGAACCGAAAGACAACCGCAGCATTATCTACTATGTAACAGACAAAAATCAGCAGGGACAGTATATCCGGATGTTCAAAGAACAGGGCATGAACGCCGTAGTCTTAGACCACAACATCGACACCTCCTTTATTTCCCAGCTGGAACGTCGCAACGAAGCATATAAATTTATGCGCATCGATGCCGATTTAACCCAAACCTTAAAAGAAGAAGTTTCCGAAGAAGAATTAAAAGCCGCTGCAGATACGCTTACCGAAATCTTCCACAAAGCGCTAAATAACGATAAACTGACGGTAAAAGCCGAAAAATTAAAGGATTCCGGCATCGCTTCTGTCATCACGCTTTCCGAAGAAGGACGGCGTATGCAGGATATGATGAAAATGTACTCGATGGGCGGTATGGGCATGGACGCTTCCATGTTCGGTGCCGACCAGACCCTGACGCTTAATATCAATCACGAACTTGTAACATATATCCTGAACAACAAAGAATCCGAATATATCAGCGACTTCTGCGAACAGCTCTATGACCTTGCCATGTTGGGCAACCAGCCGCTCTCTCCGGACGCCATGGCAAAATTCATCGCAAGAAGCAATAAGATCATGATGTGTTTAACAAAATAATTTCTGCAGAAACATCGCTGTTTTTTGCACAGAGATTTTTCTTAAGAGGGCTGTCCGATCGGAGGGCCCTCTTAGAAACTTTTCGATACACCATGCAAAAGACCTGTTTTATATTTGGATGGCACTTTTATTCCTGCAGCTTTATTTCTCCTAACCTGCACAATATCATCCCAAACCGATGCCTTAGTTTTCCGAAAAACGTCTTCTTCCATGCATTTTTCAAATCCTCGTTCTCCTTGTGCAGCATCGCAACTGCAACACCAATAAAACAAATCAAATCATCCAGCATATAAGGATTGGTTTTCTCCCATTTCGGCATATCCTCGATCGCATAGTCAAAGAGTTCCGTTCCCGTTTCATGCAGATATTCTTCTACGATTTTCTCGTTGCCGGCACGGTGTGCTTCTAGAAATTTTGATATTTCATCCTTAGAGAGCATGGCACAGGGATAACGTTTTTTTGAAACCTCCGAACATTCCTCTAAAAGTTTCAGAAAATACTTCTGCTGCTTCTCATCCTGCATCAGAGATAGACTATTTAAGATTCGTTTTATCTCATGCGTATTCCCGTACAACCCTATATTGCGTATTTCCTGCGCCACCGTATATTCCTCCGTCAACTCCAGCCCAAACACCGAAAGAAAGTCCGAATAGATACTGCCGCCCTGAAATGTTTCTCTGTCATAACGCCGTACCGTAATGCATTCCTTGCCGATCACAGAAGCCATCCGCTCTAATTTCCAATAGTAATCCAGACGGAGCCTGCCTTTCCTCTTTCCTATATATACGTCAAATGGTTCTTCCAGCCTATGCTTTTTCACCTGTTGATTCCAATGCGACAGATAATATTTATCCTGCCGTCTCAAATATACAATCGCATGGAGTGAAAATCCGTTTTCTTTTGCCTCCTGTTCCAGCACATTCCAAAAATCTTTCTTTTCACTGTCCATTGCTCTCCAAATGCTCTCATCGGAAACTATAATATCGTTATACGTCTCAAACAGCCTCTTTACGATTTCCATTCCTTTCCGAAAATTAATCTCTTCCTGTTTTCTATCCCGAACCCCGTTTTCGTCAAACAAATGTGCCCACAAAAACCGCCCGTTATGAGCATCGGAATTTTCCGGATAACGAAACGGGAAAATGGGATAGCAAAAACCTTTTTCTGCCAGAATCTTTGCATTTTCTTTACAAAAATGCTGAATCGCAGTCGTTGCAGTTTTTGGTGTCCCAATATGAACATGCAGTGTTTTCATTCTTGTATTACTCCTCGCCTTGGTATCATCCAGCATTTTTTCTGCAGAAAATCTGTGATATCCAATATATTAGAAATTGAATATTAAAGCTGTGTTAAAGATTTTTATAAATATTCGCTGTAACATAGAAAAAGGCAGAAATTTTTCATTCTCTGCCTTTTCTCTCAATATTCAGTTGCAGCCATTATATCGTTTATTCCATGTCTTCTACAATTCCTAACATCTTAGAAGCATCTGCCTCATCCATAATTTCCACTTTGGAAAGCTTTTTCTGTATCATTTCATTTCTGCTCTGCAAATCATCCGCAGCGGATTGCGCCTCATGAAGCTTTTTCTGTGTTTTGGAGATTAGCTGTCCGAACTTCTCGTATTGCGCTTTTACGGCGCTTAAAGTCTTAAGTATCTCTTTTGAATTTTTATTCACAGTCAAATACCGAAAGCCAATTGATAGACTGTTTAACAATGCCACAAGTGTTGTGGGACCAGATATAACAATCTTACACTCATTTTGGCACCACTCCGTCAAACCGGCAATACGTATTACTTCTGCATATAATCCTTCTGTCGGAAGAAACAGGATAGCAAAATCTGTTGTGTTTGGAGGGTCTATGTACTTATCTCTGATCGTTCTCGCCTCCGACTTAATCCTTTGCTCCAATTCCTTAGTTGCCTGCTTTAACCCATCCGAATCCGCTTGATTAGAAGCATCTGCTATCTTATTGTAAATATCAGCCGGAAACTTTGAATCAATAGGAAGATAAATGAATCCGTTTCTATCTTCCTTATCAGGTATCCTAATGGCAAATTCAACTCTGTCTGATGACTTTTTCTTTGTTGCTATATTTTCTTCATATTGTGAAGAATCCATAATATCCATCAAAATATTTTTTAGTTGAATTTCTCCAAAAATACCTCTGGTCTTTACATTTGAAAGTGTTTTCTGCAAATCTGATACACCGGAAGAAAGTGACTGCAATTCCCCAAGACTTTTATATAAAGTTGAAAGTTGGTCGCCAATCTGCCTAAAACTGGAATCAAGCCTTTCATTTAACGATTTATCTAGTTTTTCATTTACATTGTGCTGAATATCATTCAGCCGCCTATCATTTGCATTTTGTATTTCTTGCAATGCCTGAATCATTGTTTCCTGCATCCTGCTTTGTGCATCAGAATTATGTTTAAGCAATTCCATACCCATTTTGTGAAGCGAATCTTTTAATGCGGATGACAGACTTAATGATGATTCACTTTGAATTTTTTGTTGTTGAATCATTATTTCGCGAATTACCTGATTTTCTGACTGCATTTTTTCATAGAACTCTTTGGCAATTCCGTTTGAATTGGATTGCCTTAAAACCCTCGACACCAAGAATAAAACAAAAAACAACAACGCAACAGCTGCCATCAATAATAAAATTATCAATATTTCCATAATCTTCCTGCCTTTCCTAATACCTACACTATATCAGATATTGACAAAAAGAGGAAGAAAAAGAGCAGTATTTCATGTTTGAAAACCTCTTCCGGCGGTCATTTTTATATTAATGCTTGCGAAATCAAAAAAATATGATAAAATAAATAGCCGGGCATATACGCCTTATGTTGAAACAGCAGAAAGAAGGATAAAACCAATGAATATGAAAAGAGAAGACGTCCGCAATATCGCCATTATCGCCCATGTCGACCATGGCAAGACAACCCTTGTAGACGAGCTTTTAAAACAAAGCGGCGTGTTTCGTGAAAATCAGGAAATCAAAGAACGCGTCATGGACTCCAACGATATCGAACGGGAACGCGGGATTACGATTCTTTCCAAGAATACCGCCGTGTTTTACAAAAATACGAAGATCAACATTATCGACACACCGGGACACGCGGATTTTGGAGGCGAAGTCGAACGCGTCTTAAAAATGGTAAACGGCGTCATCCTCGTAGTAGACGCTTTTGAAGGCGTTATGCCGCAGACCAAATTTGTACTGATGAAAGCACTTTCCCTCAACCTTCCGGTAATTGTCTGCGTCAATAAAATCGACCGCCCGGAAGCAAGACCGGATGAAGTCATCGACGAAGTGCTGGAATTATTTATGGATTTAGACGCTACGGACGAGCAGCTGGACTGCCCGTTTATTTTCACATCTGCCAGAAACGGCTGTGCCATGAAAGATTTACAGCATCCCAAAGAAGATATGACGGATTTATTTGATACGATTTTAAACGATATTCCGGCACCTCAGGGAGATCCGGATGCCGGTACGCAGGTTTTAATCAGCACGATCGACTATAACGAATATGTCGGACGCATCGGCGTCGGCAAAGTAGACAACGGCTGTCTGAAAGTCAATCAGGACGCGCTCCTTTTAAACCACCACGAACCTGAAAAGCAGCAGAAAATAAGAATCAGCAAATTATATGAATTTGACGGACTGAATAAAATAGAAGTCACAGAAGCAAACGTCGGTTCCATCGTGGCTATATCGGGAATTTCCGATCTTCATATCGGAGATACCATCTGCTCTGTGGATCAGCCTTCTGCCATTCCTTTTCAGAAAATATCCGAACCGACGCTGTCCATGAATTTTATTGTCAACGACAGCCCGTTTGCCGGAACGGACGGAAAATACGTCACGTCCCGCCATATCCGCGACAGGCTCTTTCGGGAACTGAATACGGATGTCAGTCTGCGCGTAGAGGAAACGGACAGTCCCGACAGCTATAAAGTATCGGGACGCGGAGAACTTCATCTGTCTGTCCTGATCGAAAACATGCGGCGGGAGGGTTATGAATTTGCCGTCAGCAAAGCGGAAGTCCTCTACCATACAAATGAAGCCGGCCAAAAGACAGAACCGATGGAGCTTGCCTATATCGACGTTCCGGACGATTTTACGGGAGCCGTTATCTCCAAATTGAGTACACGCAAAGGAAACCTCCTAAATATGAAGAGTATCAGCGGAGGGTATACAAGACTCGAATTCCGTATCCCTTCCAGAGGTTTGATCGGCTACCGCGGAGAATTTTTAACCGATACCAAGGGAAACGGCATTATCAATACGATCTTTGACGGCTACGATCCTTACTGCGGAGACATCGCCTATCGAAAGTCAGGCTCTCTGATTGCATTTGAAACAGGAGAATCCGTCACCTATGGGCTGTTTGCGGCACAGGACCGCGGAACCTTATTTATCGGACCGGGAGAAAAAGTCTATTCCGGTATGATCA
>BLMD01000281.1 GCA_011959925.1 Lachnospiraceae bacterium
TGGTGCTTTGGGAGATTATATTCATTTTGGAATTACAGTTTGCGGAAACTCAAGCAATCTTAAAGTTCTTCGTATGAAACGGAATTTTTCGCCAGGAATTTTTTGATCAGCCCATCCCATTCGTGATCGAGCGTACGGTCCGTAGAAAAAAGGATATAAGATATGCCGGTCGTTAGGGTAAGCCTGCCGTTTTGAAATGCCAGATTGATAAAAATCCCTTTCACATCGTTGTCTGTAAAACTGCTGTCGGACCTTGCAAGTGTGTGTTTCATATTTTCCGGAGAAAGCGTCAGGACAAATTTAAACGAAACGGGAGTATGTTTCCCCCGGATCAGCTGGTAGCAGACAGGGCGCAGCCGCGAATACGGCAGGATGTCAAATCCGGTGAGTCCTTCCGTTTCCAGTTCTTCCGCAGAATAAAACGCTGGATTGATATGTCCGTTCACGGTGAATGTGGCGTCTTTTGTAATAGAAGCCTCGGACAGGAGGAAACGGTCAAACAATTCGCTGCATAATAACTGATTCATAAAAGTTTTGACATCGGTAAGCTGTAATGCGATCAAATAGAACACCTCGTTTTCACAAATTAAAATCTATTTTAACACAGATGCTTTGAAAAATCCAAAGAATATAGTAAAATGTATTTCAGGCAATGGAAACCAATATCCGAACGGCACAGGAAAGATCAGAGCGCAGAAAGAAGCGGATGATTGGATACGGAAAAAAATAGGGAGGAAACTGTGAGGAATAAAATTAAACAAGGCATCCGGATGCTGTTTGTTTTGGCAGGGATCACCTATATGGCATCCGGCTGCGGATTCGCGGAACAGGCGGAATTGTTAAAAAATGAGTTATCCAAAGCAGGCATAGAATCCGGCAAGCCCAAAGAGCCGCAGAAAAAAAAGAAAAAACAAAAGAAGTCAGAGAAAAAAACGCCGGCAAAAGAGACGGAAACAAAGGCGCCGTCCGAAGCGGGAACAGAAGAAGATACGGAATCTGCGGGACAATTTCCGAAAAGGGAAGAAGATCTTGCCTATGCAGATAATTATGCATACCAGACGCTCACAGATACGGAGAAAGAAGTATACCATGAAATGCTGACCGCCATTTTGGAGCATGAAGAGGAAATAGACGTTTCGACGTTGGAAGTGGATCTTTTAGAGACGGTATATAAAGCGCTTTGTTCGGATTACGGCGGACTGTATTGGGTTTCCGGTTATGCATACACCCAGTATACGAGAGGGGGAGAGGCGGTCGGTTTAAAATTTGCCCCGAAGTATACGATGGACGCGCAGGAGAGAGAAACACTCCAGCAGCAGATTGACGCGTCGGTGGAGGAGCTTTTGGCTGGGATTTCAATTACGGACTCCGATTATGCGAAGGCAAAATATGTGTTTGAGATTCTGGTCCAAAATGTAGATTATGACGCGTCCGCAGACAATAATCAGAATATTATCAGCGCATTTTTAAACCGCGCGACCGTATGCCAGGGATATGCCTGCGCTACGCAGTATCTGCTGAAGCTTTTGGGAATCCAGAGCGTGATTGTGACGGGGAACGCCAACGGAGAGTCTCATGCCTGGAATCTGGTGCGGTTGGATAACGATTATTATTATATGGATACTACCTGGGGGAATTCCAGGTATCTGGACGCCACAAGCCAGATGGAAAAATATGTCAATTACAATTATCTTGCGATTACATCGGAAGAGATCGGCAGGACGCATGTGCTGGATAACAGTTTTCGGCTGCCGGATTGCACGGCGTCGGACAACAATTATTTTATCCGGGAACACCGGTATTTTGAAGAATGGAATCCGCAGGCCGTCGGCGCTTTACTGGCAAATACCTGGAATGCGGGAGGAGGAGACGTCGCCGTAAAATTTGCTTCTTCCGAATTATACGGACAGGCGCTTCAATACTTTGTTGCCGAACAGCATATCGCAGATTATTGTGAAAATATTTCCTCTATTTATTATCTGGAGGATAAAGAACTGTATGTACTGACATTTCATTTGACGCGGTAAAAAAAATGCTTTTCATATGAAGATTCTTGTGTTATAATATCCGATAAGTATGAGCCGGAGGGTCCGGCAAAAACACTTTCCTTTGGGATTTTTGCAGTACCGCCGGAAATGCAGAGATATCTTTTGGAAAGAAAAAGAAGAAAAGGAGATTTTAAGATGAAACACGTAAAAACCTTAAATACAAGAAAATTACAGAGTACAATCAAAAAAGGCGGCTGCGGCGAATGCCAGACTTCCTGTCAGTCCGCCTGCAAGACTTCCTGTACGGTAGGCAACCAGACTTGCGAGAACAGCAGATAGACATTTGACGATGCTTACATAATACGGGCCGTGCGCACAGCGCGCGGTCATTTGTACGTTATATGTATGCAAATACGGGAAGAGAAAGAGGAAGCGAGGAAGTATTGCAGTGGTCCATCAGTATAAGAATAATGGATATTCGATCGTTCTGGATGTAAACAGCGGCGCCGTTCATGTTGTCGATGACGCGGCGTATGATGTCATCGCCCTTTGGGAGGCGCATGCCAAAGATGAAATCGTAAAACATCTGAAGGCGGACTATGAGGAAGCGGTTATTTTGGAGGCGATTGAGGAAGTGGCTTCTCTGGAGCGGGAAGGCGCTCTTTTTACCAAAGATGAGTACGAGGGTTATCTTTCGGATTTTAAGCAGCGTAACACGGTGGTAAAAGCGCTCTGTCTGCATATTGCCCACGATTGCAATTTAAGATGCCGCTATTGTTTTGCGGATGAAGGCGAATACCACGGCAGGAGGGCGCTGATGTCCTTTGAAGTGGGAAAAGCGGCGCTGGATTTCCTGATTGCAAATTCCGGGAGCAGAAGGAATCTGGAAGTGGATTTTTTCGGCGGAGAGCCGACGCTGAATTTTCAGGTTGTCAGAGATCTGGTGGCATATGGAAGGCAGCAGGAATTGCTTCATGACAAAAAGTTCCGGTTTACGCTGACGACGAACGGAGTTTTGTTAAATGATGAGATCATGGAGTTTGCCAACCGCGAAATGGCAAACGTCGTTTTAAGCATCGACGGCCGCAGGGAAGTCAATGATAAGATGCGCCCGTTTCCAAACGGAAGCGGCAGTTACGATGTCATCGTGCCGAAGTTTCTGAAATTTGCAGAGAGCAGAAATCAGTCCGATTATTACGTAAGAGGTACGTTTACGCATCATAACCCGGATTTTTCAAAGGATGTGCTGCATCTTGCGGATCTTGGGTTTCAGCAGATTTCCATAGAACCGGTGGTGGCGCAGGAAACAGATGATTATGCAATCCGGGAAGAAGATCTGCCGAAGCTCTTTTGTGAGTACGACCGTCTTGCGGCGGAATTAGTCGAGCGGCATAAACATGGAAAGGATTTTAACTTTTTCCATTTTATGATAGATTTAGAGGGAGGTCCCTGCGTGGCAAAGCGGCTCTCAGGCTGCGGTTCCGGAACGGAGTATCTTGCGGTAACGCCCTGGGGAGACCTTTATCCGTGTCATCAGTTTGTAGGCAGGGAAGCGTTTTGTATGGGAAATGTCACGGAAGGCGTGACAAATACGGCGCTTTTAGAGGAATTTAAAAGCTGCAATGTCTATGCAAAAGAAAAGTGCCGCAGCTGTTTTGCAAAGTTTTACTGCAGCGGCGGCTGTGCGGCAAATTCCTACAATTTTCATGGAGATATTCACAATGCCTACGATATCGGGTGTGCATTACAGAAGAAACGAGTGGAATGCGCGATTATGATCAAGGCGGCGGAAGCATTTGAAACAGAGTAAAAGAAAGGAAGAAATGAGATGAAGAACAAATTCAGTAAAGGTCGGGGCGCTGCGATGCTTATGGTGATCGCCCTGATTCTTGGGGGACTTGCTTATTATGCGTCCATTATTCTTTCATCTACCGGAATCGGTAAGGATATGAGCATCAAGCTTGGCCTGGATTTAGCGGGCGGCGTCAGCATTACCTATGAGGTGGAAGAGGACGATTTTACTTCTGAGGAAGTAAGCGACACGATTTATAAGCTGCAGAAACGTATTGAGTCATACAGTACGGAAGCAGTTGTTTACAGAGAGGGCGAAGACCGTATTACGGTTGAGATTCCGGGCGTAACAGATGCCAACGCTATTTTGGAAGAGCTTGGAAAACCGGGTTCCCTGGAATTCCAGACGCCGGAGGGAGAGGCTTTTCTGACCGGCGATATGATCGAAGACGCGCAGCCGGGTTTCTATAAAAATGAGATGGGCAACAATGAGTTTGTTGTAGATCTGACATTTACGGCGGAAGGCGCTCAAAAATTCGGGGAAGTGACTTCTGCAAACGTGGGCAAGACGCTGCCGATCGTATACGACGGCGAAGTGATCAGCAATCCGGAGGTGCAGTCGGCGATTACCGGAGGAACGGCGCAGATTACTAAGATCGGATCTTTTGAAGAAGCGGAAATACTGGCTTCTAATATCCGTATCGGTTCTCTTTCTCTGCATTTAAGCGAGCTTCGTTCCAATGTGGTAGGAGCGCAGCTTGGAAACGACGCGATTTCTTCCAGCTTAAAAGCGGCGGCAATCGGACTGGGGATCGTTATGGTTTTTATGATGATCGTATATTTTATACCGGGCGTTGCGGCGTCGATCGCGCTTGCAATCTATACTTGTCTGGTTATTGCAACGTTATATCTGTTTGAAATTACGCTGACACTGCCGGGTATTGCAGGTATTATTCTTTCGATCGGTATGGCGGTGGATGCAAACGTGATTATCTTTGCGCGTATCCGTGAGGAAATTGCCGGAGGGAAACCGGTTGGTTCTGCGATGGATACCGGTTTTAAAAAGGCGTTGTCTGCAATTATTGACGGTAACGTAACGACGTTGATTGCGGCGGCGGTACTTGGCGTATTTGGTTCCGGAACGGTGAAGGGATTTGCCAGCACGCTTGCGATCGGTATTATTCTTTCTATGTTTACCGCTCTTGTGATTACCAGGCTGATCTTAAATTCTCTGTATGCCGTGGGTCTTAAGGATCAGAAATATTTTGGAAAGGGCAAAGTGTTGAAGACCCTGCATTTGATCGAGCGGAAAGCCGTTTTATTTGGAATTTCTATTGTGATCATTGTGGCAGGCTTTGTTGCGATGGGCGTATACGGTTCCAACGGAAATGCGTTAAACTACAGCCTTGATTTTATCGGCGGTACATCTACGACGATTCCGTTTGAGAAAGATTATACTATTAAGGAGATCGAGTCGGATATGGTGCCTCTTGTAGAAGGCGTGACCGGGGACAGCGATATCCAGACTACGCAGGTACAGGGAACCAATCAGATTATTTTTAAGACGCGTACCCTCTCTTTGGACGAGCGTGAAGCGTTAAATCAGGCGTTTATTGATAAATATAAAGTAGATGAAAAAGAAATTCAGTCCGAGAGCATCAGTTCTGCTGTCAGCTCGGAGATGCGTGCAGACGCGGTGAAAGCAGTTTTGATTGCCGTTGTATGTATGCTGATCTATATCTGGTTCCGTTTCAGCGACGCCAGATTTGCAGTCAGTGCGATTCTTGCTTTGGGACACGATGTACTCGTAGTTCTCACTTGTTATGCAGTCATGCGTATTTCTGTCGGAAGTACGTTTATTGCCTGTATGTTAACGATTATCGGTTATTCGATTAATGATACGATTGTTATATTTGACAGAATCCGTGAAAATATAAGGTTGAAGAAGGTAACAGATTCGGCTTCTCTGCGTGAAATTGCCAATGAAAGTTTAACGCAGACGCTGAGCAGAAGTATCAACACTTCCATTACCACATTTATTATGGTATTTATGCTGTGGTTATTGGGTGTTGCGACGATTCGCGATTTTTCACTGCCGCTTATGGTAGGCCTGATCAGCGGTTCTTATTCTTCGATTTGCGTGGCAACCCAGCTGTGGTATGTATTCAAACGTAAAATCGGAAAACATAAGATTGCGGATGTTTAAATGATAACAAAACACGTATCAAAAGAATGAAAGATAACTGCCGGGGGAGACTTCGGCAGTTTTTTGTCTTAACAGGAAATTTCTTTGGAAATTTTCTCATCTTTGGAGGTGTTTACATGAAAAATATACAGCTTTCGGAGCATTTTTCTTATCGGAAATTGTTTCGTTTTACGTTACCGTCGATTGCAATGATGATCTTTACATCGATCTACGGTGTAGTGGACGGGTTATTTGTTTCTAATTTTGTCGGGAAGACGTCGTTTGCTGCAGTAAATTTTATTATGCCGTTTCTGCAGATTTTAGGAACGGTTGGATTTATGTTTGGTACGGGAGGCAGCGCTTTAATTGCAAAAACGTTGGGAGAAGGAAACGCCGATAAGGCGAAGCGATTATTTTCTCTGTTTATCTATGTGACGGCGGCATGCGGGATTGTGATCGGTGCGATCGGCATGGCGGGAATCCGTCCGATTGCCGCGCTCCTTGGTGCGGAAGGCGAAATGTTAAACGGGTGTGTGGTTTACGGCAGGTTAATCCTGTTTGCGCTTCCCTTTTTTATGCTCCAGTTTGAATTTCAAAGTTTTTTTGTAACGGCAGAAAAACCGCAGCTTGGGCTGTTTATGACGGTTGCATCAGGCGTGATGAATATGGTATTGGATGCGCTTTTTATGAAGGGATTCGGCTGGGGACTTGCGGGAGCCGCGGCTGCGACGGGGATCAGCCAGACGGTAGGAGCCATGCTCGCGCTGATCTATTTTATCCGTCCAAATACGAGCCTGCTGTCTCTGACGAAGACAACATTTGACGGCAGAGCACTGCTTAAGGCATCCGTAAACGGTTCGTCAGAATTGATGACGGGGATTTCGATGTCGCTTGTCAGTATGCTGTATAATATGCAGCTGATGAAATATGCGGGGGAGAGCGGCGTTGCGGCATACGGCGTGCTGATGTATGTGGGGATGATTTTCTTTTCCGCATTTATCGGATATTCCGTCGGAACGGCGCCGGTCATCGGCTTTCATTACGGCGCCGGCAATCATGCGGAATTGAAAAGCCTGCTGAAGAAGAGCTTTGTGATGATCGGCGGATTTTCGGTTTGTATGTTTGCCGTATCCGAGATTCTGGCTGCGCCGCTGGCGTCGATCTTTGTCGGATATGATAGTGAATTGATGCATTTGACCCTGCGGGGATTCCGCATTTTTTCATTTTCGTTTCTTCTGGCGGGAGTTCCGATCTTTGGTTCGTCCTTTTTTACGGCGCTCAGCAACGGGCTTGTTTCCGCGTTTATTTCTTTCTTGCGGACGCTTGTATTTCAGGTGGCAGCGGTTTTAACGTTTCCTTTGATTCTGGGCGTGGATGGTATTTGGGTTTCGATTTCTGCGGCGGAATTTATGGCAGTGCTGATTACGGCATTTTTTATATTCAAGTTAAAAAGCAAGTATCATTATTGACATTTGAGAGAGTTGTGTTTACTATCTTAAGTACATGGAGCAAAACAGCAGGAAAGCAGGCGGCGGGGAAATATTACGTCATTTCAGACGCCAAAAGAGGCGCGCTGCCGAAGATTTTTGAAGTCGAAAAAATTACACCGGGCATCGATCGAAGAATGGAGGAGAGGATATGAAAGCAGAAGAGAATAGCAAAGCAATTACGGAACGGGTAAAATGCTTCGGGCGCAGGAAAAAAGAAATGAACCGGGATCTGCCAGGATCGCAGCGCAGGGAATATACGGCAAAGAAACGCAGGATTGCGATCGGTACGACGATCGGCGTCGTCCTTCTTGTCATTTTAGTAGGATACCAAATCCTGCCGAAAAGCAGCGAGATCGGATCCAGCGGTGTTTTTGAGACGCAGACCGTGGAGAAGACGGCAAAACAGGTCGTGCAGAAGCTCAGTGACGGAGAATTTGACGATCTGCAGGATATGGCAATCGATTCGATGAAAAGCACGCTGACACAGGAAGTTATGGAGCAGGCGAGAGAACAGATTGCGGACGGAAAAGAATGGGGAAACTTTTTGTCCATTGGAGACGTTTATATGGCGGAGGTCAAACAAAAGGGACAGTTGTTCGCCGTGACGGAGATGTCGGTTTCGTACGAGAATACGGCGGTTACCTATCGGATTTCGTTTGACAAAGATATGAGACTGGCTGGTTTGTACCTGCGGTAGGAGAGCGTATGGGATTTTGGGAAACCAGATCGGTGTATTTATTTCATTCTTCAGCATGGGACTGAGTATGGCACTTTGTTTTTTTGTCATGTATCGGGAGAGCATGCAAACCTGTTGGGTTCTTGCGTCCGCCTTCAATCTTTTAGGTGATTTTTCCAGTAATCTGGCAGCGTTATGCATGATTTCAAACGGACCGTATCATCTGGCAGTCTGGGAAGAGCGGGTGGCGTATCTGATTATGATGCATGTCATTACGCCGTTGATTGAAGTAATTTTCGCGCTTCTTTTGCAAAAGCTGGGCATCCTGCGGGTGTTTTGGGACTGGCTGACGCAAAAAGAGTTTCGACTTGTCTCTGTGCTTGCATTTAGCCTGTACCCGGTCTGGGAGTACGGGATTTTTGCATTTTTACATGTCAATCGGTCGCAGTGGGGCGAAGCATACAGCAGCTACATTCTGGTCAGCGTCTGCTTTGTGGCGTTGTTTGTGATCGGAAGACAAAAAGAGCTGAAGCGGAAGCAGATTGCGGCGCAGCGCGTTATGATGCAGCAGCAGAATGCGTATATTGAAAGTCTGGAAGGGCTGCAGAGAGAAGTGCAGCGGTTTCGGCATGATTATAAAAATAGGATGGCAGGCATGTATGCACAGGCAAAAGAGGGAAATGACGCAGCTTGGCTGCGAGAAGGGGCATGCGGCATTTATCCGAATATTTCTGAAAGTTTTTATAGAATGCAGGCAGAATTTGGGATACAATAAAAAAAGAATGCAATACAGAAGATTTGGAAAAGGTGGGGCAAAGATATGGATTATTCATTTTACGGGTGGGAGCAGGCGAACGTTCCTGCGGTTACAAAGGACTATCCAAAGATTGAGACTCCATTGGATTTATACGACGCGCTTTCTAATGTCTGGTGTAAGGATACGTGCGCGCCCAGAATGCAAAAAGACTGGAGCAAGGACAATAAAACGCTTGGACAGTGTTCCATTACGGCGTTTCTGGCGCAGGATATTTTTGGCGGGAAGGTGTATGGGATACCCCGCGGGGGAGGAAACTATCACTGTTATAATGTGGTCGGAGACTGTGTATTTGATTTGACGAGCGAACAGTTTGGCGATGAAGTCCTCTCATATGCGGATCAGCCGCAGCAACTGCGCGAAGTGCATTTTGCGAAAGAGGAAAAACGGAAACGATACGAATATCTCAGGCAGGAATTGAAGCGATATCTGGAAAACGAAACGCAGACAGGCTATTGCAGCTGGGGACGGGTCAACGAACGGATGCAGATCTATCATGATACGGAGTGGGGCGTGCCCGTGCATGACGATCGGACGATGTTTGAGCATTTAATGCTGGAAGCCATGCAGTGCGGATTAAGCTGGGATCTGATGCTGAAAAAGCGTGAGATTTTCCATAAATGCTTCGATGCGTTTGATTTCGACAAAATTGCATTGTATGGGGAGGACGACGTGCAGCGCATTCTGGATACGGAAGGAATGATACGTTCTGTGCGGAAAATCCGTGCGGTGATCGGAAATGCCAGATGCTGCCAGGAAATCAGAGAAGCGTACGGGAGCCTTAGCAATTATTTCTGGACGTATTCGGATCATAAGACGATTCTTTATAAAGGACATGGGGAGGGCGCGGTTCCGGTCAGCAATGGATTGTCGGATAGGATCAGCAAAGATTTGAAAAAGCGCGGCTTTCGGTATGTCGGTCCCGTGACGGTCTATTCGCATTTGCAGGCATGCGGGATCATCAATGACCATGACAAAACCTGTCCGTGTTATCGGAAGATTACAGAGCATTACCCGACAGTGGAAAAACAGCAGGATCTTGAGGTGATGTAAGCGGCGCGCGTTTCCAATGCCAGGATTGAGGAGGTTCTGCGTCAGGTGGGCATGTGGGACTATAAAAAGCAGCCGGCAGGAAAGCTTTCTAAGGGGCAGAAGCAGCGGCTTGTGCTGGCAAGAGCCGTTTTGCATAAGCCGAGAATCCTGCTTTTGAACGGCAGAGAAAGATTAAATGAGCGGCAGCCGCCATGTTCCGGGAACGGGAGAGGGCGGCTGCCGCATTTTACAGCAGTTACTGAAGTTCTTTCAAAAGATTTTCCAGAATCATAATATGATATTCTTCATCCTGGATAATCCGATACAGTACGGTGGTTACACAGGGATCCTGAATGGTTTTGATATGCATCCGGTATTGTTTGATGGCGGATCGTTCCGCCTCTATATCGGCGTAGATCATCTTTTTTGTATGTTCCGGAAGTATGAGGTATTCCGGTGTCCAGAGCATTTTTCTCCCGTTTTGCATTCGAACCGTAAAATCAATGGTTCCGCCCAGAAGAACGATCAGTTCGCCCAGTTTTTGCAGATGCATCATTTCTGCCATGGCAATTCCCAAAAGTGTTTTTGCCAGAGCGCAATTTTCACAGGACAGGCGGTTTTCGTTGTTGATATACTGCGTAATCGCAGACAGTTCAGATACCTGGCCGCAGTAATCCATACTGAGCAGGTTTGCATAAGACGGATTTTTTTCCGTTATCTGAATGGGCGGATATGGCAGGTCCATCATGGCAGGCCGTATGCCTGAAAAGGAGCACGAATTTGTGAGTGGCGCAGCCGCTTGGTTCATATAGCATTTTCCTTTTTTCTTTTTAAAAATAATATATTCGAATTTTGTCACAATGTGAGAAATTTTGCTTGACAATTTTTTGACTTTCGATAAAATTGTTCTGAATAGAACAATTTTGGGAGGATGTAGCTTATGATTTCTTTAAAACCATGGGAACATCAGAATACATTAAAAATGCTTTATGCAAAGTGTCTGGGAGAAGTTTGCGGGAAACACAATATTACCCGGATGGAATTGGATATTCTTTTGTTTTTGGCAAATAATCCACAGTACGATACGGCAAAAGATATGGTGGAAATCCGATATTTATCCAAATCGCAGGTTTCCGTTTCTCTAAGGCTTTTAGAACAATGCGGATATGTAGAAAGAAAGTATCAGGAAAACAATCATAAAACCATACATCTTTCCGTTTGTGACGCGGCTTCTGAAATTGTCCGGGACGGCAGGCAGGCACAGGAAAAATTCTGGGCGATTATGACGCAGGGAATTTTAGAGGAAGATTTAAATACGATGAAACGCTGTATGAAGCATATGTTGGAAAATATTCATCATTATATGAGAAAGGAACCGTCGGATCATTAAATGTTTCGGTTGTTTTTTGAGGGGATAAGAAAGTGAATCAGAAAGATTTAACAAAAGGAGCGGTATATCCTACGATGTGTTTGTTTGCGCTGCCGATGATCGTGGGAAATATTTTACAGCAGGGATATAATGTGGTAGATACCTGGGTAGTGGGACACTATGCAGGTTCCGATGCATTGGCGGCGGTCGGTTCGGCGTTTGCATTAATGACTTTTTTGACCTCGGCGCTTCTGGGGCTTTGTATGGGCAGCGGCGTTGTATTTTCTCTTTGTTTCGGCAGGCAGGATGCATCGGGACTGCGGGAGAGCATCTGTGCGTCTTTTTTTCTGCTGTCTGTGATTGCGGCAATTCTTACGGCGGTATCGCTGCTTGGGGTAGACGCACTGATCCGGTGGATGAATATTCCGCACGAGATTCAAACGATGACAAAAGATTATATGGTTCTTATATTTTGCGGGATTCCCGCGGTTGCCGTATATAATTATTTCGGGGCATATTTGAAAGCGCTTGGAAATTCCGTCGTTCCATTGATTTTTTTGGGGATTTCGACTATATTTAATATAGGCTTGGATATTCTGTTTTTTGCGGTTTTTGAGATGGGGACGGCGGGAGCTGCGGCTGCAACTATTTTGTCGCAGTATATTTCGGGAATCGGGATCGGTATATATGTATTGGTCAAAAATAAAAAGATGCGGCATGCATTGTTCCGGTTTCAGGTGAAATTGTCCAGTTTTCTGGAAATTGCGCGTTATTCTGTCCTGACCTGCCTGCAGCAATCTGTTATGAATTTTGGGATTTTATTGGTGCAGGGATTGGTAAACAGTTTTGGGACGACAGTAATGGCGGGCTTTGCTGCGGCTGTGAAAATAGATTCTTTTACATATATGCCGGTACAGGAATATGCGAATGCATTTTCCACGTTTATCGCCCAGAATGCGGGCGCAAAAAAGAAAGAGAGGATTTGGGCAGGGATCCGTTATGCGGTTCTGACAAGTTTTTCTTACTGCATAGCGGCATCCGTCCTGCTTTGGTTTTTGGCGGAGCCTCTGATGCATGTATTTATCAAAGCAGACGAAACGGCGGTTGTTGCGGAAGGCGTGCATTTTCTGCACGTAGTCGGACCGTTTTATTGCGGAATCGGCTGTCTGTTTCTATTTTACGGGCTTTACCGGGCGGTCGGAAAGCCTGCAATGTCTGTTGTGCTGACGGTCATTTCCCTTGGCACGCGCGTCGGTCTTTCCTATGTGCTTTCTGGCGTTCCGGCAATCGGAGTAACGGGAATCTGGTGGTCGATCCCGATCGGATGGGGACTGGCAGATTTGACAGGTCTGTTGTACTTGATGAAAAAGAAAGAAGAGGTGATTGGATGGCAAAAACAAAAGCAAAAGCATTCGTTTCCTGTGTGTTGACGTTGTGTATGATGATCCAGCCGTTTCCGGCGTATGATGCAGAGGTTTCTGCACAGGAAAAAAGTGAAGTCGTAATCGACGCCCTCGAATATGGCGCCGATCCAACCGGGAAAGAAGACAGTGCGGAAGCGATCCAGCGTGCGTTTGCGGCAGCAAAAGAGGCTTCGGAAAACGGGGCGGAAAGCGTTACGGTCAGTTTTCCCAAAGGAGAGTATCATATTTATAAGGATCGTGCCCAGACAAGAGAATACCACACGTCGAATACGAACAGTATTGAAAATCCGATCAAAACGATCGGTCTGCTGATTGAAGAGCAGGAAAATTTTACATTGGATGGAAACGGGTCTCTTTTTATGATGCATGGGAATATGATGGCGCTTGCCGTCGTTCATTCCAAAAATGTCACGCTGAAAGATTTTTCCTGGGATTTTGGCGTTCCTACGGTTACAGAAATGACGGTGACAGGTATGGGAACGGAAGACGGAAAAGATTATACGGAGTTTCTGATTCCAGAGTGTTTTCCGCATTCGATATCCGGCAGCACATTTACCTGGCATAGCGAGCAAAGTCCCTATACGGGTGAATACTATTGGACGCAGACGGGGAATCACAATCCGACGTATGCGGTTGTCGGGTATCAGCCGGACGGCGATATGTCCAGAAATTACAGTACGTCGGACGGTCCGTTTCAGAACGTATCCTCAATCCGGGAAATAGACGATACGCATATCCGGATTGTCTATTCGTCTTCCCGTCCCTCTATGCAGAAGATGGGGACAGTGATCGAGCTGGCGGCAAACGCGCACAGGCAGACAGCGGGAGCGTTTACCTGGGAAAGTGAAAATGTAACGTCAAGAAATGTCAATGTACATTATATGCATGGATTTGGATGGCTGATCCAGATGAGTAAAGACGTATATTATTATGACTGTAATCTGATGCCGAGAGAAGATTCCGGGCATATAACGGTCAGTTTTGCGGACGGGATTCATGCGTCGGGCGCTGCGGAAGATCTTGTGATCGAGAACTGTAATTTTGCAAATACCCACGATGACCCGATCAATCTGCACGGAACGTTTACCAGAGTAGAGGAGCGCAGAGACAGCCGTACTCTTGTGCTGAAATATATCCATAACCAGCAGGGGGGATTCCCGCAGTTTCATGCGGGGGATCAGGTTGCGTTTTTTACAAGGGATACTTTGGAATCTACGGACCATGAGACGCTCTATACGGTAGAAGAGGTGGTTTCAAATCCGGGGGAAAACGGGAATGATTTACGGACGATGGTGATTCGCTTTCAGGAAGATCTGCCGCAGAACCTTTCGGATCAAATCGGAAACGAGCCCAAATATGTGGCGGAAAACGTGACATATGCGCCGAGTGTTACGATCAGAAATTGTACGTTTGCGAAAGTTCCGACCAGAGGGATTTTATGCACAACAAGAAATCCTGTTTTAATTGAAGGCAACACATTTAAACAGATGTCTATGGCGACAATCTTTCTTTCCAATGATTCCGACCAATGGTATGAATCGGGTCCGATTCGGAATATGGTGATAAAAAACAATGAGTTTTTTATCAAAAGCATTGGGAGGACTAGCTGGGAGTATGCGCCGGCGGTCTATGTGCATCCGGTTACGAAAGGGGGCAGCCTGCCGTCTGCCGATCAGCCGATTCATAAAAACATTACGATTGAAGGCAATACATTCCATATGGACACGGATACGGTTGTGAAAGCGGAAAGCGTAGAAAACCTCACCATACGAAATAACAAGGTTCTGCGTATGAATCCGGATATCCGGCTTGAAATTTCCGCGGACAGGGATCAACTTCTGGTCGGGGATATGCTTACGGTTGCGACAGAGGCAGAGGGAAATACGCATACCCGTCCGCAGGATAACGTCTATGAGTTTACAAAATGCAAAAATGTAGTTCTGGAAGGCAATACATATGACGACGGGTTAAAACAATATGCGGTATTAAGCAATATGCCGGATGCGTATCTGTCCAACCGCGATCCGGATATTAAGATCGCCTATGACAGAGAACAGCCTGTGACTGACCCGGTTCGTAATATCGGTTATGTAAGCAGTAATCCAGAAGTTCTTTCGATTGACGCAAACGGAAAAATGGTTGCCAGAGAAGCGGGCGAGGCTTCCGTGTATGCTTATTATATGTGGAACGGTGAAAAAATCATCTCTGAGCCCATAGAAATGAAAGTTTCGGGGAAGGGCAGCGTGGCGCCTGAAGATACGGTATCGATCACATGGGAAGGAGAGCCGGTATTGACAGAGCTGAATGAGACATTACGATTGAGCGCTTCTACGGCGTCTCAAAAAGAAATCGTATGGTCGGTGGAAGACTTTTTGACCGGCGGTACGACGGCGGCGGCTGTGATTGATCAAAACGGCGTACTGACGGCAAAGCGCAGCGGCATTGTCTGGGTCAGAGCAAGCGCCGGTCTTAGTACGGACCGCATTGCCGTAGTGATCCGTATACAGGATGAGCAGGTGCGAAACGCGGATTTATCTGTAATACGTGAGGCAGCGTCCGATTATACGCTGACCGGGGATCGTATTACGGTCAATATGAAAACCGGCGATTTGTTTGAATCAAGCAATACGGTGAAAAATTTGTTCCTGTATCAGATTCCGGAGGATGTTGACAAAGATAATCTGCGCGCTGTGCTGAAAGTAGATCATCTGCCGGAGCGGGAATCGAATCAATGGGATACGGCGTCATTTCTTTTATATCAAAATGACGACAACTATATTTCCGTCGGAAAAAAATCCCATTACGACGGAATTACAACGGTGGTAGAAACGAATGCTTCCGGTACGGAAACAGGGGGAAATGCCGAACAGAATGAGCTTACAAGCGCATATTTTGGATTCTGCAAAAAAGGAGATTCCGTTTCGGTCGATTTTAAAGAAGAGAACGGAACATGGAAGCATATCCGGGATATTTCCGCTTCCATGCTCTCAGACGGGTATCGGATCGGATTTGCCGCATGGGCGACGACTGAGAGGGGCAAATCGGTAGATTTTTCGGAGTTTTATCTCGGTTCCGGAGATAGCAGTTATGAGCAGCTCTGCGGTCAGCCGGCAATTTCTTTTTTTGAAAAACAAAATACCGCTCCGTCCGTTTCCGGTGCAGCGCTCGACAAAACGGCTTATAAAATCGGAGATACGGCAAACGTATCGTATGTGTTTGAGGATAAAGACGGCGATCCGGAAGGAAAGACGCTGTATTGCTTCTCATATGACAACGGGATAAAAGAAATTACGGATCAGCCGCGTATTTCCCTTGCATATACCGGAACGATTCTCTGTGAAGTTTACCCTGTGGATGCAAAAGGGATGCCGGGAGCAAAAGCCGTTACGGCTGCGGCATCGGTTACACAGGAATCCGATCAGCCTCCCAAGGATCCTCCCAAGGAAGACGAAACAGATAAAAATGATCCTCTGCCGCTTCCACGCGTCGGTACCTCGATACATGTCGAAGGCATGCTGTATCAGATTACAAAGTCAGATGTTCAAAACGGTACGGCATCCGCTGTTAAATTGCTGGATAATAAAAGGAAATCGATAGTGATTCCGAAGATTGTGGAAAAAGACGGTTATCAGTTCCGTGTCACAGAGATCAAGAAGCAGGCATGCAAGGGGGCAAAAAATATCAGGAGCGTGGTGATCGGAGAGAACGTAACGAAAATCGGGGCATCTGCCTTTCTCAATTGTACCAGATTGAAAAAAATTACGTTTCAGAGTAAAAAAGCCCCGAAATTTGGCAAAAAGGCATGGAAAGGGATTGTGAAAAAATGTAAGATCACAGTGCCGAAACAAATGACTGCAAAACAGCTTCGGAAACTGAAAAAGGCTGTAAAAAAGGCGGGCGCGGGCAGTAAAGTAACATATAAAAAGAAGTAGTATCAAAAAATTAACCAAGATGTTTCAAACCGTCTTGACAAATGACGGATAAGATGTTAACTTTTTGTATATGATATAGTATGTAACTGGTAAGCAGGCATTAACTATGCATAAATTTCATTTCAGGGATGTTTATGCACGTTAATGCCTGTTTTATCTGATTCTGTCTAGAAGAGGAATTCCTCCGCGGTACTTATTTTTCAAACGGTACCGTTTTAGGGGATGACGGATACGGAAGATAACAAGCATTTTCGTACGAAGCATCCAAATATAAGGAGGAGGAATTTTCATGAAAGACAAAATTTTTGGTGTATTGCAGCGAGTAGGAAGATCCTTTATGCTTCCGATTGCAATTCTGCCGGTAGCAGGTTTGCTGTTAGGCGTAGGCGGTTCGTTTACGAATGAGACGACGCTGCAAACGTATGGACTGATGGGGATTATGGGTCCCGGAACGGTTTTAAACGCTATTTTACAGGTGATGAGTTCTGCCGGGGATATTGTATTTGGGAACCTGCCGATTATTTTTGCCATGGGCGTAGCCATCGGAATGGCAAAGAAAGAAAAAGAAGTTGCGGCATTGTCGGCGGCAATTGCATTTTTTATTATGCATGCGTCGATCGGCGCGATGATCGTAAACCATGGGGGAGCGGAATCCATGCTGGAAGGCGCGACGACATCGGTTGTCGGAATCACTTCGCTTCAAATGGGTGTATTTGGCGGTATCATTGTCGGACTTGGCGTCGCTGCCTTGCACAATCGGTTTTATAAGATCGAGCTGCCGCAGGTTTTGTCCTTTTTCGGGGGCACGAGGTTTGTACCGATTGTCAGCGGACTGGCGTTTACGGTTGTCGGGATTTTGATGTTTTTTATCTGGCCTGTCATTCAGCAGGGAATCTACGCGGTAGGCGGCGTTGTGCTGCAGTCGGGTTACGCGGGAACCTGGCTGTACGGTTTGATGGAGCGTGCACTGATTCCGTTCGGACTGCATCACGTATTTTATCTTCCGTTCTGGCAGACGGGGCTTGGCGGAACGATGGAAGTCGGCGGACAGCTGATTGAAGGCGCGCAGAATATTTTCTTTGCGCAGCTTGCGGAACCTTCCGTAGAACATTTTGCGGTTTCTGCCACCCGGTTTATGACCGGTAAATTTCCGCTGATGATCTTCGGGCTTCCGGGCGCAGCGCTTGCCATGTATAAATCGGCAAAGCCGGAGAAGAAAAAAGCGGCGGCGGGACTTTTGCTCTCGGCGGCGATGACTTCTATGGTGACAGGTATTACGGAACCTCTGGAATTTACATTTTTGTTTGTCGCGCCGCTGTTATATGCCATTCACTGCGTGTTTGCCGGTCTGGCTTATATGATCATGCATATCTTAGATGTAGGCGTGGGCATGACGTTTTCCGGAGGACTGATCGATATGTTTTTGTTTGGGGTTCTTCAGGGGAACGGTAAAACAAACTGGGTTTGGATTCCTGTCGTAGGTATTGTATATTTTATCGTTTACTATGTGCTGTTTTCATTTTTGATTGCCAAATTAGATTTGAAAACACCGGGACGGGACGATAATGAGGAAGTCAAGCTGTACCGCAGAAGCGATGTGGACGCCAGAAAACAGGGCGCCGCAGGCACGGCGGATGCAGAGGAAGACGAACTTTCGGCATCGATCTGCAGAGGTCTTGGCGGAAAGAAAAATATTTCGGATGTGGACTGCTGCGCTACGAGGCTGCGCTGTACCGTGCATAAATCGGAGCTGGTAGACGACGCTTTGTTAAAATCGACGGGAGCATCCGGCGTTGTGCATAAAGGAAACGGCGTACAGGTGATCTACGGACCGCGGGTTACCGTGATCAAATCGAATTTAGAGGATTATCTGGAACATGCGCCGGAAGAAGAATATCTGCCGAAGAGGGAGGCGGCAGATGAGCAAACATCTGACGCGAAGGAAAGGTCATTTTTGCGGCCGGTAAAAACAGAGATCATCTGCAGTCCCGTCAGCGGTTTGGCAGACGAGATTTCCAAGGTTCCGGACGAGGCGTTTGCAGGCCGGATGATGGGAGACGGAGCCATGGTAATTCCAAAAGAACAGACGGTATGCGCTCCGGCAGACGGAGAAGTCTGTTTTGTATTTGATACCAAACATGCCGTCGGATTTGAAACGGCGGATCATACGGCTCTGCTTTTGCATATGGGGATCGATACGGTAAACCTGGGCGGAACGGGGTTTGAGGTCCTGGTAAAAGCCGGAGACAAGGTGAAAAAAGGAGACGTGCTGATGAAGCTGGATCTGCAGTTTATACAGGCAAACGCGCCGTCTCTGGCGTCGCCTGTACTTTGTACGGAACTGTCCGAACATCAGAAGATCCGCCTGCTGAAGACAGGTGATATCCAGGCGGGTGAGCCATTGTTTGCGGTAGAGACATATGAAGAATAGAGAAAGAGTTGGTAAATCATAAATGATCTGCGGGGGAACGGAAGTATGTTCAGAGTCAAAAAAGTATTGAATCACAATACGGTGATCGGGATTGGAATGGAAGACCATCAGGAATATCTTTTGATGGGAAAAGGAATCGGTTTTGGAAGAAAGGTTTCCGAGCGGATAAAACTGCCGGAGGGCGGAACCATGTATTCGCTGAAAGAAGAGACGCAGCGGGGATCGGCGGCGGAACTGGTAAAGAGTATCGATCCTGTCTGTCTGGAAATAGCCGAACAGATTTTAAAAGAGAGTGAAAAAGTATTCGGAAACATCGATTGGGCAATTCTTTTCCCCATGGCAGATCATATTGCATATGCGGTTAAGCGGATCCGCAGTAACGAGCAGATCAGCAATCCGCTGACAAGCGACATTCAGGCATTGTTTCATATGGAATATAAGGCGGCACAGCAGGCCGCGCCGATTTTAAAAGAGCGTCTGGATGTGGAGATTGATGCGCATGAAATCGGTTATATCGCACTGCATATTCATTCTGCGATCGAAGACGAGAACGTAGCGCTTTCCATGCAGATTGCCCGGACCGTCCGGGAATGTATTCAGCTTGTGGAGAAAGAAACAGGTATGACAATCGACGTGATGTCTCTGTCTTATAACAGACTGATGAATCATGTCCGTTATATGGCGGCAAGAGCCATGAGCGGAGAGAAGATAAAACTGAATATGAATGATTATATGTTCTGTAAGTTTCCGGACGCCTATCGTCTGGCGTCTGTCGTGTGCAGCCATTTGGAGAACTATTTAAAGAAGCCGCTCGATGAAGTGGAAGTCGGCTATCTGGCCATGCATATCCAGAGGGTTTCGGAAGAATAGGATACAAGCAGTAAGCCGGGCAGATCCGTTTGCCCGGCTTACTGTTTATTCATTTTTTCTGAGATTATAATCAAAAGCCCAGTTCTTCTCCGACAAGAAGGACTTTGATACGGTCTGCCGACCGGCTTCGCCTGGTAATGACAATCTGGCTGCAGATACAGTGTTCGGAGAGGCAGTCTGCGCATGCTCCGGTTGCGGCGCACGGCGTATCCAGATTCAGGCGGATACAGTTCGGCGGCGTTGCGGTGTTTCTTACGCGCCGCACGGCGTCCTCGACGGTGGGAACGATTTTATTCATTCCGGCGACGATGATCACCTGGTTCGGTCCGTAAATCAGTGCGGCAACGCGGTTTCCGTTCCCGTCGATATTTACAAGCTGTCCGTCAATCGTGATGGCGTTTGTGCTCATGAAATAGGAATCTGCGAGGAAAGCATGGCGGTAGGCCTGCTGAATTTCTTCCGGCGTTTTGGCATTGCCGCGGTCGATCAGCGTAATGTCTGTCCTTGCTTTTAAGGCATCCATAACGCCGGATTCTAAAAGGGATGCAGAACCGCCGAAGCATACCGTCGTATCGGGGGCGGTGAGGGACATGGCAACAGCCACGGCATCTTCTTTTGTCGGGCAGTAGAATCCTTTCATCTTACGTTTTTCTAAATGCCGGATGACGGTTGCGGCTTGTTTTTCATAAAAAAGCTGTTTTGGGTTCATGAAATTCCTCCTTTTTGAAACGTCAGGTGGTGCATCTATATGCTTTTACTATACCATTGATTCGGCAGGATCACAATGACTTTCCCAAAATGCGTGCGGTGTGATTGTCAATACAGTGCTGTTTTTGTATAATCGAAGTATGGCGAAAGAAATGAATCCTATTTTTTGCCGAATGGTATCAAACGTACAAAACAGGAAAGGAACCGGATTATGAATGCAAAAGAGATGTTTCGTGTATGGATGGATGATCCGTACTATGACGACGCGACCAAAGCGGAATTAAAAGAAATCGAAGGAAACGATATGGAAATAGAAGCAAGGTTCTGCCGCAGCCTGTCCTTTGGAACGGGAGGGCTGCGGGGGATTCTGGGCGCGGGAACGAACCGGATGAATATCTATACGGTCCGAAAAGCCACCCAGGGGCTTGCGGAGTATATTCTGGAACAAAAAGCGGAAAAGAAAGGCGTTGCAATCGCCTTTGATTCCAGAAACATGTCTTCAGAATTTGCCGAAGAAGCGGCGCTTACGCTTGCGGCAAACAAGATCAGAGCTTATGTGTTTCCGTCCCTGCGTCCCACGCCGATGCTTTCCTTTGCAGTCAGGGAGCTTGGCTGTACGGCGGGAATTGTGATCACGGCAAGCCATAATCCGAAGGAATACAACGGATATAAAGTATACTGGGAAGACGGCGGGCAGATCACTGCGCCCAAAGACCGGGAGATTATCGAAAAGGTCAATGCGGTTACGGAGGATGCCGCTGTCAGGACAATGACAAAAGACGAGGCAAAGGCGCTGGGATTCTATTGTGAAATTGGCAGTGAAATCGATGAAAAGTATTATGAAACATTGAAAAAACTGGTGCTTTGTCCCGAGGTTCTGCACAGGGAGGCGGCAAATATAAAGATCGTCTATACGCCGCTCAACGGAACGGGAAGCCTGCCCGTGCAGAGGATGTTAAAGGAGCTTGGGTTTACGCAGACAGCCGTCGTCAAAGAACAGGAGATGCCGGACGGAAACTTTTCAACGGTTGCTTCTCCCAATCCGGAGGATGCAAAAGCGTTTGCCCTGGCGCTTGAGCTGGCAGAAGAAACAGATGCCGATCTTGTCCTTGCGACGGATCCGGACGCCGATCGTCTCGGCATGTACGCGAAAGATACTGCAGCAGGCGGATATGCTGCATTTACCGGAAATATGATTGGTATGCTGATTTTGGATTATATTGTATCCCGAAAAAAAGAGAACGGGACGCTGCCTGCAGACGGCGCTGTCGTAACGACGATCGTGTCCGGCAAAATGGCAAAAGAACTGGTGAAAGCATATGGGATGACACTTGTGGAAACACTGACCGGATTTAAATACATCGGGGAGCAGATCGGACGCTTTGAGCGGGAGGACCGTTGCCGGTATGTATTCGGATATGAAGAAAGCTACGGCTGCCTGGCGGGAACATATGCAAGGGATAAAGACGCGGTTTCGGCGGCGTCAATGCTCTGCGAAGCGGCGGCTTACTGGAAATCTCTGCATATGACGCTCGTAGAGCGGATGGAGCAGCTGTACGAAATGTACGGATATTTTAAAGAAGATTTACGCACGGTGAAATTGAAAGAAACGGACGGGGTCAAAAAGGCGGCAGAGATCATAGAGGGCATCCGAAACAGGATTCCAAAACAGGTCTGCGGTCAAAACGTAACGGAATTCAGGGATTACCGTGAGGATCTGCGGCTTCATATGGCCAGCGGCAGACGGATAAAAACAGGTCTTCCCAAATCGAACGTGCTGTATTTTGAGCTGGAAGACGCATCCTGGTTTTGTATACGGCCGTCCGGGACGGAACCCAAAATAAAATTTTATGCGGGCGTAAAAGGAAGCAGCCATACGGATGCGGATGAAAAGCTGCAGGCGCTTATGGAAGCCGTAGAGCGGCTTGCAACGTAAACGGCTGTCCGGCGTACGAAAGCTTTGTACACGATTACAGTTCCGCTTTTGGGACAGGTCCCGTCGAATGCCGTTTGATCAGCTGTGCCCGGAGCAGAAGCGAGCTGATGCACGTATGGTTCAGCAGGCTCGTCAGAGCGTAATATCCGCAGCGGCCCAGCGCATTTTGGTCCTGCCGGATCGTTGTAAGCGGCGGTATCGTACAGGAGGCAAACGCCGTATCGTCAAATCCGATCACGCTGACTTCTTCCGGTACCCGGATCCCGGCTTCCATGCAGTGAACCAAAACGGCGCTCGCCAGCTGGTCGTGTTCGCACAGGACGGCGGTTACTCCGTTTTTTAACAGGCGGGGCAGATGCATGCCGGTGCATTCAAAGCTAAAGCAGGAGCGGCCGATGAGACTTTGGTCCGCAGTAAGGCCGTGCCGTTCCATCGCGTGTAAATACGCCTGGCAGCGTGCGCGGACAATAAAAGAATTGGCGTCGCCGCCTAAGTAGCCGATACGCGTATGTCCCAACTGTTTTAAATGGGAGACGGCAAGATCAAAGCCTTCTTCGCTGTTGACGCCGACATAGGCCGCAGAGGGATTGTTCGGAATATAGTTATCGTGTAAAACGGCGGGAGTTCCCGCCGTTTTAAAATCTTCCATCCAGGGATCGGAGAGAGAAAATCCAAGCACAAAAGCGCCCTGATAGGAGTGGCTTAACATAAATGCATCATAAGACGTTTCCGTCTGCTCTTTGTCGGAAATCCGGCAGATTTCCACATCCCAGCCGTCTAAAACGGCTGTCTGCTGAAAGCCTGTCACGAGGTCATGCCCAAATCCCGCCGGGTTTTTGTAATCCATCGTTGTCACCAGGATGCAGAGTTTTTTCGGGGCGTCTTTTCGGATGCGGTTTCTCTTATATCCCATTGCAACGGCGGTTTCCAGTATTTTTTTTCGGAGCGTTTCACTGATATCATCCGCGTCGTTGAACGCTTTGGAAACCGTACTTTTGGAAACGCCGAGTTGTCTGGCGATATCGTTGATTGTCGGCATAGTGATTCCTTTCTAAAGCAGGGCGGGCCGGAACAGGGATGCCTTTGGGCGGGCATGTGTCCAATCTGCTCTGACGTCGATTCGTACAAAATAGCAGTAGATTGCTTTTATTATACAGAAGCCGAAGAAAAATAGCAACGTTCCGACGCAAAAAAAGAAGCGAAATAAAAGTTTCGTATAGTTTCGACAAAAACGAGGGAGACGCTCTCGGAAATATCCGAATAATCTTGTGAAAACCTAACAAATATTGAAAAAATTGAAAAATCGGCTTTACAGGAACCGAAAAAGAAGTTAGGATAAGAGAAACGAAACTAAACAAAACTTTTGGGGGGAGAAAGTGATGATACAAAAATATGTGTATGGAAATCCGATCGAAACGGGCGCGGTCGTACAAGAGGTTTCCAAAAGCGAAGGCAGCAGTGTTCTTCTGCATTTGTCGGAAACGGATGAGGGGCTGGAATTTTCCTGCCGGATGAATGAGAACGACGTTGTGTACGGACTTGGGGAGCAGGTGCGCGGAATCAACAAGCGGGGATTTTCCTATATCAGTTATGCGGCCGACGATCCTGTTCATACGGAAAATAAGCATTCGCTTTACGGCGGACATAATTTTCTGATCCTGTACCGGCAGGACGGGGCAGAGCAGACGTCGTTCGGCGTGTTTGTGGACGATCCCGGAAAAGTAGTGTTCGACGTGGGAGAGACCAAACGGGACCTGCTTAAGATCCGTACCGGAAAAGACTGTGTCGTTTACGTGATCGAGGGAGACAGTCTGAAAGATCTGGCAAAGCAGTTTCGGGCGCTGACCGGGCAAAGTTATATTGCGCCGAAATGGGCGTTTGGCTATCAGCAGTCCCGCTGGGGATACCTGAACAAATCGGACGTGAAAACCGTCGTGGAAAACCACCGCAGAGAGGGGATTCCGCTGGAAGCAGTCTATTTGGATATCGACTACATGGAGAATTATAAAGATTTTACCGTAGATCCGGAGAGATTTTCGGATTTTCCGGAGTTTGTAGGCGAGATGAAAGAACAGGGCATACACCTTGTGCCGATCATTGACGCGGGCGTAAAAATTGAACGCGGGTATCGTGTCTATGAAGAAGGCGTGCGGGAACATTATTTTTGCAGGGAAGAAAACGGAGAAAATTTTGTCGGGGCGGTCTGGCCCGGAAAAGTGCATTTTCCGGATGTTTTAAATACGAAAGCGCGGGCATGGTTCGGCGGAAAATACAGATGGCTGATCGAACAGGGCATCGACGGTTTTTGGAATGACATGAACGAACCGGCAATCTTTTATTCGGAGAAAAATCTGAAAAAAGTGCTGCACGAAATTTCATCCATCCAAGACGACAATCTGGATTTGAACGAATTTTTCCATATGCAGGAAATCGTAGAAGGACTGTGCAATCATCCGCAGGACTATCAAAGCTTTTATCATGATATGGACGGCGTCACCGTATGCCATGACAAAGTGCATAACCTTTACGGGTTTTATATGACAAGGGCGGCAGCGGAGGCATTTGAGGAGATTGTGCCAGATCAAAGGATCCTGCTGTTTTCTAGGTCTTCTTATATCGGCATGCATCGGTATGGAGGAATCTGGACCGGAGACAACGAATCGTGGTGGAGCCATCTTCTGCTTTCCATTCATCAGATGCCGTCTTTAAATCTGTGCGGTATTTTATACACGGGTTCCGACCTGGGCGGGTTTGGCAGCGATGTGACGGAAGATCTGCTGCTGCGCTGGATGGCGTTTGCCGTATTTACGCCCCTGATGCGCAACCATGCGGCTGCCGGAACGAGGATGCAGGAAGCGTATCAATTTGACGCGGTAGAAAGTTTTAGAAATCTTGTCCGCATCCGGTACGCGCTGCTGCCGTATCTGTACAGCGAGTATATGAAAGCGGCGCTGTCGGATGAGATGTATATCCGTCCGGTTTCTTTTGATTATCCAAAAGATAGGCATACGTTTTTGGTGGAAGATCAGCTGATGGTCGGCGAAAGCATTATGATTGCTCCGGTGTACACGCAGAATGCAGGCGGCAGATATGTGTATCTGCCGGAAGAAATGATGCTCGTGCGCCTGCGTTCGGATCGAAAACGGACGTATCAGGTTTTGGCAGGAGGACATCATTATATTGACGTGGCTCTCGATGAAGTTGTGTTCTTTGTAAAAAAGAACCGTATGCTGCCGTTTGCCGTTTTGGGGGACGATGTAAAGACAACGCAGGATGTTTCGCCTGACCGGCTGGTATGGATCGGATTTACAGATGATTGGGCAGAGTATACGCTCTATGACGACGACGGGATTTCCAGGCGCTATACGCCGAAAGAAGAGTGGAAAATGATACGGCTGTCCAAAGGTGAAATGGAAGGCGTATCGGCGGACGCTTCCATTGTTTGAAAAATTTTCACAAATTCGACATGAAAGTTTCAGCAAAATCGTTTAAAATGTTGTATAGTAAAAAGAACCGCAGAGAACGAAAAAAGACAGGGGGATACTATGCAATATTCTATCGAACAGGCAAGAAAAGGGAAACGTGCGGCTTTTACCGCATTGTATGAAGCGTACTGGAAAGAAGTCAAGTTTATATCCTATGCGCTTCTGGGAGATCATGAAGCTGCCGGCGAGGCGGTAGTCTGGGCATTTGGACATACGTGGGAATCCGTAACGGACGGCAGCGCTGCGACAGAAGAGGAGTTTCGGAAGAGGCTGCTTGGCATGGCCGCGTCCTACTGCCGGAGAAAACTGCTCAAAAAGGGTCAGAAAACACTGCCGCTTCCGCCCAGTCAGAATTTTACCGTATCCGATCGCGACATCGATACGGCGTCAAAAACAGGGGACGGACTGGAAGCCGTACTGCATTCGTTGCCTGCGGCAGGGAGGTTTATCTTCGTTTTGGATCAGGCGGCGGGATGCTCCCGAAAAGAAATCGCATCATTGACGGGGGTCAGGGAGCAGACCGTAAAACTTGCCTTAGAGGCTCAGCCCGGGAACACGGAAAGGATCCTTGCGGCGGTTTGGGGAAGTGAAGAAACGGCAGGAAAACACGGGGATCGTTTGAAAGATGCGATCCGAACCGGCATACAGGAGTCGACGCTGCAGGAAGCGCAGAGAGAGAAGATTTTGGACGGAATCGCACATTGCATCGAGCCGTTTAGGAAAAAGCGGCAGAAGAACATGTTGTTTGGCGGAGCGGCGGTATGCCTGGCTGCGGTGGTTCTCGGCGTATGCCTGTGGATGGCAGACGGCGGCAGCAAAAATCAGGCAGACGGCGGCAGCGAAAATCAGGCAGACGGGACGCAGAGTACGGAGCAGGCACAGCCTGCAGAAAGCGAGAATGCGAAGGAGAAAGACGAGTCCGTCCGTGCAGATTATTATGCAGAAATCTCAATTGAGGATTACGGCACGATTACAATTGCCTTAGACCGGGAGGCGGCGCCGCAGACAGTAGAAAATTTTGTTTCTCTTGCCGAAAGTGGATTTTATAACGGGCTGACGTTCCACCGGATTATGGAAGGATTTATGATGCAGGGAGGCGATCCGAGCGGAGACGGAACGGGAGGTTCTGAACAGACGATTCCGGGAGAATTTACGGAAAACGGATATGAAAATCCGCTGTCCCACACCAGAGGAGCCGTTTCTATGGCAAGGTCGAACGAGTATGACAGCGCGAGTTCCCAATTTTTTATTGTGCATCAGGACAGTACGTTTTTGGACGGGCAGTACGCCGTATTCGGTTATGTGACCGAAGGCATGGATGTTGTGGACGCAGTCTGCACAAAAGCGGAGCCGACCGACGGAAACGGTACGATCCCTGCAGATCAGCAGCCTGTGATCACATCGGTTGAGATACGGGAGGCTGACGAAACAGAATAAGATGGCTGAAAGAAGAGTACCCTCGGTGGATCAGACAGGCTATATTGTCTGCCGAGGGTACTTTTTTAAATATTTACGGGCAGAACCGGTCGTTTCGGTTCTGCCCGTTTTGTCATAAAGTGCCATACTTTCTGGCAGGATCGCATAGCCTGTTTTTTACGTTATCGATGCAATTTTATCCTGATCGTTCTGAAAAGTCAATACTTTTCCCCGGACATATTGCAGGTTCGTGCAGCTGTATGGAAAAATTGTATTTAGAATGTATCTTAAGGCATTTTGATTAAGCTTTTTTTACAATAGATTATGCGGAATCTGTTATTTTGCAGCGGATTTGTGGTCATATTCTGGTCAGTTTATCAAAGTGCACGATCCGGAAAAGTTTGTTACTGTAAACGAAAAAGAAAGGAGATATGTTATGGCAAGACATGGAGAGAATATCAGAAAAAGGAAAGACGGACGGTGGGAAGCGAGGTTTATCTGTGAATATAAAGAAGACGGAAAAGCAAAGTATAAATCTGTCTACAGAAAAACTTATATGGAAGTAAAAGAGGCAAGAAACCAGATGATGCAAAAAAGATTTTCCGGACGTTCTTTCAACAGAATGGGCGGTTCGGATCATATGCAATTTGGAGATTTGCTCAAAGACTGGCTGCGTCTTATCCGAAGCGACGTAAAAGAATCGACGTATTCCCGTTATATCTCAATGATTGAGAAGCATATTCTGCCAGAGCTTGGGAGTATGCCCTTATCCGTGATAAGCAGCGAGGATATTGAACGTTTTACGCAAAAAAAATTACGGTGCGGCAACCTGAAAAATTCAGGCGGTCTATCTCCGAAAACGGTAACGGGTTTTTTGTCTGTCATCCGTCTGGCATTAAACTACGGAGCAGAATGTGGGTATGATTGCTGCGGCAGTATTTTGATCCGCAATCCGCGGCAGAATATGCCGGACATTCAGATTCTCACCTCCAAAGAACAGCAAAAATTAGAATGCGTTTTATTAGAAGAAAACAGTCCGGTCAGCGTCGGGATTTTGACCAGTCTGTACCTGGGGCTGCGGATCGGAGAAATCTGCGCACTGCGCTGGGAAGATTTTGATTTGGAAAACGGTCTTTTGCATGTAAAACGGTCGATACAGCGTATTCCGAATCCGGATGCGGCGGACAATGCATTTGCGGCAAAGACGAAAATTATCATCAACGATCCGAAAACGAACAGTTCGGTACGAAATATCCCAATTCCTGCGGTTTTCCTTCCTTTGTTCTGCCAATATAGAAAAAATGCCGATTTTTATGTTCTGACCGGAAATGATTCTTATCTGGAACCAAAAGGATATTACCGGAAATATAAGCAGATCATGAAAAAGTGCGGATTGGGACAGTTTAATTATCATGCGCTGCGTCATACATTTGCCACCAGATGCATTGAAAACGATTTTGATGTCAAATCTCTGTCGGAAATCCTGGGACATGCCAATGTATCTACAACGCTCCAGAGGTATGTGCATCCTTCTCTTCGCTTAAAACGACAGCATATGGACCGGCTGGGAACGACAGCGGTTTGTGGTCAGAATTCTGGTCAGAGAAATTAAAGAGCGCCGGAATCAGAATAAAACAAAACATTGCCAGAAAGTATGGCACTTTATGGCATCCGCTATACGTATGATTTGCATGTAAAAACGGCAGAAGGGGGGAGAAGGCGTTTGACGGAATGTATGATTCATTCGGAATCGATGCTTTTGCGGTTTGATTCTTATGAAAGGCAGATTGCAAAAGGAGAATTTCAGACGGTTCATTTTTGTAGACCATTTTTGTTTGAGGGATTGGATCATTTGCTTCTGCTTCTGGATGATGTTTTGGATGCCCTGCAGTTTCCGAAACAGGCGAAAGAATACCGATATCTGGGAACGGAATATGAAAACAGTAAATGCCGGGGTCCCAAAATCGGGAAGCCCGACCGGCAGGTTCTTTGGGGAGAGAGACCGCAGAACGGTACTTGTTTCCGTGGACAGATGACGATTACGGTAAACAGACGGGAACACGGCAGCATACAGGGCATGGTGAATGCAGGCGGCATAAAAACGTATTTTCGGAGTGCGCTTGAACTTATGCACATGCTTCATTTCTATTTGGAACATGATTTTCAAAAATACGATGGGAATCGTTTGGAACAGAATGCAGACTAAAGGGGGAAATGGGGATGGAAGAGCCGCATGTGCTGTATGTAGAGATGTTTGGTAATTATCAAATGCATTATGACGGGCATCCGCTGACCGGAGAAAAGATCCGGGATACGCACTTTACCAGCCTGATGCAGATTTTGCTTCACAATGTATCGACCGGTGTGAGCAGGGACTGCCTGGAAGACGTATTGCTTGGAGACCGTGATGTGGAAAATCGTCATCAGGCGCTTTTGACGATTATTTATAAGGCAAAAAAGAAATTGAGAAACATGGGACTTCCGGATGAGAATTATATTGTGTTGGAAAAAGGGGTATATTATTGGACACCGAAGATACCGGTAAGGGAGGATGCGGCGGTGTTCGATAAGTTGTATGAACGGGCAAAAACGTGCACGGAACGGGACGAATGTCTTAAAATTTATCTGGAAGCCTGTTACACTTACAAAGGGGAATTTCTTTCCAGCCATACCTCTCTTTTATGGGCAAGTGCAGAAGCAAGGCGGTACCGCAGGCAGTTTTGTGAATGTGCGGAACGTGCGGCTGCCATACTCAGGGAAAAAGAGGACTGGTTTTACTTAGAGACGCTGGGCAGATACGTCATGGAAATGGTTCCGTTTTCTGATTGGGAGTCGTTGGTGATGGAAGCGTTGGTGGAGAGCGGGCGTTATGAAGAGGCAAGAACGTTTTATGCAGATACGGCAGATAATTATTTAAAGGAACAGGGGGTATGCCCCATATGCACTAACTTTAATGCAAATCCATAAAATTTCTGTTATAATCAAA
>BLMD01000282.1 GCA_011959925.1 Lachnospiraceae bacterium
ATGGCCGGAGTGAAGCTAGAGACAATGAGCCTTAGCTTACTCCGGCCATTTTTCCATTTTAAATCAATTTCATATCAAAAATAGAAGCGTTTCTGGCTTTATGAATTTTTGAAAAATAGGTTCTGAAAGGCCCATGAAATAAGGGCTGAAGATTCCGAGAAGTTATAAAAAGGTAAAGGAGGTCAAGAAAGCGAAAGGACTTGCAGGCGAGCATTTGGGCGCACCGCCCTACGGGTATTTGCGTAATCCAGATGACAAGACACGTTGGCTTGTGGACGAGGAAGCGGCGGCAGTCGTCCGCAGAATATTTTCACTTTGTATGCAAGGCTATGGTCCGACAGCGATTGCAGATATGCTCTGGGCAGATAAAGTGTTGACGCCATCCGCATATAAGACATCAAAAGGGATTGGTGTTCCGATGGTGTCGGAAAACCCTTATAACTGGCATCAGTCGAAAGTGGTGGAAATATTGGAGGATGTGGCGTATATCGGAACAACAGAGAGCTTTAAATCCACCCGCTTAGGCTTTAAGAGCAAAAAAAGAATCCCCACTTCAAAAGACAGGCGGGCATATATCGAAAATGCCCACACGCCGATTATTGACAGTGAAGTATGGGAAAAGGTACAGATGATACGGCAGGGCAAGCGCAGGAGAAACAGGACAGGCAATGTCAGCATGTTTTCGGGATTGCTTTACTGTGCTGACTGTGGGGCAAAGCTGAATCTCTGCGTAGTAAGGGACAAGCCTTACTTCCGTTGTGCGAAATACAAAGGGAACAGCAGAAATAAAGAGTGTACGCAGCACTATATCCGAGAAGATGCCTTGCAGAAACTGGTGCTGAAACAGCTTCAGCATTTCCTGTCCTATTTACAGCAGTTTGAGCGTGTGTTTATCCGACAGCAGATTGACACCACCCTTGCGGAACGCCGATACGAATTGTCCGCAAAGCAGAAACAGATTGAAAAGGACGAAAAGAGGATGAAGGAGCTTGACCGCCTGTTTCGCAAAATTTACGAGGATAATGTCAATGGAAAGCTGAATGACGAACGCTTTTACAAGCTGTCGGACGGATATGAAGCCGAGCAGGAGCAACTAAAGCAGGAAATCAAAGCCTTGACAGCCGAGGTCAGCGAATCCGACACGGAAACGACCAATGTCGCCAAGCTGATAGCCGTCACCAAGAAATACACCCGCATCGACGAGCTAACGCCCGAAGTTCTAAACGCTTTCGTGGATAAAATCATAGTCCATGAGCGGGAGAAGAAAGGCGGCAGAAGGACACAGGAGATAGACATTTACTATTCCTATGTCGGGATTGTAGATATTCCAACAGACGAGGAAATGCGGGAATTGGAACAGCAATATATGCAGCGTACTACACGTCAAACCGCCTAAATATAGGCGTGGCAGGAGAAAATCTGTACTCCTGTCGATACATATCTATTTTTATCCTTATCGAGTATCAATCAAGAGCCAGACGCACAGACGCAGAGCCGATGAAATCACAGTTTGTCGGCTCTGTTTTGTTTCATAAGGTTTTACGGCAAACGCCCACCATATAAAAAACGGTGTTTTGGTGGGCTGATTTGCTACGCCCGAAAAGACTTAACAGACACTCTCCAGACCTGTTTTGAAGTTTGGAGGGATTTTCATGCAGCAATCCTGATAATATGAACTATGAAGAGCTTGCTAAAAAAGCAAGACATTACAAGCTATGGCAAAGAAAATAGCTGTTCATAGGATTAAAGCGGGTAAAATGTCATTGGAAGAGATAGCTGATTTTACAGAATTATCACTTGATAGGATAAAAGAATTGGCAAGACAATCAATACAATTGGCGTAATCGATCATGTCAGCCAAAATGAAATATAGCAATAGCGTTAGAATGTGATAATATCAGCATATAGAAACAGAAAATCTATATGCTCTGTTTTTATTGCTAAAAACAGATACTAGATTGAGAAAACCCGTATAAATACAGTATCTATCAGCAAAATAGTAAAAAGAAAACAAGAAAAATTACAACAAATGAAAGAGCCTAATGTAACGACTTATAAAGAGAAATACACAGTTATAAGAAATTGACGCTTGAAAGAGGGCGTCTTTTTCTGTGTTGTGAAACAGCAGACTATTTCATTTCTGCTTGATTACCTTAAAACTTATTAGTCTATGGTTTGTCAAGGGCTTGTTGCGTAAGCAATGCTGAATAGCACCCTTTACAAAGCATAGGCAGATAAGTAATTTTTCAAAAGCAGAAAAGAAATGACAACGCTTATTACAGCGTGTTATAATATAGACAAAGACAAATTGGGGTTTGCGGAGGGAATATATAATGAAAAAAGTATTTTGGATTGTCCCCTGTATTGTTGGAATACTATTTATTATTTTTGGGGGAATAATGAAAGCAAAAGAGGACACTGCTGTTTCAATTATTGGAGGTGCTGATGGTCCTACATCTGTTTTTGTCGTAGGAAAATTAAATGGTAATTTAACTATCACACTTTTTATAATAGGGATTGTATTGTTAGTAGTAGCAGTAATTGCCTTTTTTAAAAGAAAACATTAAATCCCAGTTTATAAGAAAGCTACATGAGGTACAAACAGATGAATTGGGAAAACCAAAGTATGCCTACGCATGGAAGCTGTTGCCTACGGACAAGACACCAGCAGGAAAACGAGAGGACTTGTCGCTACGGGAAAAGGAGCGTATCATACAGCGTGATTTATTTGACGGTATCGACACAAAGGGAAGCAAAATGACCTTGTGCCAGCTATACGCCAAAAAGAACGCCTAACGCCCAAACGTGAAGAAAAGCACACAGCAGGGGCGTAAATACCTAATGGAAGCGTTGGAGCAGGACAATAACGATAACGCTGGACTTGTACGCCCATGCGTCAGAGGCAGGAGCAAACAGAGAAATGCGAAGCCTGATAGCATGATTTACAACGATTTGTACAACGTTTTCGAGTGAAAATATAAGAGATTACGACCAGTTCCACGGCAGACCTGCGAGAAGAAAAAAACCGCCAAACCCTGATAAACAGGGATATATTGACGGTTCGTGATAGTTATAAAAAGATATTGAAAAATCTATGCTGTTTTTTATCATAAAGGATTATGAGAAATAACATTCAGATCGCTGCCATAGGGCAGATAACGCCCTGTTTATACCAGACGATTGAAAAGAAAACGTAAAAAATAAATTGGACAGAACCAATCGCAACAGAAAGGTTTGTCCAATTTCATCTGTATCATTTCATATTTTTATGATTCAAAAAACCGGCAGCCGCAGCGTCCATGTTCTTTTACTTCATACAAGGCCGTATCTGCTTTTTTATAAAGATCATCGGTAAAACCGCATTCGGACAGGGCGGCGCCGACGCTTAGAGATACCTGAGGAAGATCATCGTCCGGATTCATCAGTGTCTCGTTGATAGCATTTATCTTGTTTAAAATTACGGTTTTCATATCGGGAGTGATATTCGTTACGATTACGGCAAATTCATCGCCGCCGATCCGTGCGGGATAATCTGTGGAACGAAAACTTTTTTCCAGTAATTTTGCAACCTTTTTTAAAACGTCGTCCCCGGTTTCATGGCCATAGCCGTCATTGACCAGTTTGAATTTATCTACGTCAATGATCAGAAATGCGAATGGATCCGTGTAGGTTTTAAAAGCGGTTTTTAACTGTTCAAATGCTCCGCGGTTCATAATTCCCGTCAGCGGGTCGTGTTCCGCCTGATGGCGCAGGATCAGCTCATTGGCGGCGTTGAGTTCAAAAATATTGTTGTAAGTAAGCGCCAGATACTTAAATTCATAGGAGCCTGTGATTTCCAGCCGTTTTTCATGTTTGATATTGTTGATGTAAATCTGCAGAGGTTTGATGATCAGGCGTATGATTAAAATAAAGATCAATATATTTTCAATAAATAAAATACTGATCAAAATCTGCTGATTTCGCATCGTCCGCTTTAGGTTCAGCGTGCTTGCCTGTTGTTTTTGGCGCGAATCTATTAAAATTGCATCGAGAAAATTTGTGATATTTCTGGAAATTGATTTTTTGGCATTCTGATAATCGGAACCAAAAACCAAATCCTGTGCCTTTTCGATCATCTGTTTCGGTGAAAGGGCGGCGTCTTCCGTAGTCAGATCGATCTGTTCTACATCGGAATAATTTGTCATGCTATAATGATTTGCGGCTGCAATTAATTTCATGGAATACATTTCTGTCTGCATCAGTTCGTTGGATTCGTTTAGGGCAGTCCGAAGATAATCAGAAGTCTTACTGCTGATGTCATAATCTCCCAATTGATCCAAGACAGTATCCCTTCGTTTTGTACTGTAGATTTCTTTGAAATAATTCATCAGATACTGTTTGTCCATGGTAACTGTAAAAAGACGTACCTGTTCTGTCAGATAGTCGGACCCTTCAGAGACAAGCGCCGCATTTTTCTGGCAGGCATTTGCGTGTTCTGTGGCGGATACCATAATATCATATTTTTGCAGGGCATGGACCGTTGCCCATAAAAGAAGAACGTAAAGTATACAGGAAATCGAAATCATAACGACATTTAACGTCCGTATTTTGATTCCTCTGATTTGTATTTTTCTGTCTGTTCCCATTTGAGTTCACTGCCTTTCCTAGTATAGATTCAGAAACCGCTGTTTCTATTATACCGGATTCCGGAAAACATTGGTAGTATTTCATGAAAATATATTTTAGAAGTTACACGTTGTTTTTTTCCCTGACAGTCGTTATAATTGAAAGAGATTTGGGGAGGGTATATGGATGAAGATACTGTTAGTGGCAGTGAATGCAAAATATATTCATTCAAATCCGGCGATTTACAGTCTTTTATCGTACGCCGGAAATTACCGGGAGTTTATCGAGACGGCTGAATTTACGATCAACCATCGAAAAGAATATATTTTACAGGAAATCTATAAGAAAAAACCGGATGTGTTATGCTTTTCCTGTTATATTTGGAATATAACATATGTGAGAGAAATTGCGGCAGAATTTCATAAGTTAAAGCCGGAGGTTCCTGTTTGGGCGGGCGGTCCGGAAGTATCTTATGAAACGAGCGCATTTCTGAAACAAAATCCCGCTTTTTTTGGCGTTATGGCAGGAGAGGGAGAAGTATCTTTTTTGGAATTGGCAGAATACTATTGCGGGGAAACGGGAAAAGAGCTTTTGGAGATTTCAGGAATCGTATTTCGGGAAACCAATCCGAAACGGCATTCATCCGGTATCTGCCAGACGCCGCAGAGAATGCCTTTGGATTTAAGCAGTCTTCCGTTTCCGTATCGTGATCTGCGGGGATTTGAACACCGGATTGTATATTATGAATCCGGCAGAGGCTGTCCGTTTTCGTGCAGTTACTGTCTTTCTTCGGTCGATAAAAAACTGCGGTTTCGCGATATAGAGCTGGTAAAAGAAGAACTTTTGTTTTTTATAGAACGGGAAGTTCTGCAGGTTAAATTTGTAGACCGGACGTTTAACTGCAATCATGCACATGCGATGGAAATCTGGAAATTTATCCGGGAGCATGACCGCGGAAAGACAAATTTTCATTTTGAAATTGCGGCAGATCTATTGACGGAGGAAGAACTTGAATTTCTGTCGTCGCTGCGCCCCGGGTTGGTTCAGTTTGAAATCGGCGTGCAGTCGACCAATCCGGAGACGATTCAGGAGATCCGAAGGACAATGCAATTATCGAAGGTTGCTTTGGCAGTGCAAAGGATTCAGGCGGCCGGCAATATTCATATCCATTTGGATTTGATCGCAGGACTTCCGTATGAGGGATACGAGAGATTTGCCCGGTCCTTTTGTGATATTTATGCATTAAAGCCCGATCAGCTGCAGCTGGGATTTTTAAAAGTGCTGAAAGGTTCGTATCTATATGAACGCAGGGTGGCGTATGGCCTGGTTTATTTTGATAACCCGCCATATGAAGTGATGCAGACGAATTGGATTTCCTATGACGAAATCCTAAACATAAAGCTGGCGGAAGAAATGCTGGAGGTATATTATAACAGCGGACAGTTTGAAGTAACGATGAAGCTGTGTGACGCGGTATATCCGGATGCGTTTGCTTTTTATCAAAAACTGGGCGTCTACTGTGAGGAACATGGGTATCTTTCCATGCAGCATACGAGGATCCGCCGGTCAGAGATTTTATTGGAATTTTTGGATACAGACGCAAGAATGCCGATCGATCTGGCCAAAGAGTCTCTGTTATATGATTTGTATTACCGAGAGAACATGAAGAGCCGTCCGTACTGGGCAAGAAAACCGATTGCATTTGCCCATGTTACAAAGAAATTCTGCAAAAAAGGAATCCTTTCGCATATCGAGCCGTTTTTCTATCATTTTCCCAAAAAAGAAGAGCGGAGTGTGAAAGAATTGCCGAAGCGGCTTTCGGAAGAGGTTTATGTATTATTTGAATACGATAAGCGCGACGCGCTTACTCATCAGGCAAAAACGACAGAATATACCGCAAGGGAGGTAACCGTTGGATGAAAAAACGTACCAAAGAAATTTTAAAAAGGCTGGACGAGGCGTACGGGACAGAGTATATCTGCTATTTGAATCATAATACGCCGTGGCAGCTGTTAATTGCAGTGATGCTGAGCGCGCAGTGTACCGATGCAAGGGTCAATATCGTAACAAAAGATTTATTTGTCAAATATGATACGCTGGAGAAATTTGCCGAAGCAGATTTGGAAGAACTGGAAGAAGACATCCGTTCGACTGGATTTTACCACAATAAGGCAAAAAATATTATTGCATGCACAAGAGCTTTGCTGGAAAAACATAACGGAGAAGTACCGCGTTCCCTGGAAGAGCTGACGGCGCTGGCAGGCGTGGGACGAAAAACGGCAAACGTTATCCGCGGCAATGTGTATCATGATCCGAGTATCGTGGTGGATACGCATGTAAAGCGGATTTCCAAACGCCTGGGATTTACGGAGAATGACGATCCGACAAAGGTAGAGATGGATCTGATGAAAGTTCTGCCGAAAGACCACTGGATTCTTTACAATATTCAGATCATTACGTTTGGCCGTCAAATCTGCAGTGCCAGAAGCCCAAAATGCGCCGAATGTTTTTTGAGTGATATCTGTACGGCAGCGGACAGGAGTTCGTGAGACAGCGTGTGTAAAGTATACATAAAATTATAGCAGAGGTGTAGATATGCATCAACAATATCAAAAAGCGAAAACAGGAAAAATCCTGCTGATCTGTTTTACCGTGTGTTCCGTCATCTATCTGGCGTTGTTGTATTGGATCAACCAGAGAGTTGACGTTGCTGACATATCCGGGTGTGAAACGGCAGGGGCGGAGGATATGGAGTATAAAATCGAAAAAGTAAGCTGTATGTATGATTATATCGATATCAGGGGCTATGCGTATCAGCCCGGCGTAAGCCTGCTTACGGCAGATACGGAGCTTTTGGCGTATGATGCGGCTTCCGGTTTATATTACAGGCTTCCTACAGAACAAGTCAAAAAGCCGAAGCTGACGAAACAGGCGGACGACGGATGTAATTATGACTATGCGCAGTTTCGGTCAGTTACGCTGCAGAAGAAGATTCCGGACGGCAGCAGGATCTGTATCTGGTATAAAGGAAACGGAGCCAATACATTGATTCAGACAGATGAAGTGATTTATTACTAGGAGAAGACGATGGACAAGCTGAAGGGTTATATGAAATCTGTTACTCAAAAAAAATATCTGCCGTTTTGGGTTTTTGCCGTGGTGATGGGGATTTACCATGTGATTATGCGGGAACCGGAGGGATCGGACGCGATGTGGTTTTTCCGTAATCAGCTGGATACGTATACGCTGACGGACTATCTGAACATGCGGTATGATACCTGGTCGTCCAGGCTTTTGATCGAGGCCGTTCTGGTGTACATTTCCAGAAATATTTTGGCCTGGAAACTATTGGACTTTGTGTTCTGGATGTTTTTGGCATGGGCTTTGGTATGGATATTTCCGGAGGAGAAACGGGAGACGGCGTCCTGTTTCATCGTCGGCATCTTACTGCTCTATCCGATGTGGGATCTTCGGACAGCGGGATGGATTGCGACGAGCGTAAATTATTCCTGGCCCCTGGCGCTCGGCGTCTTTTCTCTCCATGGGACGGCGCGGACGTTTCGCGGACAGAAAACCTCTGTGTATATGTGGATCCTGTATAGTTTGGCAGCGTTATACGCCGCCAATATGGAACAGATGGCGGCAGTATTGTTTGGCATTAACTTCTGTGCGGCGGTCTGTTTTGCCCTGGAAAAAAGACCATGGAAGCAATATGCCGGGACGCTCGGTGTAACCGCGATTGCCGCGGCAGAGCTGATTTTTATTTTTACGTGTCCGGGAAACGGAGCCAGAAAAGAACAGGAAATCATCAATTGGATGCCGGATTTTGGCTCGTATCATTTGCTGGATAAAGTCAGTATGGGATTTGTAGATACGATGCATCACCTGATCGCTTCGGGAAATCTGATTTACTTATGTTATACGGGATGCTTGGCATGGATTGTATGTTTGAAAACGAAAGACGTAAGGATCCGATTTGCCGCAGCGGTTCCCGTGGGAATGAATCTTTGGTTTGTTGCGGGATCGGATATGATGGAACGGTATTTTCCGGGGTTTTTCAAGCTTATGGAAAAGAATGCGTTTATCTGCGGAAGTAATTACCATCTGGCGGCAAATTATATTCCGACGGTACTCTATTTACTGCTGGCTGGCTGCATGTTAGTTTCGTTTGTAACCGTGTGCGAAAGCTATTTTGAACTGTTCGGACAGGGAATTCTTTTGGCGCTTGGGCTTGCCTCGCGGATTGTCATGGGATTTACTCCGACCATTTATGTTTCGCAGGAGCGGACATTTTTCTATTTGTATATCATCTTCGGGATCAGCGGGGCGTTCTTTTTACAGCAGAATTTCAGTCTGCTAAAAAAACATCCCCGGCTGTATGAAGCGTTGAAATTATCGGCTGTTTTTCTGGTCTTCATCGGAGTGGCTGCAAACCTTGCGGAAATTGGGAGCGTTTAGTATAAAGTTCTGCAGTGTAACGAACCATTTGCTGTTCAGCATGAGCTGGTTGAGACGTACGGAAATATCTGAAAACAGGTAGATCAGCAAAAATGTAGCCACTAAAATACAGCTTTCCTGCAGAACGGTCAGTTTGTATTTGGAAAAAAGTCCCAGCACCTGTCCCATGACGACGTGCTGCAGCAGGAAAATGGCATAAGAAATTTTACCCGTATATTGAAAAAACGGCGTTACCTTTTTCAGTTTCATGATCTGGCTTCCCAGTGAATAAAACAGCAGGAAGAGTCCGATGGAAATGACCTGTGCGCACAGGAAGGGATCGAACGGTACCCGAATAAATATGAAAATCAGAGCGGCGCCGCCGAAACATGCCGTCACCCATCTACGCGAAAGAAAGCTGCGGTATTCGATAAAAAGCATTCCGAGCCAGAATGCAAACAGGCAGACGATCAGGTTGCGTTCCCGCTGGATCATAAAATAAGGCATCGGCCAGTGCAGTGCGAGCGTTCCTGCGCCGAGCAGAAGCGTCGTTAAGATCCTGCAGCGCTTCATGCACCAGGTAAGCAGCGGGTAAAGCAGGTAAAGGCAGACAAGGGCACCTAAAAACCATTCTCCGATAAAATAGTAATTCTGCGGATAACGGTACGATAAATACCCATCCATGCCGCAGAGCGTCAAAAGCATGGTTTTAGGGCTTCCGTTATAAAAAAGGGTGCCGCCGGTTACGGCTTTTTGGTAAAAAAGAAAGAACCAGAGCATATAAAACATCGGGAACAGTCCTTTGAATCTTCCCCAGTAGTAGGTTTTCAGAGAAGAGAATTTCAGACTGGAATAGTTGTAATAAAGGGAAGCGCCGGAGAGCATGAAAAAGATATTTACGCTTGTGTTTTCTCCCCATACGCCGTTGGCATGTGTATAGAACAGGGGGAAATTTCCATACTGCGGCGTTGTGTTGCAGATACATGCAAAGTGATAGATGACGATAATCCATGCAGTTACACTGCGCATAAAGTCAAAGCTTTCGATCCGTTCTTTTTTCATATACTCGTACTTCCTCTCATTTTTGTCCGTATTTCAAAATCATTGTACCATATCCGAAAAAAAATGTATCCGGTTTCACATTTTTTTAACAATTTAAAGAAAATATAAGAATTGGAATCGAAGATTTATGTTGAGAAGAACCGTTTCCATATGTTATAATGTACGCATATTTTTTTGCAGCGGAAAAAAACACATATAGGAGACATGCGCTATGAGAAAGTTACGATGGGGATGGAAACAGGGAGCGGTACTCTTTTTGGCGGTTATGCTGTTTATAGCTGCGGCGTCATGGGGCGGGAAGGATGCGCAGGCGGCGCAGATGTCCAAAGCAGCTTTGAACAAGCAGGTATTGACCATGACGCCGGCGACGACGAAAAAGCTGAAGCTCAACGGAGCCGCATCCGGCGTCCGGTGGTCGAGCAGCAACAAAAAAGTAGCCGTCGTAGACCAGACGGGAAAGATTACGGCTAAGAAAAAAGGAAAAGCAAAAATAAAAGCAACCAGCGGCAAAGAGACCTACGTCTGCCAGCTGACTGTCGCATACGGATCGTACAAGACGTCGGACGGAATGAAATATCAGGATGTCAAGGGGACGTTTGCCTATACCGGGCGCTGGTTTAAAAAAAGCATAGGCGGAGGAAGATATCCGTTTACCAGCACGGACGGAAGCGCATTTTATTTTAAGGTGGTCGGAACGAAATATGTCAACATCAGTTTTGTTTCCAATACGTCTGCCGGAAAGCCCTACTTTGCCTATTCCGTAGACGGGAAAGCGATGAACCGCCAGAAGATCAATAAGGGCAAAATAAACGTCGGAAATACCAAGACGCACTATGTCCGCGTGGTCGTCGACGCGATGTCGGAGAAAGAGAACCGCTGGACGGGAGAGGCAGGCGTGGCGGTCAAAAGCATTCAGCCGGTGACAAAGGAAGGCGTCATCTCGGCGGTCAAACCGCAAAATAAAACCGTTGCATTTTATGGCGACAGCATTACGCAGGGAGTCCGTGCGCTGAATATGGCGCTGACTCCGTTTGGAACCAGTGCAACGCACAGTTACGCATGGTATTGTGCAGAAAAACTGAAATATGTGCCGTATTTTGCCGGTTACGGCGGTTCCGGGATTATTCAGTCCGGCTCCTTTACCAACTGCATCAACACAATCGAGCGGTTTTCTGCGGGCAGGAAAGCGGAATCGTTTGATGCGGATGTGATTGTGGTCGAGCATGGGACGAATGATGTCTATACGCATGGAACGGCGTTTTTAAACGAATATAGGCGGGTGGTGACGACTCTTCACAAAAAGCATCCGAAGGCTAAGATTTTGTTAATGATACCCTTTACGCAGATTCATGCCGATTCAATCCGGAAAGTGGCGGCTTCCCATAAAAAGTATTGCAAAGTAGTGGAAACGAGTTCCTGGAAATTATCCTATACGGACGGGCTGCATCCGAATACTTCGGGAGCAAAGAAAGCGGGCGTAAATCTGGCAAAAAAAATCAAGTCCGCCATAAAGTGATCCGATGCTGAACGATTATATCGCGGTTGATTTGGAAATGACCGGGTTAGATGCAAAAAAAGACCGAATTTTAGAAATCGGCGCAGTCCGGGTAAAGGAGAAACGGATAGACAGAACCTTTTCCAGGATGATTCGCCAGCAGGAGCCATTGGATGAGAGAATTACGGCGTTGACGGGAATTACCGATCAGATGGCGGCGTCCGGATCCGAACTGGATACGGCGATGGCTGACTTTCTGGAGTTTGCCGGAGATCTTATCTGGATCGGACATAGTATTATGCAGGACTATAAATTTGTCCGGCAGTGGGAAGTGAATCATCGGATCAAGCGGCAGTGTTTTGCCGTAGATACCTTAAAGATTGCAAGAAAATGCCTGCCCGAACTGGAAAAGAAGACGCTGGATTTTCTGTGCGGGCACTTTAAGATAATAAGAGGGGCAAGGCATCGTGCATTAGAGGATGCCTTAGCCGCCCAGGTGTTATATGAAACCTTAGAAGAGAAATTTTTTGAAAAAGAGCCTGGGCTGTTTGCCGGCAGGGAGCTGCAGTACCGCGTCAAGCGGCAGACCCCGGCGACGCCCAGGCAAAAAAAATACTTGAAGGATCTGGCGGAATATCATAATATAGAACTGGATCTTTCGGCAAAGCAGCTGACCAGAAGCGAAGCTTCCCGACTGACGGACCAGATCATCCGGCAGTACGGAAAACGGCAGGTGAAATAAAACGGTCTATGCTTCGTTTACGCAGAATGTTTCCAGTTTTTTTAAAGCTGCGGCAGCGTATTTTTTATCTGTGCCGGAAAGCAGTTCGATCAGTCTGCGAATCTTTTCCGGTTCGGACTGCTTATCGTAGATTTCTGCAAGAAGAACATAAATATTGCTGTATTCTAAGTTCAGCGATACGGCGTATTCTAAAATGGCAGCGGCGGCTTCTGTCCGGTCCAGCGCTAACTGCCTTTCGGCATATGTATGCAGCGCTTCGCAGAGAATCTGATAACAGTCGTCGCAGGCGCTTAACGTTTTAAAATTGGCGGGACCGTACATCCGTTTTAACTGCGTATTGGTGTAATCGGACAGGTTGATGATTTTCCGCATGGAGAGTTCCACCAGAACGATTTCACAGGAAGTTAAACTTTCGTGCGGGTATTCGTTGATCGGCAGAGCGTCAATGTCAAAGTGCAGATAGTCCAGATCGGAAATATCCTGTTTTCGGGTGGAGTTGGCAATGCGTTCCTGCTCCAGAAAATTTTCGTTGGCTTTCTGCTGGCTGCGCGTTTGTCTTCTGCGCCTGTGGGCAAGGACAGCGATAAAGATAACAAAAGCAATAAAGAAATACGGAACTGGAAGACTGGTAAAAGTAATTGGTAGGTTCATAATGGTCGGTATCCTTTCTGTAAATTAAATTTGAATGAGGTGATAATAAAATGAATCATTTTTTTAACCCGAAAAGAAATCGCATCATCGCCGGGATTATTGTGATTTTTCTGATCGCATCTATGCTCCTGACGGCAGTTGTCTCTTTTCTTGGGTAGCTTTATATGTAACAAATATACAGAAAAAGCAGGTATATGTCAATAATATTCGTTGAAATGTATCTTGAAAAGTGTATAGAAGTTGTTTTAAAATGACAAATGTATCAAAATAAAAAGGAATTGAAAAACAGAGAGGATGATTCTATGAAGAAATATGTAAAATTACTTCCGTTGTTTGTTTTGACATTTACGGTTGGCTTTGCAGGACATTCCCTGATGACGGTCGGTGCAGAAGAGGAAGATGTGATTCCGAATACGGTATATATCGGCGATATCGATGTGAGCGGAATGACGGTGGAGGAAGCAAAACGGGAAGTTTCCGATTATGTCGATTCCCTGCAGAATAAAGTGTTTACGCTGACGACGGGAGATAAGAGCATTCAGGTATCCGCAGAGGATCTTGGACTTGACATTGCAAATCCGGAAGTGGTGGAGGAAGCGGCGAATCTTGGCAAGACCGGCAATCTGATCGCCCGTTACAAAGACAAAAAAGATCTGGAAAAAGAGCCCAAGAAATTAAAAATCCTGTTTGGCACGGACGAAGAAAAAGTGGAACGCGTGCTCGGCTCCAACATTGAAAATCTGAATCAGGAAGCAGTTAACTGCGGGCTTTCGCGTGAGAACGGAAGTTTTACGATCATTGACGGAGCCGACGGTATCGAAGTCAATGTTTCGGAATCGGTTCAGGCGATTCAGGACTATTTCAAACAGGAATGGGATATGGCGCAGTCTACCATTGACTTAAAGACGGAAGTGACGAAACCGCAGGGAACTGAAGAAGAGCTGTCCAAAGTAAAAGACGTGCTCGGATCGTTCCATACGGATTACAGTTCTTCCGCCGCAGGAAGAGCGAAAAACGTACAAAACGGCGCTGCGAAGATCAACGGTTCTGTGATATATCCGGGAGAACAGTTCTCCGTATATAAAGCAGTCAGTCCGTTTGATGCCGAAAACGGCTATGAACTGGCAGGATCTTACGAAAACGGAACGACCGTACAGACTTACGGCGGCGGAATCTGCCAGGTTTCCACGACGCTTTACAATGCGGTGATCCTTTCGGAGCTGCAGGTGGACGAACGGTTTAACCATTCGATGATCGTTACTTATGTGAAACCTTCCATGGATGCGGCGATTGCAGGAACGTCCAAAGACCTGAAATTTACGAATAATACGGACGCTCCGATCTATATTGAAGGATATACCAGCGGCGGACAGATTTATTTTACCATTTATGGAGAAGAAACGCGTCCTGAAAACCGGGAAATTTCTTTTGTCAGCGAGACACTCAGCCAGACAGATCCCGGTGTAACGCTTCAGGCAGACGGATCGCACGGAATCGGCTATTTTGCGACGGTTTCCAGCGCGCATACGGGATATACGGCAAAGTTATGGAAAGTAGTTACGGTGAACGGCGTGGAAGAAAGCCGGACAGAGTTTAACAGCAGCCGGTACAATCCGTCCAATAAAATTCTTGCCGTGGGTACCGCTACCGATAATCCGGAAGCGGCTGCGCAGATGGCGGCTGCGATTGCATCCGGAGACGAGGCGACGGTCCGAAATGTGGTAGCAGCGCTGGCGGGAGATCCGGCGGCACAGGCGGCGCTGCAGGCAGCGGCGGAACAGGCAGCGGCACAGCAGCCTCCTGCAGAACAGCCTCCCGCGGAACAGCCTCCGGCAGAACAGCCCCCGGCGGAGCAGCCTCCTGCCAATCAGGAACCCATAGACCAATAGGCATGTCAGAATACAAGAAAGATATATGGAATTGTGTAAGGCTGTCTTTTTAGACAGCCTTATTGTGAGGAAATATGAAAATAGGAAAAGTACCGGAGAGCGTGCTGAAGCGCTCTGTGTTAAAACAAATTCATACAAAACGAAACGAAGTGCTGCAGGGCGCGGCTGTCGGAGAAGACTGTGCGGCGATGAAGCTGAACGAGGATGAAATTTTTGTGATTTCTACGGATCCGATTACGGGAACGTCGGAAGATATCGGCAGCCTGGCGATTCAGGTTACGTTAAATGACCTGGCAAGTGCAGGGGCGGAGCCGGTCGGCGTGATGCTTACCGTGCTTTTGCCGCAAGAGATTACCGAACAGGAGATCCGGACGATGGTCTCTCAGGCAGAAGAGGCCTGCCGTCTGGCAAATGTCCAGATCATGGGAGGACATACGGAGGTGACTTCTGCGGTAATACGTCCGGTGATTACCGTAACGGGAATCGGAAAAGTAAAAGAAAACGGGCTGGTGTCCACATCCGGCGTAACGGCAGGTATGGATATCGTTTTGACGAAATGGGCGGGATTAGAAGGAACTTCGATCCTTGCCAAAGAAAAAAAAGAAGAGTTGTCTGCGCGCTTTACCGAAGATTTTATTTTGCGGGCGCAGCGGTTTGACCAAATGCTGTCCGTAATGCCGGAGGCGGCAGCCGCCGTCAAGTCCGGTGTAAAAGCCATGCACGATGTGACGGAGGGCGGTATTTTCGGCGCCCTTTGGGAGTTGGCGGAAAGCTCCGGCGTCGGACTGGAAATTGAATTGAAAAAGATTCCTCTCAAGCAGGAAACGGTGGAAATCTGTGAGTTTTTCGGCATCAATCCCTATGGTTTGATATCCAGCGGCGCAATGCTGATGGCATCAAACGACGGCAGCCGGCTGGTCATGGATTTGAAAAAAGCAGGGATTGCAGCGTGTATGATCGGAAAAGCGACAGAAGGAAACGACCGTGTGCTGCTCAACGGGGAAGAACGCAGGTTTTTGGAACCGCCGAAAGCGGATGAATTGTATCAGGTAATTTAAGCGGAAAGGGAGAATCGGAATGCGTGAAAAAATATTGGCTTTTATAGAGAAAAACAGCCGGATCGATTTAAAAGAACTGGCAATTGTGCTTGGCGTTACGGAATCTGCGGTAGTGAACGAACTGGAAGCCATGGAAGAAGAGCATATTATCTGCGGATACCATACTTTGATCAATTGGGAAAAGACCGGGATCGAAAAAGTGACGGCAATGATCGAAGTACGCGTGACGCCGCAGAGAGGTATGGGCTTTGATAAGGTGGCGGAGCGGATCTACAACTATCCGGAGGTGGAGTCGGTTTATCTGATTTCCGGAGGATTCGATTTTATGGTGATTCTGGAGGGGAAAACGTTACGGGAAGTATCGCAGTTCGTATCGGAGAAATTGTCTCCGCAGGATTCCATTTTATCTACCAAAACGAATTTTATTTTAAAAAAATACAAAGACCACGGGACGATCATGTCAGAACCTGTAAAAGATGAAAGGATGAAGATAACGCCATGAGAAATCCATTGTCGAAAACGATTGTAGAGATAGAGCCGTCGGGCATCCGTAAATTTTTTGATATCGTTAATGAAATGCAGGAGGCAATTTCGCTTGGCGTCGGCGAACCGGATTTCGATACGCCCTGGCACATCCGGGACGAAGGAATCTATTCTCTGGAAAAAGGAAGAACGTTTTATACTTCCAATGCGGGACTCAAAGAGTTAAAAACAGAGATTGCAAAGTATATGAACCGCAGGTTCGATCTTACATACGATCCTGACCATGAAATTTTAGTCACGGTAGGAGGAAGCGAAGCAATCGATATTGCAATGCGTGCAATGCTGGATCCGGGAGACGAAGTATTAATTCCGCAGCCTAGTTTTGTCTGTTATCCGCCGTGCGCTACGCTTGCAAACGGCGTTCCGGTGATTATTGAATTAAAAGCGGAAAATGAATTCCGCCTGACGGCAAAGGAACTGGAAGCGGCGGTCACACCGAAGACAAAGCTGCTTGTTCTACCGTTTCCGAACAATCCGACGGGTTCGATCATGGAACGCGGCGATCTGGAAGAAATTGCAGAAGTGATTATCCGGCATGATCTGTATGTACTGAGTGACGAAATCTATTCGGAACTGACTTACGGGGATACGTCCCATGTATCGATCGCTTCGCTTCCCGGTATGCGGGAGCGGACGATTGTCATTAACGGGTTTTCCAAAGCTTATGCCATGACGGGGTGGCGTCTCGGCTATGCCTGCGGACCGAGGCTGATTCTCGAGCAGATGTTTAAAATTCATCAGTTTGCGATTATGTGCGCGCCGACGACCAGCCAGTATGCGGCGGTTGAGGCGATGAAAAACGGAGACGAGGATGTAGCCCGCATGCGGGAGGAATACGACGGCAGAAGGCGGTACCTGCTGTATCGGTTCCGGGAGATGGGAATGGAATGTTTCGAGCCCTACGGCGCTTTTTATATGTTTCCCTGTATCCGTGAATTTGGCATGACTTCAGAAGAATTTGCCGAGCGTCTGTTGGAAAGCGAGAAAGTGGCAGTCGTTCCGGGAACGGCGTTTGGCGCCTGCGGAGAAGGCTTTGTGCGGATTTCTTACGCTTCTTCGCTGGAGAATTTAAAAGAGGCGCTGGAGCGGATCGAACATTTTATCGGAAAGCTGAGGAAGTAAGATGGCGCAATTGAACATCGTATTGTATGAGCCGGAAATTCCGTCAAATACCGGAAATATCGGAAGAACCTGTGCGGCGACAAATACAAGGCTGCATTTGATCGAACCATTAGGATTTCGTTTAAGCGAAAAAGAGATCCGCCGCGCCGGTATGGATTACTGGCAGGAATTGGACGTAACCAGATACCTTCACTGGGAGGATTTTTTGGAAAAAAATCCGAATGCCAAAATTTATATGGCGACGACGAAAGCAAGGCAGACGTATACGGAAGTATCTTATGAGCCGGATTGTTATCTGATGTTCGGAAAAGAAAGCGCGGGAATTCCGGAAGAAATTCTGATTCGGTACCCAAAGCAGTGCATCAGGATTCCGATGGCGGGGCAGATGCGGTCTTTAAATCTTTCCAATTCTGCGGCGATCGTTTTGTATGAGGCGCTGCGCCAGAACGGATTTTCGCATATGAAGCTGACGGGAGAACTGCATCGCATGCACTGGGAAGAATAGGGGATTAAGATCACATGGGAATCATTCAGGCAAATCAATTGGTCCATGAATATATACGGCGGGATGAAGAAGGGAACGTGGAGTCTATTCAGGCAGCCATAGACGGTGTGGACCTGGATATAGAAGCCGGCGCTTTTATAGCCGTTTTGGGACACAACGGTTCCGGTAAATCCACGCTTGCCAAGCATATCAACGCGCTTCTTTGGCCAAGCGAAGGAACACTTTATGTAGACGGCAAGAATACTTCGGATGCAGAAGCCATTTATGAGATCCGCCGTGCGGCAGGTATGGTATTTCAGAATCCGGACAATCAGATCATTGCAAGCGTCGTAGAAGAGGACGTGGGGTTTGGACCGGAAAATATGGGGATTGAAACAGAAGAGATCTGGACGCGCGTGAAAGAAAGCTTAGCGTCCGTCGGAATGCTCAAATACCGCAGCCATTCACCGAACCGTCTTTCCGGCGGACAGAAGCAGCGCGTAGCGATCGCGGGTGTGATGGCAATGGAACCCAAATGTATTATTTTAGATGAACCGACGGCAATGCTGGATCCAAACGGCAGAAAAGAAGTGTTGCGCGCCGTTCATACGCTGAATAAGCAGAAAGGCGTGACGATTCTTCTGATCACGCATTATATGGAAGAGGTTGTGGATGCCGATTATGTTTATGTGATGGAAAAAGGGAAGATCGTGATGCAGGGGGCGCCGAGGGAGCTGTTTTCCAGAGTGGACGAGCTGAAAGAACATCGTCTGGATGTGCCGCAGATTACTCTGCTGGCGCATGAACTTAAGAAAGAAGGCATCCCTCTTCCGGCAGGGATATTGACCAGACAGGAGTTAATCGGGGAACTGGTACGGTTCTACAGGAGCAGAGAATAAATATGTCAATTATTTTGGATAAAGTCAATTATGTCTACAGTGCGGGAAGCGCATACGAAATACAGGCGTTGAAACAGATCGATTTACAGATCGCCGACGGGGAATTTATCGGAATTATCGGACATACAGGTTCCGGCAAATCGACGCTGATTCAGCATTTCAACGGATTGATGCGGGCAACTTCCGGCGGTATTTATTTCAACGGCAGAGATATTTACGAAGAGGATTACGACAGGAAAGAGCTGCGCACGAAAGTGGGTCTTGTATTTCAATATCCGGAGCATCAGTTATTTGAGACGACGATTTTCGACGACGTCTGTTTCGGACCGAGAAATCAGGGACTGGACAAGGATACGGCAGGGCTGCGTGCATTTGAAGCGTTAAAGAGTGTAGGTATACCGGAATCGGTCTATTATCAGTCTCCGTTTGATCTTTCCGGCGGCCAGAAACGCAGGGTTGCCATTGCGGGCGTGCTTGCCATGCGTCCAGAGGTTTTGATTCTGGATGAGCCGACCGCAGGCTTAGATCCTGCGGGGCGGGATGAGATTTTGGATATGATCGCCAAGATGCACAGAGAACAGAACATGACGGTTCTTTTGGTTTCCCACAGCATGGAAGACGTTGCAAAATATGTGGAACGGATTATCGTGATGAACGACGGGGAAATTATGTATGACGGAACGCCGAAAGAAGTGTTTGTCCATTATAAAGAGCTGGAGGCAGTCGGGCTTGCCGCTCCTTCGGTGACGTATCTGATGCATGAACTGAAAGAACAGGGGCTGCCTGCAGACACGTCTGCCACAACGGTAGAAGAAGCAAAAAAAAGCATTCTGCAGCTATTTAAGTAAAAGGAAAGATTTATGTTAAGAGACATTACAATCGGTCAATATTATCCGGCAAATTCTATCATTCATAAACTGGATCCCCGCGTGAAGCTGGCAGGGGCTCTGGTTTATATTATCTCACTCTTTACCTTTCGGGGATGGGCAGGCTTTTTGCTTGTGACCGTATTTCTGACGGCGGCAATTCGGCTGTCTGCGGTTCCGTTTTCCTACATGGTGAAAGGATTGAGAGCTATTGTGATCCTGCTTGTCATTACGGCGGCGTTCAATTTGTTTTTAACCCCCGGCAAAGAGGTTCTTTTGCATGTATGGATTTTTACCGTTACAATGGAAGGCGTGAAAAATGCCGCATTTATGCTGGTTCGCCTGATCTATCTGATCGTTGGGACGTCGATTATGACGCTGACAACGACGCCGAATCATTTAACGGACGGACTGGAAAAAGCATTGTCGCCGCTTTCTGCCGTACATGTTCCGGTACATGCCGTTGCGATGATGATGTCGATCGCACTGCGGTTTATACCGATTCTGATCGAAGAGACGGATATCATTATGAAAGCGCAGATGGCAAGAGGCGCGGATTTTGAAAACGGAAACTTAATCAAAAGGGCAAAAAACATGGTTCCTCTGCTGGTGCCGCTGTTTGTAAGCGCGTTCCGGCGTGCGGACGATCTGGCGATGGCAATGGAAGCGAGGTGTTATGTGGGCGGAAAAGGAAGGACGAAAATGAAACCTCTGCGCTATGCTGCAAGAGACCGTCTGGCATATCTGATTTTGCTATCTTATCTGACAGGGATTATTTTGCTGCGTATCTTTGTATAAACACAGGACAGAAGGAGGGCGTTATGCGCGTACAGCTTACCGTAGCTTATGACGGAACAAATTATCACGGCTGGCAGCTTCAGCCGAACGGAATTACGATAGAGTCTGTGTTAAATCAGGCTCTTTTTGATTTACTGGGGGAGACGATTACCGTCACCGGCGCAAGCCGAACGGATGCCGGCGTGCATTCTCTGGGAAATCTTGCCGTTTTTGACACAAATACAAGAATTCCGGCAGAAAAACTTTCTTATGCCTTAAATCAGAGGCTTCCGGAGGATGTTGTCGTACAGGAATCCAAAGAAGTGCCGCAGGATTTTCATCCAAGGCGCTGTGCCAGCAGAAAGACGTATGAATACCGGATTTTAAACCGGAAATTTCCGGATCCTACCAGAAGGCGCAATACGTATTTTTACCACTACGGCCTGGATGTGCAAAAAATGAAAGAAGCGGCGCAGTATCTGGTGGGAGAGCACGACTTTAAAAGTTTTTGTTCCATTCATACTTCGGCGGAAACCACGGTCCGGACGATTTACGGGATAGAAGTGAAACAAGAAGGGGATTTGATTTTGATCCGGGTCACAGGAAGCGGTTTTCTCTACCATATGGTCCGTATCATTGCGGGAACGTTGATTTTAGCGGGAAACGGGCAGATCGCTCCGGAACATGTGCAGGAAATTCTAAAAAAGAAAGACAGGAGCGCCGCGGGTCCGACGGCTCCGGCGCTCGGGCTGACAATGATCGGGATTGAAATGGAAGATGTTTTCTGAATTGTGTTGCGATTTCTTCCTCTAATAAAAAAGCGGAAAGGGATGGAGGATATGGGAAAACAGAGAATCTTAAAAGCATATCAGAAATTTCTTCTGAAGAAAGGGGTTCCGAAAAGCGCAGATGTAAAATGATAATTTCTATCGGAAAAATGTCACATATTTCTGGTTTTTTCGGACAGGTTATGCTATAATGCAGTCGTTGAAGTAAAATAATAGCAATGGAGGAAATGAAATGAAAGGAAATGTTATTGTAGGACAGTCTGGCGGACCAACCGCCGTTATCAATTCCAGTTTGGCAGGCGTTTATAAAACGGCTCTTGCATGCGGTGCAGGAAAAGTATACGGAATGCGTTACGGAATCGAAGGATTGCTGAATGAGAAATATGTGGATTTATCCGAGCATTTAAAGAGCGATCTTGACGTTGAGATTTTAAAACATACTCCGGCGTCTTATCTTGGGACATGCCGTTATAAACTGCCGCCTCACGAGGGAAACGAAGAATTATATGAAAAGATTTTCACGATCTTAGATAAGCTGGAAATCGAAGTTTTCACATATATCGGCGGCAACGATTCCATGGATACGATCAAACAGCTTTCCGATTATGCGGCTGCAAACGGAAAATCCCAGAGATTTATGGGAGTGCCGAAGACAATTGACAACGATCTGCCGATCACCGACCATACGCCGGGATTTGGAAGCGCTGCAAAGTATATCGCGACAAGCGTAAAAGAAGTGATCTGCGACGGCAGAGGCTTTGCCAATACGCCCATGGTTACGATCATTGAAATTATGGGAAGAAACGCAGGATGGCTGACAGCGGCTGCAGCTCTTGCAAAAACCGAGGATTGCGAAGGCGTAGATCTGATTTATCTTCCGGAAGTTGCTTTTGATACCAAAGAATTTGTAGAAGAAGTCAGAGAGATTATGAAGAAAAAGAGCACGGTATTCGTTGCTATTTCCGAAGGAATCCGTACGGCAGACGGCACGTATATCAGCGAGATGGGCGGCGGTTCCGATTATGTAGATGCATTCGGACACAAACAGCTTGCAGGTTCCGCTACGTATCTTGCAAACCTGATCGGAAGCGAGCTTGGCTGCAAGACGCGCGGGATTGAGTTCAGCACACTGCAAAGATGCGCATCCCATATGGCTTCTCTGACCGATATCAACGAAGCGTTTATGGCGGGCGCTGCAGCCGTGAAGGCGGCAGATGAAGGCGAGACAGGAAAGATGCCGGTAATCGAGCGTGTATCGGATTATCCATACCGTACGTCTACCAGCGTATATGATATTCATAAAATTGCCAATGTCGAGAAGATGGTTCCGAGAGAATGGATCAATGAAAAAGGCAACGGCGTGACGGAAGACTTTATCCGTTATGCGCGCCCGTTGATTCAGGGTGAGTTTGCTCCGATCGTGGTGGACGGTCTTCCTGTACATCTTCGTTTGAATGACGGAAGATAAGAAAAATTGACGGTTCGTTAGTTTGTACAAAAAAGCAGGATTATTTCGTCATAATGATGAAATAATCCTGTTTTATCGGTTAAATTCGTTGAAATAACAAGATTCGTTTGTGTTTTTTGTATAATTCTCGAATAGCAAAAAGTAGAGAGACGTGTTAGAGTAATTACAGTAAATGAATTACAAAATTTGAGGAGGATTATAGAAATGGCAAGTTTATCGTTAAAGCATATTTGCAAAGTGTATCCAAATGGATTTGAAGCAGTAAAAGATTTTAACCTTGAGGTGGAGGACAAGGAGTTTATTATTTTCGTAGGTCCGTCCGGATGCGGAAAATCTACCACGCTTCGTATGATCGCCGGACTGGAGGATATTTCATCCGGTGAATTTTCCATCGACGGAAGAGTGGTAAACGATGTAGAGCCGAAAGACCGTGATATTGCCATGGTATTTCAGAACTATGCGTTGTATCCGCATATGACCGTATTTGACAATATGGCGTTTGGATTGAAATTAAGAAAAGTACCGAAGGATGAAATCAAGAAAAAAGTAGAAGAAGCTGCGAAAATTCTTGATCTTGATAAATTATTAGACCGTAAGCCAAAGGCTTTGTCCGGCGGACAGAGACAGCGTGTTGCTATGGGACGTGCGATCGTTCGTAATCCGAAAGTATTCTTAATGGACGAACCGCTCTCCAATCTGGATGCAAAATTAAGGGTTCAGATGCGCGCCGAAATTTCCGCGCTGCATCAGCGACTGGGTGCTACGATCATTTATGTAACGCATGATCAGACAGAGGCTATGACGCTTGGAACGAGAATCGTGGTATTAAAAGACGGCGTGATCATGCAGGTGGATTCACCGATCAAATTGTACAACGAGCCGAATAACTTGTTTGTAGCAGGATTCATCGGATCTCCGCAGATGAACTTCATCGATGCCAAATGTTCGATCGAAGGCGGAAAAGCAGTTCTGTCCTTTGATAAATTTAAAGTTACGTTAACTCCGGAGAAATCCAAGAAGCTTGCAGACGGCGGTTACAACGGAAAAACGGTTCTGCTTGGTATCCGTCCGGATGATATCGGCGATTCACAGAGAGATATGGAGGAATATAAAGACAGCATTATTGAGGCGGACGTATCCGGGTACGAGCTGTTGGGTTCTGAAGTAATCTTATACTTCAATATTGCAGGCGTGAACATGTGTGCAAAAGTGGATTCTGCGACAAAAGCACGTTTCGGTGATCATGTGAAACTGGCTATGAATCCGGAAAGAATTCATGTATTCGACAAGGAAACAGAATTGACGGTTACCAATTAATGATAGGAAACGCAATGTATCGTATCGAAAAGCCGGGCGTATGGATGCCCGGCTTTTTATCAAATTCCCCGGGTTTGCGAGTATTCGATCCGGTTTTTTAGGCTTTCCGATAGTTATTATGGCATAATGCGGGAAGTGTGTACGATAGCAGAAGGAGGGATAGTTTGCTTTCAAATCATAAAATTCAGGCGGCGTTAGAGGAAATGAAAAGTATTTCGCGGATCGAGATGGCTCTTTATAATGAATCCGGAAAGTTATTGGCAGAAACGTTTGACCAGCAGGAAAATTTAGAGACTGTGGTGGCGGGGTTTGCAGAGTCTATGGCGGAGAGCCAGACGTATTCCGGATTCCATTTTTTTAAGGTGGCGGTTGACGGCGAGGTGCTTTATGTGCTTCTTGTAAAATCTTCTACAGAAGAAGCGTATATGGTTGGAAAACTTGCTGTGTGTCAGATCCGTCATCTTGCCGAAGCTTATCAGGAACAGTTTGACCGGAACAGTTTCATGCAGAATATTCTGCTTGGCAATATGCTGGTGGTAGATATGTATAATAAGGCGAGAAAATTTCATATCGAGCAGGCGGAGCGTGTAGTATTTGTGATCGAAATAGAAGGAAAGAAAGATACATACGCCATGGAACTGGTCAAGGGGATGTTTGGAGCATCTGCCAGGGATTTTATTACGGAAGTTGACGAACAGAGCATAGTAATCGTAAAAGATGTTCGGGAATTGAACGAAGAGGAAGAGTTAGAACAGGTTGCCAAAATGATGGTGGATAACTTTCACAGCGAAGCCATGGTACGCGTTCGGGTGGGTTACGGCAACCGCATAGTCAATCTGCAGGATATTACGCGTTCTTACCAGGAGGCGAGAATGGCAATTGAAGTCGGAAAGATTTTTTATGCCGAGAAAGAAACGGTATCTTACAGCAGGCTTGGCATCGGACGCTTGATCTATCAGATTCCGATGAGTTTGTGTGAAATGTTTATCCGGGAAATCTTCGGAGACGAAATTCCAAATGTTTTTTCCGAAGAAAACCTGGTGACCATCCAGAAATTCTTTGAAAACAACCTGAATATTTCGGAGACGGCAAGACAGTTGTTTGTGCACAGGAATACGCTGTTATACCGTCTGGAACGTCTGGAAAAATCACTTGGGCTGGATATTCGTAAATTTGAAGATGCGATGACGTTTAAAATTGCAATGATGGTTCTCTCTAACATGGAGTATCAGAAAGGATAGACCTTTATAACTTGAAAAATCAAGGCATTATGAGGAAGACTCAAATGCCTTGATTTTTTTGTCTGTTTATAGGTTTATCATTGTTGGTAAATGGCATAATATGCAGGAAAATTGCGTAGAACCTGAAGTTCAGCGCAAGCATCCGTCGATGTAAAATAGTATAATCAGCTGCCGGTAAATTATACAGGCAGTCATGTTGTTGCAAAACTTGTGATAGTAAAGAGGAAGTGAATTATGGCAGTAATAGACAGGATTAAATATGACGGAAATAACAATGGACAGCCCTGGATGGTTTCTAAGTATCCCGGCGAACACGAAGACGGACAGAAGGAGCGGACGGAAGAATATTTTTACCGAGACGTGACCAACTTCTCATCTGCAGCGGAAACCGAGGAACAGATCGTAGCGGATAAAGTCAGCTGTACGGGAAAAACGTCGTATGTAAGAAAAAATATTACATATGATTCCATGTCGGTTATTGTCCCGGGCGACAAGTTCAGCTGCGCTATGATAAGAAATGATTATTCGGAAAAAGCGATCCAGGGAATGAAAGCGAAATTGCGGGAAAAGAAAAACCAGCGTTAACAGATCAGGGGATCGGCAAATGGAAGAACTACCAACACAACAGATCCAGGAGATGGCCGAGCAATATTGCCTGTACCGGCCATTGGCGCGCCCGAGGACGAATCTGAAAACGGCTGCTGCTGCAGTTGTTTTTATGCAAGAACATCCCTGTTTGTCAGGCGTTATCCTGTGGATTATGGTCTGTGTGATAATGGGAATTCTGCGGATGCGTTCTATTTTCATTGGACTTGTGCATTTGTATCAGCATTATGCGCCGGAAGATATCAGAAGAAGATGCCTGCTGCAGCCGACCTGTTCAGAATATATGATCTTAGCCATTGAGAAGTACGGGGCGGTCAAAGGCGCGGCCAAAGGAATCCGCCGGCTGTTTTTTACCTGCCGGGGCAATATTTACAGAATAGATTATCCTTACGAATCATGGAAATAAGATGAGCTTTTCATGGTAAGGGGCTGTTGGGAAATCACTTGATTTTCATTCGTTTTCTCAACAGCCCCTTTTTGTTGTGTTTGGATCTAAAATAATTTGTGAAAGCAATCGGGTTTAAGATTATTTGTCCGATTCGGCCAGTTTCATTGCCCGTACTTTTAACGGAAGTCCGAATAAAGTAATAAATCCTTCTGCATCGTGGTGGTCATACAGATCGCCTGTCGTAAAGCTTGCCAGGGATTCGCTGTAAAGAGAGTAGGGGGAAGTGGTTCCGGCTTTGATGATATTGCCTTTGTACAGTTTGAACTTCACTTCTCCGGTGACATATTTCTGGGTAGAGGATACAAATGCGCAGACGGCTTCGCGCAGCGGCGTAAACCATTTTCCTTCATATACGATCTGTGCCAGTTTGTTTCCCATGTCTTTTTTCGTCTCCATGGTAGCGCGGTCCAGTACAAGCTCTTCCAGCTGCTGCTGTGCTTCCATTAAAATGGTTCCGCCCGGAGTTTCATAGACGCCGCGGGATTTCATGCCGACCACGCGGTTTTCTACGATATCAACAATACCGATGCCGTGTTTGCCGCCCAAACGGTTTAATTCACGGATAATATCAGAAACTTTCATTTCTTTGCCGTTGACGGACTTAGGCACGCCCTCTTCAAATGTCATGGTCACATATTCGCCTTCTTCCGGCGCCGCTTCCGGAGAAACGCCAAGGACGAGCAGGTGGTCGTAATTCGGTTCGCAGGCGGGATCTTCCAGTTCCAGTCCTTCATGGCTGATATGCCAGAGATTGCGGTCTCTGCTGTAACTGCTGTCAGCAGAAAACGGAAGGTCGATGCCGTGTGCCTTACAGTATGCAATCTCAGATTCCCTGGAATCCATATTCCATTTGTCATCGCGCCATGCGGCGATAATTTTCAGGTCGGGAGCCAGCGCTTTTATGCCAAGTTCAAAACGAATTTGGTCGTTTCCTTTTCCGGTAGCGCCGTGGCAGATTGCCGTAGCGCCTTCCTTGCGCGCGATTTCCACGAGGCGCTTTGCGATACCCGGACGCGCCATAGAAGTGCCCAGCAGGTATTTATTCTCATAAACGGCTCCTGCCTGTACGCAGGGAATGATGTAATCTTCACAAAATTCATCTACAATATTTTCGATGTATAGCTTGGTCGCGCCGGATAATTTTGCACGTTCCTCAAGACCGTCCAGTTCTTCCTCCTGTCCGCAGTCAATGCAGCAGCAGATCACTTCGTAATCGTAATTTTCCTTCAGCCAAGGGATAATAGCAGTCGTATCCAAACCGCCGGAGTAAGCCAAAACAACCTTTTCTTTCATAATAAAATTTCATCCTTTCTTCTGTTAATGCTAAAGATAATATACAACAAGTTTCCTCAAAACGCAAGTGAAAAAATATGCATAAATATTTCACTCTCATGTACGTTATTTTAGCTAAAATAATAAAAATAAAAGAAAGGCTATTGCATAATTATTCTTAAAAATGTATAATTATGCAAAACGATCTGCAGAAATGCACGGATCATACATCAGAACGGGATCTGTGAGGGATATTTGTTCTGCTTAGATGTACGCTGCTGAAAAGGATGCGATGACATTCTGCCGCATGGTAATTGCCCCAAACTTTACTTTCCTCTTTACGAACATGGGGATTTGTACTAATATAGAATATGCTGCAGTCTGTTTTTATACGGCAGTTATCTGCAGAAAACAGTATATCAGAATGATACAATACAACGATATCATACGGATATCATACATAGAAGAAAGCGGAGTGATAAGGATGATTAAAGCAGGGATTATCGGCGCAACCGGATATGCGGGAGGAGAGCTGGTCAGGATTCTTCTTGGGCACAAGAATGTAGAGATTCGGTGGTATGGGTCGAAAAGCTATATTGACAAAAAATATGCAGATGTGTACCGGAATATGTTTCAGTTAGTGGAGGATGCGTGTCTGGATGATAATATTGCAGAGCTGTCCAGGCAGGTCGATGTTATTTTTACGGCAACGCCGCAGGGATATCTTGCTTCTGTGCTGACGGAGGAAATTTTAAGCCGGGTCAAGGTTGTGGATTTGAGTGCGGATTACAGGATCAAGGATGTTTCTGTTTACGAAGAATGGTATCAGATCAGCCACCGGTCGCCGCAGTTTATTCAAGAAGCAGTATATGGGCTCTGTGAGATCAACAGGGACCAGGTGAAATCTGCAAGGCTGGTTGCAAATCCGGGCTGTTATACGACATGTTCGATTTTGACGGCATATCCTTTGGTAAAGGAGGGGCTGATCGATGCAGATTCATTGATTATCGACGCAAAGTCAGGAACTTCAGGAGCGGGGAGAGGGGCGAAGGTTCCGAATCTCTTCTGTGAGGTGAATGAAAATATAAAGGCGTACGGTGTGGCGTCCCACAGGCATACGCCGGAAATAGAAGAACAGCTGGGGTATGCGGCAGGAAAAGAAATCCGGGTCAGCTTTACGCCGCATCTTGTTCCGATGAACCGTGGAATTTTAGTGACGGAATATGCCGTACTTAAGAAAATGGCGCAAAGTGACGGAAGTTATGCATATCCTTCTTATGAGCAGGTAAGGGCGGTTTATGATAAATATTATGCCAAAGAGCAGTTTATCCGTCTGCTGGACCGGGAGGTATGTCCGGAAACCAAATGGGTTGAAGGCAGTAATTTTACGGATATTAATTTTAAAATCGATGAGAGAACGGGCCGCATTGTTTTAATGGGAGCTTTGGATAATCTGGTAAAGGGAGCGGCAGGACAGGCGGTTCAGAATATGAATCTGCTGTTTGGAGAATGTGAGTCGGAGGGACTTACGTTTGTGCCGATGTATCCATAGAGGTATTATGAACGAGAAAAGTAATGTTACGATCCGTACAATGAGAATAGAAGATTATCCGAAGGTGTATCGATTGTGGATGGGAATTTCCGGTTTCGGGATCCGCAGCCTGGATGATTCCAGAGAAGGCGTGGAGCGTTTTTTGAAGAGAAATCCGGATATGAGTATTGTTGCGGAAGCGGACGGGCAGATCGTCGGTACGATTTTATGCGGACATGACGGGAGAAGAGGCTGTTTTTACCATGTTTGCGTGAAGGAAGGATTTCGGAAACATGGAATCGGCAAGGAAATGGCAGTCGCTGCGATGAAAGCGCTGCAGGCAGAAAAGATCAATAAGGTCTGTCTGATCGCGTTTGCGGATAATACGGTGGGAAACCAGTTCTGGAAGAGCGTGGGCTGGACGTTCCGCAGGGATTTAAATTATTACGATTTTACATTGAATGAAGAAAATATTACACGCTTCAATGTCTGTAAGTAATGTCTTGTAAAAAACGGACAAAAATAAGGAAACACCCTGCGGGTATCCCTTTATGTCCTGAAAAACGAACAATAATAAGGAAACACCCTGTGGGTATCCCTTTATGTCCTGAAAAACGGACAATAATAAGGAAACACCATTCGGGTATCCCTTTATGTCCTGAAAAAACGGACAATAATAAGGAAAGGAATGACGGTTATGGAACAGGTTATGGGCGGGGTTACCGCGGCAAAAGGATTTATGGCAGCAGCTGCTGCTGCGGGCATTAAATATACGGACCGGACGGATATGGCGATGATTTACAGTACAGTTCCGTGTGTGGCGGCAGGGACGTTTACGACAAATGTTGTGCAGGCGGCTCCTGTCAAATGGGATAAAAAAATGGTGTCAAACAGTGAATTTGCACAGGCGGTCGTTGTCAATTCCGGGATTGCAAACGCATGTACGGGAGAAGAAGGGGATGCGTATTGCAGCCGGACGGCAAAAAAGACGGCGGAGGTTTTAAAGATTCCGGAGGATGTCGTTTTGGTGGCGTCTACGGGAGTTATCGGCATGCAGCTTCCGATTGAGAAGATCTGCAGCGGCGTGGAGGTTTTGGCAGAAGGGCTTTCGGATACGAAAGAAGCGGGAAATGCGGCGGCGCGTGCGATTATGACGACAGATACACATGAAAAAGAAGCGGCGGCAGTTTTTACGGCAGGCGGTCGTACCGTGACGATTGGAGGGATGTGTAAGGGATCGGGCATGATTCATCCGAATATGTGTACAATGCTGAGTTTTCTTACAACAGATCTTGCGATTTCAAAAGAGCTTTTGCAGGAAGCGCTTCGGGAAGATATTATGGATACATACAATATGGTTTCCGTTGACGGGGATACGTCGACGAATGATACGGTGCTGCTTCTTGCGAACGGTTTGGCAGGAAATCCTGTGATTACAGAAAAAAATGAAGATTATCGGGCGTTTGTGGAGGCGCTGCGTTATGTCAATACGACGTTGGCGAAGCAGATGGCTGGGGACGGAGAGGGCGCGACGGCGCTGTTTGAAGTGAGCGTAACAGGAGCCGCCTGCAAAGAGGATGCCAGAACATTAAGTAAGGCAGTGATTACTTCCAATCTGACAAAAGCGGCGATTTATGGGCATGATGCGAACTGGGGAAGGATCTTGTGTGCAATCGGATACTCCGGCGTATCGTTTGATCCGGATCGTGTGGACCTGTGTTTTGAAAGTGCGGCGGGGCGTATACAGATTATGAGAGACGGCACGGCGCTTCCTTACAGTGAAGAGGAGGCGACAAAAATTTTATCGGAGCCATATGTGAGAGCCGAGATCGATATAAAGTCCGGGGATTTTGAAGCTACTGCATGGGGCTGTGATTTGACGTATGATTATGTGAAAATCAATGCAGATTATCGTTCGTAGTCTGTGTGTTTCAAAACGCTGTATTTCAGCCGGGGAACGTCAGACGGGATGGATTCGATGGCACATTCATTGACAGAAAAGAAAAGAGGAGTGAATAAATATGGAAGAAACAGGAATGAAAGAAGTGATGGGGAAAGCGGAGGTTTTGATCGAAGCCCTGCCGTATATCCAGCGGTTCAACCGGAAGATTATTGTCGTCAAATACGGCGGCAGCGCAATGGTAGACGAAGAGTTAAAGCGACAGGTGATTCAGGATGTGACGCTGCTGAAACTGGTCGGATTTAAGCCGATTATCGTACACGGCGGAGGCAAAGAGATCAGCAAATGGGTGGAAAAAGCCGGCATGGAGCCGGAATTTGTCGGCGGTCTGCGTAAGACAGACGAGGCGACAATGGAGATTGCCGAAATGGTGCTGGGACGCGTCAATAAATCGCTGGTTCAGCTGGTGGAAGAGCTTGGTGTGCTTGCCGTCGGCATCAGTGGAAAAGACGGCGGACTACTCCGGGTAGATAAGAAGTATGCTAACGGGAAAGATATCGGTTTTGTCGGAGAGATCAAAAAGGTGAATCCGAAGATACTCTATGATCTTTTAGAGAAAGATTTCCTGCCGATCGTCTGCCCGATCGGAATGGATGATTCTTACCAGACGTATAATATCAACGCGGATGACGCCGCCTGTGCGATCGCAAGAGCGATGCAGGCAGAGAAACTGGCATTTTTAACGGATATAGAAGGCGTATACAAAGATCCTGCCGATGCGTCGACTTTGATTTCTGAGCTTCCGATCACAGAGGCAAGAGAATTGATTTCGGAGGGGAATATCGGGGGCGGAATGCTGCCGAAACTCAACAATTGCATCGATGCAATCGAAAACGGCGTTTCAAGAGTACATATTTTGGACGGACGTATTGCGCACTGTCTGTTGCTTGAAATCTTTACAAATAAAGGAATCGGCACGGCGATTTTGGGAGAAAAAGAGAGGAAGTATTACCATGAATAGTACATGTTATATAGAAGAAGCGGAAAAAAATCTGCTTCATACCTACAATCGGTACGGCATTCTTTTAGAATACGGAAAAGGCGTGTATCTGTTTGATACCGAAGGGAAAAAGTACCTGGATTTTGCAGCCGGTATCGGGGTGTGCGCATTAGGTTATGGAAATGAGGAATATAATGACGCGTTAAAAGAGCAGGTAGACAAATTATTACATACTTCAAATCTCTATTATAATGTTCCTGCGATTCGAGCGGCAGAACTGGTAAAGCAGGCAAGCGGTATGGACCGTGTATTTTTTACCAACAGCGGGGCGGAAGCGGTCGAAGGTGCGATCAAAGCAGCAAAGAAATATGCATATACCAGAGACCAACATGCAGGACATGAGGTGATCGCCATGCATGGTTCTTTTCATGGAAGAACGCTTGGCGCGCTTTCCGTAACGGGAAACGAAGGATATCAGAAGCCGTTCGGCCCGCTTCTTCCCGGGGTTCGTTTTGCGGAATTTAACAGACTGGAAAGCGTGAAAGAGCAGATCACGGAGCATACCTGTGCTATTATAATGGAAACGATACAGGGAGAGGGCGGCATCTATCCGGCGGAGAAAGAATTTATCGAAGGCATTGCCCGGCTTTGCAGGGAAAAAGATATTCTTTTGATTTTAGACGAAATCCAATGCGGTATGGGAAGAAGCGGAGAGATGTTCGCGTGGCAGAATTATGATGTCAAACCGGATATTATGACAACGGCAAAGGCGCTTGGATGCGGCGTACCGGTAGGTGCGTTTCTTATGACAGAACGCGTGGCAGAGAAGTCTTTGGCGCCGGGAGACCACGGAACGACGTACGGAGGAAATCCGTTTGCAGGCGCTGCCGTTGCCAAGACGCTGGAACTGATGAAACGGGATCGGATGACCGAACATGTGAAAGAAGTGTCAAACTATCTTTGGGAGCGTTTAGAGGAACTGAAAGAACGCCATGCCTGCGTTGCGGCGCATCGGGGCATGGGATTGATGCAGGGGCTGCAGCTTGACGGGCAGCCGGCAGGCGAGGTTTCCAAAAAGGCGCTGGCGCACGGATTGATTTTGATTACGGCGGGTTGTAATGTGCTTCGTTTTCTGCCGCCGCTGATCATTGAGAAGGAGCATGTGGATGAGATGACTGATATTTTGAATCGGATTCTATCGGAGGAGGGACGATCATAAAGAAGAAACCGTCATAAATAGGAGACGAATACCCCCGCTGTGATCAGATGTTTTCTGTAATTACAGCGGGGGTATTCGTTTACATAATCGTTCTGTGGTTGAATTTCTGTTTGGACACCGTATGCGCTTAAAGCGAATGTCTTACTTCAATACAGGATGTTTCATGCCGGCTTTTTTGAGTTTCTTTAAGAAGTTAGTTCGTTTTTTGCCCTTTTTCAGTTGTTTCGGAACTTTGACCGTGGGTTTGGATTTTATTTTCTGAAATGCTCCTTTGCCAAACGAATTTACAGAAGTTCCTTTAAAGGTTACTCTTTTCAGGACTTTGCAATTTTTAAACGCATATTTCCCGATCACAGCGACATGTTTTCCGACGGTAAGGTTTTTAAGTTTTTTTGCTCCCTGAAATGCCTTTGCGTTGACTGCCGTTACCCGATAGGATACATTTTGAATCTTCACCGTATCGGCAATGGTGATTTTTGCTGCTTTCGGATTTGTCAGCCGGATCGCCGCCGCAGTCTTTTTCGATGCGTCCAATATCTGATATTCGACATTATTTTTGGTCGTTTTTGTTATCGTAACCGGCGGTTTTGGATCCGGTTTTGGATCAGGCTTTGGATCCGGGGTTACCGGTGTAACCGGCGGTGCCGGGGGTGTAATAACCGGAGGATTCGGATCAACCGGGGGATCGGGGTCAACCGGAGGTTTGGATGCAGTTACTAAGGATTTGAACGCATTCGTCAATGCGTGTAATTGTGCTTTTAATTCTAATCCGCTCATAGCTGCCGTGTTCATTGCCTCGATTTGCTGTATTTGATGCTGAAGTTTGGCATAGCTGTCTGCTGTATATTTGGATGCATCCAGAGCGCTGTATTCTGTCAGTTTTGTATTCAGGGCTTCCTGGTATAGGTTTTTGTAAGCAGTTTCCAGATTATTCAGACTGTCTTGGATTACCGTATTGTCCGGATTTTTTTCTAAGATGCTGTTGATTTCTGCAATGACGGTCTGTAATTTGTCATAATTCTCAAGATCCTTAAAATCATTCTGAAATTCGCTGCTGTTGATTTCTTTTTCATATACTTCTAACTTATCTGTCAGTGCCAGCTTCGGATTGACGGATAAGGTGTATGTTTTTGTGGACGTTCCGTCTTCGGAAACCGTAAGGATCTTTACGGAGGTTTCACTTTGCGGAATCAGCGTAACGGCAGCGTTTTCCGGATTGATGAATGTGATTTTATCCGGTTGGATAGAAGAAGCGCTTACATGGTAATCGGTAGTTTGTGCATCAAATGTAATGGTTTCTTCTCCGATTACGACGCCTGTCAAATCAGCGGAACGGTTTAACGTATATGTGTAGGTTGGATTCATGACTTCTACTTCGTTTATGCCGATGAATTTGCCTGCCGCATGGTGAAAGGTAAAGCGGATTGCCTGTGGGTTGATCAGTCGGTCTAACTGATAGCTTTTTCCGAATGTCACGGTATTTTTGGAATCGGTAATCTCAATATCCGTTGGTTTGGCATAGGACACATCTTCCCATTTGTCTGCCTCGATCATTCCCGTTGCACTGTTGTATTGGCTGCCACCGGCAAATTGAATGATTACATCATCCGGAAATACAGAAGCAGCTTTATCGTTGTCATTGTCCGAGATAAAGTAATAAATATCAATCCGGTCTGTTGTAGTGACGGTATCCCAGTTCATGGCAATCTGGATATCGCCCGGATCGGTCGTTTTGTTTTTGTTGCTCCAGTCCGACCAGCGGGAATCAGAGGTTCCGTCGTCCAGACGATTTCCGTCGGTAATGGCTGTCAGAGTATCATCATAAGATCTGTTTGCACCGCTTCCTTTCGAGCCGTTGGTCAGGCCATTGTCGGTCAAACGGGCGCGGCTTCGGGCAACATTGGCATAGGTAACTTCCGGATCTCCGATGCGTACCGTTGTTTTTGTCGGGTATTCGGTTCCGAATATGGACACACTTCCCGTAATCGTGACGATGGAGTCGATTTCCTGAAAAGAATCGGCGGTAATATCTGCAGTATCCCAGACGACAGGAAATTCCATAAATTCACTTCCGTCTGTGTCATAAGCCATAGCGGCAGTTGCAAGGCCCGGGACAGTTTTGGGCGCCGTGCAGAGAGAAAAGCACTGTACGCCGGCAATGTTCTGGTACACATGTACGGTGACAAACAGAGGAATGGTTTCGCTGCCGTCTGTTGAAGAACCGTTAATCAGGAAAGAGCCTTTTTTATTCAATTTATCTGCGTCGTAAGACTCCCAGACAATAGGAAGCGTTTTTGTAGAACCGTCTGCATAGGAAGCGGTTATGTTTTTCGGCAGGGAATCCGTAACGCTTTTTGTACCGAGCGGAGCATAACAATGTTTCTTTAACGTATAGCTTTGTATGGAACCTTCTGTTGCCGTACCGGTTTCTTCGGTTGTGATCGTAACGGAAGAGGACGTAAGGCTGCCGGATGAAGCAGTGACGGTGAAGTTTCCGCTCTCTTTGGTAGAGCGTACAATAACAAGGGCTTTTCCGGCATAAGCTTTTATGCTGGCAGATTTTGGCCCCTGTATTACAGACGATTGCTGATACTTTTCTTTTGTTGCCTGATTTCCGTTGTCTACGCCCGCGATTTCACCGTTGCCGTCTATGCTGAACTGAATCGTATTTTCAGCAGTTGTTTTCAGGTTTCCGGCGGCATCTGTAACATCCACGGTAATATAGGCAAGGCTGTATCCGTCTGCGTCAATGGTCTTTCGATTGGAAGAGGCGGATAATTTGCTGACGGTACCAGGCGTGAAGACAGATTTTGTACCCACGGCGTTTTGCGTGATTTCCTGATTGTTTTCATCGAAAGCTTTCGCAAAAATCGTGCCGCTTGTGAAAGCAACGTTGAAGGAGGCGTATAAACTGGAAGCGTTTGTACCGCTTTGGGTCGTGCAGACAGAGTCGTTGCTCTGCGTGGCGTATGTATAATAGGTATGTCCTGCGTCCGAGGTATGCGCCGTCCGGGTAGCAGTGCCGATTTTTGTCGTCGTATTGCCTACGGTCCGGTATAACTCAACTTTGGGCGCATTGCTGTAAACGATCACAGGCGTACCGGAAGCATCCATCATGTTATCCGAATCCCATGCCGTAACCAGATGGAGCGTTGTATCGGTCTGGTTCCATTGGCTGCGGTACAGATAGTAGCTGTCTTTTGGAAACCCGGTGGTCTCAACGATGCCGAAATAACTGCTGTTGGGGATTGCGCCGCGTCCGCCGTCTCCCGGATCGGTTCCATTCCATGGTGTCGGTTCTCCAATATAGTCAAACCCGGTCCAGACAAACTGACCTGCCACAAAATCCGGCAGTGTATCCCAGAGAGATTCTTGCGCTGTTTTTCCCCAGCTTACTTTTGAAGTATCATAAGAGGTCAGATGGTAGCCGTACTGGCTGGCATAGGTAGACGCATTTTTATACCCGTCGATATTTGTTTTATACATGCCGCGGCTGTTTACGGCAGACGCTGTTTCGGAAGCAATGATACAGCCGTAGGTGTTGTGCAGTGAGGAAAGCTCACTGGCGCTGGCATAATTATAACCGGCAACGCCTCCGGCTGCGCAGATTTTCTGCATCACGGGAGCAACAGTATCTGTCAGGTTTCTCCGGTTGGAACCTGAGGTCAGAGGATGCGTTTCATCGACCTGTTTTGCCCAGGTAATCAGGTTGTCGGCAACCAAACCCCAGTCCCAGCTCTGACTGTCTGCAGTTCCTTCCTGGATTTCATTTCCCAGTGACCAGAGGATAATGGACGCATCGTTTCTGTCGCGCCGTATCATGGATTTTAATGCAAATTCTGCCCAGGTCATGCTGCTGTTTCCATAGATCAGCTGGTTGCCCGCTGCAATATTTTCGGAAAAATAACGGGAAAAGTCATTGGAATTTCCATTTTTTTTCCATGCCCATCCGTCAAATGCTTCTTCAATGACCAGCAGTCCGATTTCATTGCAGATATCGACATAGATTTCCGCACCGGGATTATGTGTAATACGAATGGCGTTTGCGCCCATATCTTTCATAATCATAAGCTGGCGGTAAATGGCGTCATAATAGGATGCGGAGCCAAGCGCGCCCTGATCGTGGTGCATGCAGACGCCGTTTAATTTTACATTTTTTCCGTTCAGTTTAAAGCCGCTGTTTTGTGTAAATTCATACCATTTAAATCCAAACTCCGTTTCATAGGTATCCAGAACTTCCTCCCCTTTTAAAATTTCTGTTTTTACACAGTAAAGGCTGGGGCTTTCCGGAGTCCAAAGTTTGGGGGCGGAGAGAACAGCGGAGGTCTCAATAGAAGTAATGCTGCCTGCTGTCACCAAAGCGGATTTTTCTGCAGATTCTAAAGCCGTCTTTCCATTTTTTTCAAAGACAGTATTGCGTACGGTTACATTGGCAGGATCGGAACCGTCATTTTGTACATCGACAGAAATTTTTACGGTTCCATCGCTTCCGTTGGACTTTTCTAAATTCGGCGTGGTAACGAAAGTACCGTTTTGCGCCACATGGACAGGATCGGTAACGATCAGTGAAACGTCCCGGTAAATACCGCTTCCGGAATACCAGCGGCTTGTGGGAATATTATTAACGGCTTTTACTGCAATGACGTTTTCTGTCGAATTATCACAATGGAGGAGATCGCTGATGTCAAATGCGAAAGGAGTATAGCCGTAGTGATGTTCTCCGATTGGCGTTCCATTGATATAAACGTAAGCGTCACTGTAGACGCCGTCAAAGTTTAAAACAATGGATTTTCCTTCCAGGGTGTCTGGGAGGGTGAATTTTTTGCGGTACCATCCGGTACCTCCCGGTAAAAAGCCGCTTTCTGCTTCATAGGAAGAAGTGAAATTCTGGGATATACTGAAATCATGCGGAAGATTGACATCTTTCCAGGATGAGTCAATAAAATCCGGATTCTGGGCAGTACCGGAGTCGCCCAGATAGAATTTCCAGCCTTCGTTGAAATTAGAAGAACGTGTGCTGCCGACATCGTTGTTGTTGACGAGTACCGTTTCTTCGTCTGACCAGATAATTTCATCTGTGACAGCTGCCGGAACATATTCTGCCGGAAACGCGGGGATACACAGCGAAGCCGTAAGTACAGCTGCCAGCAACTTGTTGAAATTTCGTTTCATAAATAGCCTCCTTTTTGTTGATTCATACAAAAACTCTTTTCATTTTAGCACAAAACAAACAAAAAAACTATAAAATAAAGGAGATTGATTGTAGAAAATGTTTTGGCGCAGCTTTTTTATGCCAGTAGTCTTTTTTATTTGAATGCCGGGCCAGGAATCAAACTGACTTTATTGATTTCGTGATTCCGGCGATCAATATGCCAATAAGCGCAATTGTATCTACAAGCAAAATAGCCTGCAATAAATTCCTGCGGTATAATTCTGCTGTTCTTTCATAAATAAATGCCTCCTTTTTTGGAAACAGCAGGAAAGTGTAACTTATGCTTGCTTTTCTCATTTTCTTTTTCCAACCTATACGTTATTAGCAAGAGTTAAAGTAAATTATTTTTTTATATTTATGACCTTACCACAACGCCTTTAATTTTGAATGAGTAAATCATGCAAAAAAAATTGCCTGATTTACTCATTCGCTTTTTGACCAGAAAAAGTACAATGAAACTATCAAACGAAAAGGAGATTAAAATATGGCAGCATTATTAAAAGTAAATGAGGTAACAAAAATTTATGCCAAAGGGCAGCATCCAAGCCTGAATAAAGTATCCTTCAATGTAGCAGAAAGCGAATTTATCGCTATTATGGGTGCTTCTGGCTCTGGAAAGACTACATTGCTTAATGTTCTTTCCACTATTGATACCCCTACAAGTGGCAGCATTATAATCAATGGTGTTAATTTAAAACAACTGAGCGACACAGGTGCAGCAGATTTCCGCAGGGATAATCTTGGATTTATTTTTCAAGAATACTTTTTACTTGACAGCCTCACCATTCGAGAAAACATCTCTGTCCCACTCACTTTGCAAAAACTTCCTCCTAAAACAATCGAAAAAATGGTGCGGAGTCTAGCAGAGCGATTTGGCATTGCATCTCAATTAGACAAATATCCAAACGAGCTGTCCGGTGGGCAGAGGCAACGGGCATCGGCTGCAAGAGCCATTGTAAAACAGCCAAGTATTTTATTTGCTGATGAGCCGACAGGAGCATTGGACTCAAGCTCTGCTACCGAGTTGTTAAAAACTTTGAAAGAAGCAAATGAAGAATTGCATACCACTATACTGATGGTCACACATGATGCATATGCAGCAAGTTTTGCTAACCGTATTCTGATTTTCAAAGACGGAAGAATTATACAGGAACTTCTTAAACAGGATACCGACAGACGAACATTCTATGGAGCGATTGCACGGCAAGTAGCCAAATTGGATACGGAAAGATAAGGGGGGGTAAAATCCATGAATAATTTATCAATGGCACTTAAAAATCTAAAAAACAATTTTTCATTTTATGCCCTTTACCTGCTTTCTGTATCATTTGTAATTACTGTTTTTTTTGCATTTACTTCATTCTCAATGAATACGGTTATGCTTGAAAAGATATCTGGTGACGGGCGGGTTGAAACGATGTGCAGCGTAATTTCTTTATTCCTAATGGCTTTTGTTGTTTTTTATATGTCATACTCCAACCGTTTCTTTTTGCGCCGTCGAACAAAAGAGCTTGGTGTTTATGCATTATTGGGATATAGAAAAACCACAGTATTGTCATTGCTGACAACAGAAAATTTTCTGATTTGCTTTGGAGCTTTTATAGTAGGAATACTTCTTGGAAGTGTTTTTCATAAAGGTATTGTTTTTGGCATAACCAAATTACTGGATTTGTCTATCAATAATTCAGAAATACCCTTTTTCAATATCAACGCCATTGTTAAAACAGCCTGCTTTATTTTTGCTATTGTAATTGTATTGGTTCTATCTAACAGCATGTTTCTTTTCAAAACATCACTTATGGGATTAGTCAGATTTGAAAAAAGTGCTGAGCAAAAAATGAAATTCCATGCTGTTCCTGCCATCATTGGTTTCTGTTCTATTATTTTTGGGTATATTCTTGCATTGGATATTCTCAGGGGAGTTAAATCTGTTTGGTTTACGATAGGTTTTTCTCCTATTGCCATGTTGACACTTGTACTTATAGTTTTAGGAACAATACTCTTTATTGCATCCTTTCTTCCTTTTGTAGTACAGACAGGCAAAAACAACAAACGGAAATTTTATACAGAAACAAAAATAATTACTTCCCCAAATTTCATATACCGTATGCGTTCAAACTCCAAGACTTTAATCATGCTCACACTGTTATCAGCAGCAACTTTGACTGTTTCGAGTACTATGGCTTTAACTTTATATTATCCAATAGCTTCGGTATCCCGTATCGCACCGTCAGAAATTGAATGCAGGATTGAAGATGAAAGCGAAATAAATGCAATCAAAGAAATTGTGGGCAAGCACTCGTCTGAGAAAGATGTGACATTCGTGGAAACTAATATTTATAAGGTTACTTCTTCTTCTGAACAGCTCCCAATGGAATATAGCATCGGAAATGCCAAAGGGGATTCGGATAACGAAAAAATTCTGCGAAACGCAGGGTTTGAATGTATCCCTTATTCAGACTATATTTCCCTTTTAGAAGCTCAGGGGAGAAATAAGGTTTTTGGGCAAATCAGCGAGCCGCACGATAGTGAGTGTATCTTAGTAAAATACCAGCCAGCTTCAGACAATGATGAAACGGGCAATGTTTATCCTTTACTTATAGGTAATGAAGAAATACCTGTTACTGTAACTGCAACTACATTAGATAATCCCATTTCATTTGCAAACAGCGTTGGTACTCTGATTGTAAGTGACAATTTATATCATACCATAGCGGAAAGCCTTTCTCCCGAAACGAAAGTCTTGAGTATAAATGGACAATCAATCGAAGACAATGAAGCTCTGTTTCTTGATTTGTCAAATTATCTTAACAACAGTCCTTATTTACAAGGAAACTCGCACAGGATACATGAGTTATTCTCCTTAAACAGCTCTACTTTCCTGTTAATAGGATTTCTCGTAATATTGTTTTTTATTGCAACAGGCAGTATCCTCTATTTTAATAATATTTCTGCCGTAACTGACTCAAAGGCTGATTATGAAATTTTGAGCAAAATGGGATACACAAACAAGAAAATTAAAAAAATAATAAAAAAGCAGACAATAACTTTTTTCAGCATTCCATTTCTATTAGGCCTGGTGGATTGCATCTTTGCCACGTTAATATACAAATCGGCTCTTATGCAAAACATCTTGGAAAATAGCTTTATGTTATATGTCCCTGTGTTGATTGCCATTATGCTGACATTGGTAATCTATACAATATATTATGGTATGACTGTCCATACTTGCTGCAAAACTGTTCTAAAAAGATAAAAAATCATATGAAATCGTCGGGTCTTATCGCTCGGCGATTTCGTACACTTTATTTGTTCACAGAGCGATGGTATAATTTCATGAGAAAATAGAAAGGAGGCAAAACATGAAGCAAACAGTATTAAAGTTGCTGCTTTTTATAAATTCTATTTTACTCATTGCATATATGGGGCTGACCGCTCATGCAGATTTGCACTTAAACACCAGAGGTGTCATACCCTTGATTTTATCGTCTTTGCTGCTGATAGATGTTACTTATATAAGTTCCTGCAACATTAGGAAAAATAAAACTATTTCCCTATTTTGTGGTTTATTAGCATTAGAAAGTTGGTATATACTTTTATCGGCTTCGGGCAACTCCATTACAAACATTATTTTTTTCGCTTTAAGCCCGGTAATATGGTGTGTTTCCATTAAATTCATACTGATGTTTTTGTTCCAAAACAGCGGATACAAATATCAGAAATTAATGAATCTCTGCCTGACGGGAACTTGTATTTGTACTCTTATTGGGATATTGGTATCAAGCAAAATATTTTTCCTGCTTTATGGCATACAATTTATGGCAAGTTGGCTATGTTTTATTTTTACTGTAATATATCATAGAAAAAGAATTGCTTTTGTTTTTAAGTCAGAATGGAAGCATATCACGTTCTCCTTTATAGTAGTTATGGTTTTATTCCTTACTTATTCTTTTTCAACAATGAGAGTTCCCGAACATCTTTCAAATTTTGGTATATATATTCCTATACTATTGTTTTGGGTAAGCGTTCACGGTATCATACTGAACGAACATAACAGCCTTCCATTATCTGCCGTATTCAATAATTGCCAGTTAACGTTACTTATATTTACGGGTGTAATTATTTTTAGCTTGATAGCAATAGTTTTAGATGGTGGATATTTTTTGCTTTCTATTATGTTGGATGCCCTGTTTGCGTTTTTATATGTTTGTAATATTGCTTTGGATTTAAATTTTAAGAAGGAGCAAAATAAAATAATGAGGGAAAGCAGCTACCATGTTGCCCTACAACAATTACAACGGGAAGAACAATTAAATCTTGAATTTGCGAACTTTCTCCACGATGACATTCTTCAAGATCTTCTTTCTGTAAAAAATATGATAAAAAAAGCTGACCGCCACGAAGTTCAGAAAATCATCACGGAAACTCTCGATAATATGAATACTTATATTCGTGAGCAAATGCAAGATTACCATCCTATGTTGCTTCCGAAACTTACTATAAAGGAAAACTACCAAAACTTGCTGGATGGTATTTCGCAATCTTTTCCGAATCGTAAGATCTGTGTCTCCTTTGATTGTTCAGACTCCTTGTTTCTGGTTGAGCCATACAATATTTTTGTGTACCGCCTGCTGAAAGAACTTGTGATGAATGTTTATAAACATTCGACAGGAGAAAAAGCATGGATAACCCTTACGCAGGATAAGGGGATTATAATACTGAATGTGAGTGACAATGGAACTGTTGATGCAGATGTTCTCTTATCTGCTGATAAGTTAAAACATCGAGGACTTGCAATGATTACGGAACGAGTGAATGATATGGACGGCTCTGTAACTATATCTAATAACCATCCACATGGGATTTGCGTACAAACGATATTGCCGATGAAAGGGGATGTTTCTTATCAACATTTTGTTAGTAGATGACCATGCTTTATTTTCAAAAAGTTTGGAGATTGCATTGTCAGATTATTCAGAAGTTGAAACCTTTGATAGTATCAATGATGTTTCTCGATTAGACAATTTTATTGCATCTAAGAAACCAGACATCATCCTTATGGATATAAACTTGAAGAATATAGCCTCTGAGGATGGTCTGGAATTAGCCAAACAGATACTAAGCTGCTATCCAGAACAAATGGTTGTAATTCTGTCTGGCTATGATTTGCCTGTATATCGAAGTGAAGCAAGAAAAATAGGAGCAAAAGGATTTGTTAATAAAAATATTGAACCTGAAAAACTCATATCTATTCTTTCTAAAATAATGCAGGGGATACTTTATTTTGACAGGGAAATTCCATTCATAGAAGAATTGACAGATAGTGAGAAACAAATTATACAGCTTATAGCGGAGGGACAAAAACGAAAAGATATAGCAAGCACACTTTATATTAGTGAACGTACTTTATCAAATCATTTGCAGCATATATTCGAAAAACTGGATGTTACATCAGCGGTTGAAGCCGTGACAAAAGCTATTCAACTCGGATACATCCCACCAATATGTTAATTAAGAGCCGATGAACTTGTCTTTGACAACGTGCTGCGCTACCCGGCACCACATTAATGAATTAGGCGGCACATATCACGAAGGAAATTGGTATCTTATTCCGGATTTGGTATTACCCACCGATGTTGGATAGTGCGGAGGGGTGACAAAACAAATATAAATAAAAAAGGGACTTCCTCAATCCTTAAAGGCTATGACAGTAACGGTTATAGCTTTTTTTCATGCGGTAATTACCGTAAGAAATAACCCCCTATTCCCACAGGCGGAGAAATACCCAACAACAGTATTCCGCAATCCAATCTCCCGACAATTAACGGAAGAAAACCATATATCAGCACCGAAACCAACCAATCATATCAATCAATCCATATCACAGGAGGGCAAAGACCATGAATAAAAAGCAGGAACAGCAGATTTTGGACTATTACAGCACCACAGACAAATATATCCATAGCAGGACACACTCCAATGCGCATCAAACCGTATTCACCAAAGAAAGCGACAAATACCAGTGGCTTGTGTTGGAGCAGAAAAGCCAGTGCGAAGTCGAGGTAAGGCAGACCGACAATCATGGAACAATCACAGCAAGGGATAATTACGAACTGACAGGAAATCTCCCTAAGTGCATGGGCGTGGAGCGTTTATGTGAGGGCGCAAATTTTCAGATACCTTTTAACGCTGATGAAATCAACTTAATTTATCAGTTTGGGGAGCAGAACAAAGCGGAAACGTGCGCCAGTTTATCCGCTATTCTTCCGCAGGTAAAGGACAGCGATACAAAGCAGATTGTAAGCGACACATTGAAGAAATTAAATGCCCTGTCAGATGAAACGTGTGCGGAACTGACAGCCACCACCAAAAGACGGAAACTGACCGAGCATGACCATTCCATAAAGACAAGATTAGCCAAAGCAAAGGAACAGGCAAAACAGCCGACAGTTGCCGAGGGAAAACAGCACAGAACCCACAGCAAAGGAAAGGGGGATATGGTACTATGAAACTTTCACGATACGAGCAGGAAAGTATTCTCAATTATAATGCAGGAGAACAGACTGCCACCCTCTATACAAGGGATAAAGCGGTCATGCGGAAACTTGACACGCTTGTTGCAGACTTTCCCGACATATACAGATTGACAGGGCAGGACGAGGTATCTAAAACCTATTCCTTTCCGAAATCACACGTCAGCTACCGCAAGCCGAGGGCGGTCAGCACAGAGCAGAGGGAACGGGCAAGGCAGATGATGATTGCAAAGAATAAGGCAAAGGGAGATTAAGCAAAATTTAATGGAATTATGTATGTGCTTATGGTAAAATAACAGCGTTGGATAATTAAACAAATTGAAATTATGGATTGAGGTAAATATGAAACAAAAAAAGAAAATTGTTCTTCGGGTTATAGTAGGTATAGGAATAGCTTTGTTGATTATTATAATCGCAGCACTTGTATTGTTTAGAAATGAATTGCGCTCTCTTATGTCATTGAAAAAGGTTGATGATTACGGAATGTATCAAATGACCTATTATGGCGATTATGGATTTGATGACTTTCTGGAAATTGGTGCTGAAAATGATGCGGACATTGAAGCATTTGTAACAAAAAAGTTGTTGAAAGGACTGCCAATAAATTTGGGTGTTACAGGAGACGGCTGCACAGCTTTTGTCGTAAAAAATGAGAATGGCGATATTTTGTTTGGAAGAAATTTTGATTATTTATATGCCCCGTCTTTACAACTTTACACTGCACCTAATAATGGATATGCTTCGGTTTCCACCGTCAATCTTTCTTTTGCAGGATATTCTGAGGACAATTTACCAAGTGGTTCTCTTTTTGATGATTTCCTGACATTAGCCGCACCATTTCTTCCCTTTGACGGAATGAATGAGAAAGGGCTTGCGATTGCTACGCTTTCAGTGCTAGAAGCGGAAGCCCCATATAATCCCGACAATATAACATTAAATACAACCACAGCAATGCGGCTTGTACTTGATAAAGCGGCTACAGTGGAAGAAGCCATTGAATTGTTAAAACAATATAATATATATTTTTCTGGAGGTATTGATTGCCATTATTTAATTGCTGATGCAAGTGGGCATTCTGTCATTGTGGAATATGTAAATCAAGAGCTTTGTGTCGTTGAAGCGGAGGACGAATATCAAATTGCTTCTAATTTTATTGCCTATGACGGTTTGAATATCGGAGAAGGAGGGACTGAATTTGAACGCTATGATAAAGTGCAAAATGCGATAGAAGCGAATAACGGTATACTTGAGGAAGGTCAGGCAGTTCAATTATTGGCTGATGTCGGTATTTTTGATGGAAATATAGACAAACTACAATGGAGTGTTCTGTATAATCTTACAACTGGTTACGGAGAGATTTTTGCTAATCGGAAAACGAACAATATCATAAGATTTAATCTGGATATGGATAATTGATATTGGTGCAAACCTCTTGTTTGTTGGGAACAGAATTAAACATAAAAACTGAATATTGTTTACCTTTAGGTAGCGGTTATCTTAACAGACAATCAGCTACCTTTTTTATTTTCAAAAACTATCAACACAGCACAGAAAGAACGAGGTATCGTAAGCGCCAAATATTCCTGCGGATTTTCTAATCTCCTGAATCCCTCTATAA
>BLMD01000283.1 GCA_011959925.1 Lachnospiraceae bacterium
AGACAATGTTAAAAATCAGAAAGGAACAGACGGGGATGCTGCCGGGGAGCCGGGGGAAAAAGAAAAAAAAGTGGAAAATAGCGGCGGGGATTCTTGCGGCGGCCCTTTTACTCTGTGCGGCGGCAGGCGTCTTTTCCGGCGGAGACAAAGAGCAGCTGCCGACGGTAGATGCGGCGGAAGTGGCAAAAGGAGATATCACGTCTACGTTAGAGACCAGCGGAGTGATCGCAAGCGAAGTGACACGGGTATACGCTTCGGCAGTTAATGCCAAAATCGGGGAAGTTCCGGTTGTGCTGGGACAGGGCGTGGAAAAAGGCGATTACCTTCTGACTTACGATACGGATTCCCTGCAGAAAAGTTATGATATCGCAGAGCTGCAGGCAAAGGCGGAAAATGCTGCGGGCAGCGACACTCTGGCGAAGGCGAGCGAGAGCGCGGGCGACTTGGCGGTCAGTGAAAGCGAGATGCATACGCTGCAGGGACAGATCGATACCGTGAACGCCGAAATTAATGCTTTGCAGGCGCAGGCAGTTGAAAATGAGATGGCATCCAACAACCGGGCGGCGGCAAATGAAGAACTTGCAAGGCTGGAGGCCGAAATCGAAACGCTTGGCGCGCAGATTGCCAAACTGGAGGAAAACGGCAGTCAGGGTGTGCTTTCAGAGAAAGAAAAAGAAACGCTTGGCAAGCTGAAAAAAGAAAAAAAGGAAAAAGAGCATGAGGCTGCAAAGAAGAAAAAATCATTAAAGGGAGCCGGAGAACTTGCAAACCGCCAGACGCAGATCCAGGCGCAGATCAGCCAGAAAAATAATGAGCTAAGCGAACTGCAGGGGAAGTTTTCAGAGGCGCAGTCAAAGAACGCGTCTGCAGAAGCGGGAATCTTAACGGAAGCGGCGCGGGCAAATATCAGTTATTCCCAGCAGGCAAACAAACTGACGTTAGAGCAGACGGCGGAGGATCTTTCGAAAGCAAAAGCGGGCATTACCGCAGATTTTGACGGGATCGTTACGGAAGTTGCCGCTGCAGCCGGAACGATGGCGGCGGAAGGGACGTCTATGATTACGCTTGCAAGCGCGGAACATATGTGTGTGGAAGTTCCCGTTTCCAAATATAACCTGGTCAATCTGAAACCCGGGCAGAGCGCCGTTATTACGTTTCAGGACAACACCTACCAGGGAAACATCAGTTACATCAGTAAATTGGCGGAAAAAGGAGAATCGGGCGCGGCGATGGTAATGATGAAGGTTCATATCGATACGCCGGATAACAAGCTGATCTTAGGATTGGATGCAAAAGTGACCGTAGACCTCGGAACGGCACAGGATGCATGCATCGTGCCGGTTTCTGCGGTGAATTCCGATACACAGGGAGATTTTGTCTACACGATCGAAAACGGAACGGTCGTAAAAAAATATGTGACGACAGGCATGTCATCGACCGATGAAATCGAAATAAAAAGCGGCGTCGAGCCGGGAGAAAAAGTAATTACAACCGTTGATTCCGATATCATAGAAGGTATGGAAGTTCAGGAATCCGAACAACAGAATCCGGACGAGGCGCCGACAACGGAACTGACAGAATAGGAGGCGGGGCATGTCGCAGTTTATAGAATATCTGAAGATGGCCGTTTCTAATATTAAGGCGAACAAAATGCGGTCCTTTCTGACGATGCTTGGAATCATTATCGGCATCTCTTCCGTAATTTTAATCATGTCTTTGGGAAACGGTGCGAAAAATGTTATCACAGAACAGCTGGCAGGGATCGCAGCGGGGCAGATCGCACTTTATACGTATGACGATACCGGGTCTTATCAGATTACAAACGACGATATTGAGGCGATTGAGGCGGAAGTGAAAGGCCTAAAGGGCGTAAATACGTATATGGGCGCAGATGGAACGACAAGTACGAAAAAGGGAGAATTTCAGGTGTCCGCAAGCGGACAGAGGGCGTCTTATCAGGTGTTTTCCACTACCGGGATATTAAAAGGCAGGTATTTTAACAAACAGGAATATCTTGCCGCCTCTCCGGTCTGCGTCATCGGGGAAAAAGACGCTGTGCGCCTGTTTGGTTCCGTCGATGTGGTCGGCATGAATCTGGATGTTTCCATGTGGGGAATTGAAATTCCGTTTACCATCATAGGGGTGGAAAAAGCGGAACAGGAAACGATGTTTACATTCACCTATGATAATTCCCCGGTATCCATTTATTTTCCTCTGACGGTATTTGCGCAGATTTACGGTGTCGGGTTTGACTCATATTACC